>PIVY01000315.1 GCA_003353795.1 bacterium
CGACCTCAACGGCGCCGGCGCGCTGAATCCGCCCCACGAAAACAGCACCTATGAGAATGAGTACTGCGTGGCCCTGCTGGTGGAATGCGGCGACTTCGACTACTTCCAGGCCGGCGACCTCATCGGCACCAACGACGGATCGCACGACGATATCGAGACGTCCGTGGCCCAGACCATGTCGAGCCTGGGCAAGGCCGACCTCGAGGTCTACAAGGTCAGCCACCACGGCAGCTACACCAGCAGCAATGCCTACTTCCTCAACACCACCACCCCCGAGGTGGCGGTGATCTCCGTGGGCTACAACAACTCCTACGGACACCCCCACCAGGAGCCCATGCAGCGGCTGCAGACTCGCGACGTGTTCGTCTACCAGACCACCGCCGGCGGCGGCTTCGCGCTGCCCCCCGCGGACATGAGCGTGGTGGGCGGCCACGTGGTCATCGAGACCGCGGGCACGGTGAATTACATCGTGGACGGGGATGCCTGGGAAATGGACGAGCAGGGAGGCACGCCGGTGATGGAAGTACCGGCGTCATTCGCGCTGCTGGGCAACCATCCGAATCCGTTCAATCCGGCGACGGAGATCCGATTCCGCAGTGAGCACGGCGGGGCCGGCACCTTCGAGGTCTACGACCTCCAGGGACGACTGCGCTGGTCGGAAGCCTTCGACGCGCCGGCGGGCGAATCGGCGCGGAACTGGCGCGGGCGCGACCACGACGGCCAGACGCTACCGGCGGGCGTGTACCTGTACCGGGTGACGGTACCGGAGGGACGCGGAGCGGGCCGCATGGTGCTGGCGAAGTGACGGCCTGTTCGCGCTGACGGGCGATTCGCTGCACCACGGTTTCGAACCGGCGCTGCGACTGATGGTGGCCCGCGAGGCAGCCCGGCGGCTGTACCGCGACGATTCCTCTCCGGCATGGACACGCGGACCAGGAACGGTTATCATGCCCTCCCGGTCGCCCACCACGTCCCTCCCGACCGGAGACCCCATGCTCGAATCTCCCCCCGCCCTGCTCGTCCTCGAGGACGGCACCCGTTGGCAAGGCCAGGCCTTCGGCGCGCCCGTCACCACCGCAGGCGAGGTCGTTTTCAACACCAGCCTCACCGGTTACCAGGAGATCCTCTCCGATCCCAGCTACCACGGCCAGCTCGTGACGTTCACCATGCCCCAGATCGGCAACACCGGCGTCACGGCCGAGGACCTGGAATCGGACGGCGTGCGCGCGGCGGCCCTGATCTGCCGCGAACTGAGCCCGGTGGCCAGTTCCTGGCGCAGCGAGGGCGATCTCGACGGTTGGCTGCGCGACGCGGGCGTGCCCGGCATCACCGGCCTCGACACCCGGGCGCTGGTGCTGCACATCCGCCGCCAGGGCGCCATGCGCGGCGCCCTCGGCAGCGGCGACGCGGCGAACTTCGAGACGCTGCTGGACACCGCCCGCGCCCTGCCCGAGATGACCGGCCGCAACCTGGCCCGCGAGGTCACCTGCGCCGAACCGTACACCTGGACCAAGGCCGACGACTGGTGGCGCCCCGGCGACCCCGACGCGCTGATCGGCCGGGGCACCTACCGCGTCGTGGCCATGGATTTCGGCATCAAGCGCAACATCCTCCGTCAGCTCGCCGCCCGCGGCTGCGAGGTCACCGTGGTGCCGGCGAGCACGTCGGCTGCCGACATTCTCGCCCGCCAGCCGGACGGCGTCTTCCTGAGCAACGGCCCGGGCGACCCCGCGGCAGTCAGCGACGCCATCGCTACCGTGCGCGACCTGGCAGGCCGCGTCCCGATCTTCGGCATCTGCCTCGGTCACCAGATCCTGGCCCTGGCCCTGGGCGCCGACACCTACAAACTCAAGTTCGGCCACCGCGGGGGGAACCACCCCGTGCGCGAGGAGGGCACCGGCCGGGTGGAGATCTCGGCCCACAACCACGGTTTCGCCGTGGATCCCGACACGCTGCCGGCCGGCGCCACGGTCACCCACGTGAGCCTCAGCGACGGCTGCTGCGAGGGCATCGACGCGCCCGCCCACCGCGCCTTCTCGGTGCAGTACCACCCCGAATCGAGCCCCGGCCCCCACGACTCGGGGCACCTCTTCGATCGCTTCGCCGAGCTCATGGACACCAGCCGAAAGGCCGCCGATGCCGAGGCGTGAAGATATCCGCTCCATCCTGATCCCGGGCTCGGGCCCCATCACCATCGGCCAGGGCTGCGAGTTCGACTACTCGGGCGTACAGGCGTGCAAGGTGCTGCGCCGCATGGGCTACCGTGTGATCCTGGTCAACAGCAACCCGGCCACCATCATGACCGATCCCGAGCTGGCCGACGCCACCTACGTGGAGCCGCTGCACCCGGCACTCGTCGAGTCCATCATCGCGAAGGAACGGCCCGACGCGCTGCTGCCCACGGTCGGCGGGCAGACTGGTCTCAACCTGGCCGTGCAACTGGCCGAGCGCGGCACCCTCGAGAAATACGGGGTCGAACTGATCGGCGCGAAGCTCGATTCGATCCAGCTGGCGGAGGACCGTCGCCAGTTCC
>PIVY01000180.1 GCA_003353795.1 bacterium
ACATTCGAGGATTTCGACGGCAACACCTGCGTGACCACCATCGCCGCCGACCTTGCCGCCGAGCTGGGCGTGGCCGTCTTCAACAGCGCCGGCAACTACCGCCAGTCCACCGGGCACATCGGCGCCCCGGCCGACGGCGACCTGGTGATCACGCTCGGCGCGGTGGAGATCACCGGGGAGATCGCCAGCTTCAGCTCGCCGGGGCCCACGGCCGACGGCCGCATCAAGCCCGACGTGTGCGCCCTCGGCGTGGACGTGGTCTCGGTCGTTCCGGGATCGGCCGATCAGTACGCCACCGCCAGCGGCACCAGCCTCTCGTGTCCGCTCGCGGCGGGCGTTGGCGCGCTGCTGCTGGGCGCCCATCCCGGTACGAGCCCCGTGGCGCTACGGGAAGCGCTGCGTTCGACGGCGAGCCAGGCCGGCACGCCGGACAACGACTACGGCTGGGGCATCATCGACGCACTGGCGGCGCTGGAGGCGCTCGACGTCACGAGCGCACCGGACCCGACCGTGGTCGCCGCGCCGATTCGATTCGAGAGCATCTGGCCCAATCCGTTCAATCCGCGCACGCATCTGCGTTTCTCCGTGGCGCGCCCGTTGACCGTCGAGCTGGACGTTCTGGATCTGCGGGGACGGCTCGTGCGTCGCCTGCAATCGGGGCGAGTGGCCGCCGGCGAGCATGTCGTGGTGTGGGACGGCCGCGACGAGCACGGCGCCGGCGCTGCGAGCGGCGTCTACCTGGCGCGGATCAGCGGCGCCGGCGCGAGCGAGCAAAGGACACTCGTGCTGTTGAAGTGAAGCCCGGGCGTGCGGATTGCGCGAAGGCGAGGGCGTGCCGATTCGCGTTCCGCACCGCCAGGTGATCCTGGGTTGGCATTCGGCGACGTTTCGGGTCGTTGCCACGGCTGTCCGCGCCATCCTGCGCCTTGATTCCGGCCGACAAATCTCTTCTTTCCCCGCTCCTGCCGCGATCGCCGTCATGGACCGCGTCGCTCCACCGCGATCCACCGCACGCCGTCACCGCGAACCCGGCACGGAAGTTGGACTCACGGGGAAGGAGTGGCCCTCGTCCCCGCTCGCCGACCGAGGTGAACCGATGCGTAGATTCTGCTGTTTGTCGACCCTGTTGATCATCCTGCTCTGCAGCCTCGTCCATGCCGACGAGGAGCCGCGCCGGACGACCCGCGTCCTGTCCGGACCGGCGCACCCGGCCCCGGCCGAGATGCCGCAACAGACGCCCCTCGAACCCAGAACCGCCGTCACGTCCCCGGCCCCCCGCCCTGAACCCGGCCGGCCGGCTCTGCTCGAACCCACCGCCCAGCTCGAAGGCGTGGGGCGCGGCATGGTGGCCTGCTTCCAGGTCCAGGCCGACGAGGCGGCGTTCTGGCAGCTCGTGGTACGGGAGGTCGGCGGGCCGGTGGCCCAGATCTTCGAGGGCAGCGGCTCGCCGCCGTCGCGCATCCCCTGGGATGGAAGCCTGCTCGACGGCGGCCTGGCCTGGGCCGGCATCACCTACAACTACTACCTCGCCTACGCCGACTCGTTCGGTACGGTGAGCGAAATGGACGGCGCAGCCTTCACCTTGCCAGCCTACTCGCGCGAGGACCGCGCCGGGCTCTCGTTCCTGGTGCCCGGTAGCCAGGTGTCGCCCGGTCGGCGCGGAGATCCCGTGGCGGCGGCGACCGCGGGCCTGGACTCGGTGGTCGAGCAGCTCAATCGCGCTGGCGGAACCACGACTGTCCGCATCGAGGTGCTCGCCCGCGACGAGGCGTCCGCTCTGGCTCTGGGCGAGGCCATCCGCGCGGCGCTGGCCGGCCTGCTCGATCCGGCCGACCGCACCGTGGACCTGTACGTGGGCGCGGCGATCGCGGCACCGGTGGATGGGACGGTCCTGATCACCACCGTGCCGCTGAACCTGCCGGCGAGCTGACCGCGGCAATCCGCTCTTCCTGAAAAATCCGTGCACTGTTCTTCGCCGTTTTCCGCATGACCCGGTACACGACGCTGTCGCCGGCGGGATCCCGCCGGCCGGCACAATCTGCACCGGGAGGTCTCGACATGAATCACGGAACGACGATCGCAACCACCGCGCTCCTGCTGACTCTGGCCGCGGCGCCCGCCCTGGCGACCTCGGTCTTCGAGGACTGGAACGGCACGGACTTCGGCTTCTGGCAGGGAAACACCTCCCAGACCTATCTCGAACTGAGGGCTGACGGCGGCGTCGACGACAGCGGCTACCTGTACTCGTTCCAGAGCCAGTCGAGCTTCGGCGTGGCCGGCGCCGTTAATCTCGCCGAGCCCTACACCGGCGACTATGCCGCACGGGGCTACGCCCGAGTTCAGTGCGACCTGAGATTCTTCGTCGGCAACGTCAACCGCGTGGTGTTCCGGGCCCGGTATCAGGACTCGGGCCACGGCGGGTGGTACATCCCGCTCACCGAGGATTTCTCTCCGGGCCAGTGGCAGGCGTGCGCCGTAGTCTTCGACGCCAGCTGGTCCGATGAAGAGGCCCTGGCGGCCGGGTGGGTCCAGGAATCGTCCACACCATCCTTCCAGGAGACCATGTCCAACGTCTACTCGGCGGAAGTCCGGCTCGTCGGCAGCCAGGACGCTGACCTTGGCCTGGACAACTTCCTGCTGGCGAGCGCTTCCGCGAGTTCGGGTTGCGTCAACATGGTGTTCGAATCGGACTACCTCGACCTCGACTCGGGAATCATCGCCGAGGGAAATGGGATTCCCCCCACGGCGGAGTACGATTTCCAGTTCGTCTACAACGGCGACGAATCCAACCCCATCGTCCTGTTCCAGCAACACCCGCGCGAGATCGCCTTCCTCGACGGCGTCCCGTTCGCGTCCGTGGGATACGCTGCGATCGCAAGCGCCACATTCACCAACGGCCTGATCGATGAGCCGCTCGACCACGACGACACGGTCATCATCCGAACCGACCAGGGCCAGTACTTCAAGGTGGGACTGGCGACCCAGGTCGACCTCTCCGTCGACTGCTGCTACGAGGAACTCATCCCGCAGGCCACCGCCGTCGAGGACGATCCCGCAGGCCCCCGTACGCCGGACGTCGCCCGCCTGGTCTCGGTCCACCCCAATCCATTCAATCCGCGCACCACCGTGGCCTTCACCCTCGATCGCCGCCAGTCGGTGGCCATCGCCATTCACGACGTGCGGGGCAAGCGGGTGCGCGATCTGATGAGCGGCGAGCTGGCCGAGGGCGACCACACAGTCGCCTGGAACGGTTGCGACAACACCGGGCGCGCGCTGCCGTCGGGGACCTACCTGGCGAGGCTGAGCGCCGGCCGGAGCGTGCAGGTGCGCAAGATGATGCTGGTGCGGTAGGGGCGGTCTCGACGATCTCGTGGCGCCCCTGTATCACCCACCGGAATGATCCACGTTCATCCGACCCACCCTGGGGCGACGCCGAATCGTGCTATGATCGTCGCCGTACCCAGGACGTGGGAGTTCCGCCATGCGCCTCGCGACCGCCATCCTCGCCGCTCTGCTCACCATGACCCTGGCCCCGGCAAACGCCCAGGATTGTGTCGACTACACCGGATTCACCCGCTGGGTCGCCGAGGCGCCGTTCGCCGGGATGGCCGGCGGCGTGGACGTTGCGGGCGGCTACGCCTACGTGGTCAACCGGGAGTTCCTACCTGTGGGGATGACGGTCTACGACCTCGCCGATCCGGCGCACCCCGTGGCCATGGGCTCGACGCCGGCCCCGGGCCAGAACAACGATATCGTCGTGTCCGGAAACCACGCCTTCGTCACGTCCAACGACGGGCTCGAGATCATCAACATCCAATATCCCACGGCCCCGTACGTGGTCGGGTCCCTGCCGTCGCTGGATGTCGACCGAGGCCTGGCCGTCAGCGGCAAGCATGTCTTCATCGCCTCCGAGGACAGCGGCCTCGTGGTGGTCGACGTCTCGGTGCCCAGCACCCCGGTCCGGGTGGGACACCTGCCGCTGCCGCTCTACACCCGCGACGTCGCCGTGATCGGCGATCTCGCCTACGTCGCGAGCTACGACCACCTCCGCGTCGTCGACGTTTCCGACCCCACCGATCCGCAGTTGATCGGTTCGGCCGCCCTCCCCGCCGGCTACTCGACCACGCTGGCGGTCGCCGGCAACCACGCCTACCTGGGCGCCGTCTCATCGGGCCGGGGACTGCACGCCTTCGACGTCTCGGATCCCACCGCGCCCTATCTCACGAGCAGCGTCGACACCGCCGATCCATACGACGTGACGGTGGTCGGTGACGCCGCCCTGATCGCCGGCGGCGGCGGCCTGTCCATCGTCGACATCTCCGACCCCTCCGACCTGCGCTTCGAGACCCGCGTGCCCTTTACCTGCCGCTTCATCGCCGCAGGCCCCGGCTACGCCTACCTCGGCGGTGGCACCATCACCGAGCGCGACCTGCAGGTGGTGGAACTGGGCGAGATCGGCGCGCCCGACCCGCTGGGTGCCTATGCCGAGCTGGACTACGTCTACCTGGTGAAAGCGGTGGGCGACGTGGTCTATCCCCTCGGCACGGTCGGCACGAACAATTGGACCCTCGACGCCATCGATGTCTCCGACCCGTCTGCGCCCACCCGCCTCGACCGCCTCGGCTTCGGCCACAGCGTCCACAAGCAGGGATTCGACGTGGATTCCGGGCTGGCCGCCTTCAAGATCGACGAGCGACTCCGCATCGTCGACGTGTCCGACCCGTCGGACCTGCGGCTGCTCAGCACGACCATCGTGGACGACTACTTCTACGATCTCTCGGTGGAAGGCTCGCTCCTCTGTGCCGCGACCGCCGTGGGCCTGAGGATCTACGACATCACCGATCCGACCGCGCCCACGGAGGCGAGCGTGCTCGCGTTCTACAACGCCACCGACATCGACGTCGTGGGCTCGCTGGCCTACGTCAGCGGCGATGGCTTCGGCCTCAAGATCATCGACATCTCGAATCCGGAGAAGCCGCTGGTGCGCGACGACCTCGCCACGAACCAGTACTTCCTCGCCGTGGACGTGGTCGATTCATACGCGTACCTGGGCGGCTACTACACGTACGCCATCGCCGACATCTCCAATCCCGACAACGCCTACATCGTGGCCAGCGGCTCGGTGCCGTGGGAGACCCTGGACATCGCCCGGGTCGGGGACCTGATGTGCGTGGCCTTGCTCGGCCAGCAGGTCCAGATCTTCGACGTCTCGACACCGACCGCGCCCCTGGTGCTCGGCAACACCGGCTCACCGTGGCCGTCGCGAGCCTTCGCGGTGACCGGCGCGTCGGATCGACTCGTGGTCGCCGCCGAAGGAGCGGGCGTCGACATCTTTCCTGCGCACTGCCAGCTGACGAGCGTGGACGACGACGAGACGCCCGGACCGATCGCCGGCGCCGCGCTCACCGTCTGGCCCAATCCGTTCAATCCGCGCACCCGGCTGAGCTTCTCGCTGGATCGCGCCATGGAGGTCGAGCTCGCCGTGCTGGACCTGAAGGGGCGGCTCGTGCGACGCCTGCAGGCGGGATGGCTGCCTGCCGGAGATCACACCGTGGTCTGGGAAGGGCGCAACGAGCAGGGCCGCCCCGTTGCCAGCGGCGTCTATCTGGCCCGGATGCGTGGCGAGGGAACGAGCCGGTACCAGAAGATGATGCTGGTGCGGTAGGGCTGCCCCGGTTGACGCCGAGGCGAGCGTCAGTGACAATCCGGCCATGAGCCTTTACATCCACGACGCCACGGTCTTCGACCGCGAGTCCGGCGACCTCGTCCGCGGCGATCTGCGCCTCGGCGCGGGCCCCGACGGCGACCGCGAGCTCACGAGCGACGGTCCCGCGCCCGACGACACGTTGATCGAGGCCCACGGCGCCCTGGCCCTGGAAGGCCTCACCAACGCCCACCACCACATCTACAGCGCCCTGGCCCGCGGCATGCCCGCGCCCTCGCGCACCCCCCGCGACTTCGCCGAGATCCTCGAATTGGTGTGGTGGCGCCTCGACCGCTGCCTCGACCTCGACATGATCCGAGCCAGCGCCCTGGCAGCGGCGGTCGACTCCTTGCGCTGCGGCGTCACTCGCATCATCGACCACCACGCCTCGCCCAACGCGGTCACCGGCTCCCTCGAGACCATCGCCGGCGCCTTCGACGAGGTCGGCCTCGCCCACGTACTCTGCTACGAGCTGAGCGACCGTGACGGCCAGAAACCCGTGACCGCGGGCCTGGCCGAGCACGCGAGCTACCTGGCGAGCGGTCGCCCGGGTCTCGTGGGCCTGCACGCTTCGTTCACCGTGGGCGACGAACTGCTCGCCGCCGCGGTCGACCTGGCGCGCGAGCACGGCGTCGGTATTCACATGCACGTGGCCGAGGACGAGATCGACCAGCGTCGCAGCCAGGCCTACCACGGCAAGAGGGTCGTCCGGCGGCTGGCGGACGCCGGCGTCCTCGACCTCCCCGGCACCATCCTCGTGCACGGCCTGCACCTCGACGACGACGAGCGCGGCCTCATCCGCCGCTCGCCCGCATGGCTGGCCCACAATCCCGAGAGCAACCTCAACAATGCCGTGGGTCGCTACAGCTGGGAGAGTTGCGACCCCGCCCGCGTGCTCATCGGCACTGACGGCCTGCACGGCGACGTCCTGCGCTCGGCCCGCGCGGCCTACCTCGTGGGTCAAGAGGATGGCCTCGCACCGCAGACCGCCTGGAATCTGCTCTGGAACAACCAGCGCTATCTCGAGGCGCATCATCCGACCGCCGCGCGCCGCAATGACCTGGTGCTCCTGGACTACACGCCGCCCACGCCGCTGGACGCGGCCAACCTGGCGGCCCACGCCTGCTTCGGACTTGATTCCCGCCACGTGCGCACCGTGATTGCAGCGGGGAAGGTCGTCGTGGACGGCGGCAGCCTCACCTGCATCGACGAAGCGGCCACCATGCAATTTTGCCGCGAGCAGGCACGCCGACTCTGGGACGCCCTGGAGCGGTCGTAGCCGGAAGGACCGCCCATGATCCCGATCACCGACACCGTCATCGACTCCGCCGTTCGCGCGAAGGCCATCGAGCGCTACCGCGAGCGCGGCATCGTGCTGCCCACCTTCGCCCAGATGCGCGACCCTCAGCTGGTGCCCGAGGTCATCCAGCAACGCTTGAAGAAGATCGGGCTCTGGGACCTCGACCCCATGAATCTCTTCCGCATCACCTGGAAGAACGAGCCCGTGGCCAAGGGCGGCCTCTACGGCGGCGTCAACACCATCGAACTGCCGCCGGCGCTCACGGGCGTGCCCGCACGAATCGTGGCGCTCGTGGGCAAGTGGTTTCCCACCGGCGCGCACAAGGTCGGCGCGGCCTACGGCTGTCTGGCGCCGACCATCGTCAGCGGCGGCTTCGACCCCAGCTACCACAAGGCCGTCTGGCCCTCGACGGGCAACTACTGCCGCGGCGGCGCCTTCGACAGCTACCTCATGGACTGCACCGCCGTCGCCATCCTGCCCGAGGAGATGAGCCGCGAGCGCTTCGAGTGGCTGGAAGAGATCGGCGCCGAGGTCATCGCCACCCCGGGCTGCGAGTCCAACGTGAAGGAGATCTACGACAAGTGCTGGGAGCTGCGCCGCACGCGCGAGGACGTGGTGATCTTCAACCAGTTCGCCGAGTTCGGCAATGCAGCCTGGCACTACCACTGCACGGGGTCGGCGCTGGAGGAAGCCGTGGCGAAGACCGGTGGCAATCTCGCGGCCTACGTCTCGGCCACCGGCTCGGCCGGCACCATCGCGGCGGGCGACTACCTGCGCACCATCGCGCCGCAGATGAAGGTCGTGGCGTCGGAGGCCCTGCAGTGCCCCACGCTCCTGATGAACGGCTTCGGCGGCCATCGCATCGAGGGCATCGGCGACAAGCACGTGCCCTGGATCCACAACGTGCGCAACACCGACTGCGTGGCGGCCATCGACGACGAGGACTGCATGCGGCTCCTGCGCCTGTTCAACGAGCCGGCGGGGCACGAGGCGTTGAAGGCCGAGGGCGTGCCGGCCGAGACGGTCGAGCAACTGCACCTGCTGGGCATCTCGAGCATCGGCAACGTGCTGGCGGCGATCAAGACCGCGCGCTGGTTCGAGCTCACGGGCGACGACGTGATCGTCACCGTGGCCACCGATTCGTCCGACCTCTACTGCTCGCGCCTCGGCGAGCTCACCGCCGAGCACGGCGCCTACACCGCCACCGACGCCGCCTGCGACCTCGACCGTCGCCTCCACGGCCAGCGCACCGACTTCTACAAGGAGCTCACCCACCCCGACCGCCGCGCCATCCACAACCTCAAGTACTACACGTGGGTGGAGCAGCAGGAGCACGAGGTCGAGGATCTCGAGGCGCTCTGGTACGACCGCGAGATCTGGTCGCGTGTCTTCGCGCAGCCGGCACGGTGGGACGAGATGATCGGGGAGTTCAACGACGAGGCGGGGGTGCTGGCGGGCATGACGCCGTGAAAAAAGCCCACTTCATCCTCTACGTCGCGGACCAGGACGCCAGCACGAGCTTCTACACTGAAACCCTCGGCTACCCACCCCGCCTCCACGTCCCCGGCATGACCGAGTTCACCCTCACCGAAGGCGCGGTGCTCGGCCTCATGCCGTCCGCCGGCATCAAGCGCCTCCTCGGCGCCCCGCTCCCTGACCCGGCAACAGCGGCCGGCATCCCCCGCGCCGAACTCTACCTCGTGGTCGACGATCCCCAGACCCACCACAACCGCGCCCTCGCCGCCGGCGCCGTCGAACTCAGTCCGCTCCAGCAGCGCGACTGGACCGACCACGTCGCCTACAGCCTGGATCCCGATGGTCACGTGATCGCGTTCGCGCGGTACGCGGACGCCTAGGGAAACAACTGCCCCCGCTGCGCCACCCCGTAGCCGGCCGCTCGCGCTTTCTGCCGATAAGCCCGCACCAGTTGCGGCATGACCGAGTCGGGGTCATCGCGCCGCATCTCGTCGACGACGGAGCTGGCGATGACGAAACCCTCTCCCTGCAGATAGTCGAGGAAGTAAGGCACGGCCTCGCAGCCCTGCTCGGCGAGCTGGTCGAGCGCCTGCTCGCGCACCGGTCCCACCGAGTGCTCGAATGCGGCCGCTCGGCAGAGAAGGTTCATGGCATCGCGGGTCCGGTAGGCGCCGAGCGTCTCGACGACCTCTTCGCGGAAGGCCGGCGTTTCGCGGCGGTTGGCCAGGAGTCCCTCGAACATCGCCATGGCGGCTGGATCGCGGCGCACCCGCAACGCGTGCATGGCGTCGAGGCGCACATTCTGGTCCTGGTCGAAGAGGATGCACTGCACGAGTTCGTCGGTGGCCTCGACATAGGCCGCGGCGCGCAGGGCGAAGGCGGCGTGGCGGCGCACCATGACCACGGAATCATCGTGGAGAAGCCTGCAAAGGGGCTGGAACGCGACGGGGTCGGCGAGGTCGGGGCGTCCCAGTTCGCGGGCGCCGGCCTGGCGTTCCGAAGGATTCGCCGACTCGAGCATGCGCAAACATGCGTGGAGCGCGGCCTCCCGATCGGCGCCTTGCCGCGAGGAGCTCGACTCGCCGTTCTGCAGGTTGCAGGCGGCCATTCCGAACATAAGAACAATCAACAGCGAGATACGAATCGGGCGATTCATGCCGCGACCTCCGCGGTCTTCCAGCCTGAAAGGGTCCTCTCCTCTAGTTTCGGATCCTGACGGCGGAAGTTGAGGAGCGAGTGTCGGGGGTCTTCACAAAGACGCACCCGCCACGAAAAGGTGACGGGTGCCGTGCCTGAAATCGATTTCCGCTAGCGTGAAAGATCCCCTGGACCACGCGTGCCCGGCTCCTGCGGCTGCTTGAACCGATCCCGGTTCATCCAGTCATTGATCAGCAGCGCCAACCCCACGCAGATGCAGACCGCTCCGCCGATCATGGCCAGCATGTGGAAGAACTCGATGGTGGCCAGCGCGAACTTGGCGACCAGGAACAACGCGATTCCGACGGCGAAGGTGATCATGCCCGCGCGGTATGGCATGGGCGGCCCCGGCTTACTCTCGTCGTCGAGGTCGAGGCCGCTGATGTCCACGCCGTGCTCGATGGCCTTCGCCACCAGCTGCATCTTGGCCTTCTTCTGGAAATGGTCCACGATGATGGCCACGATGGGAATCATGAGCGACATGCCGACCGCGACCACGGGAATGAGCACCTGGGCGCGGTTGGTCCAGTCGGAGAGGAAGATCGTCATGGCGGGTCCTTTCGGGGCGGGATCGTTGACTCATCGTCGCGTTCAGCTCGTTGGACCCGCACGCTCCGCCATCGGTTACACTGAATTTCGACCTGTAACCGATCACGCGGTTCGCGGGTCCAAGGAGGCATGAGCACGCTGGCGCTGAATCAACTGCGGACCGAACCCCACGAGCGCGTCGACCGGTACCTGCCCCTCGACCGTCG
>PIVY01000181.1 GCA_003353795.1 bacterium
CCCGAGAACGTGGTGATGCTGGCGGCCGGCTCGGTGCTGGTGCTGGCGGCACTCAAGGGACTGCTGACCTACGTCCACAGCGTGCAGGCCAAGATCGTCGGCCACCGGCTCGTCGCCGACGTCCGATTGCGTCTCTTCTCGCACGTTCAGCGGCTGCCCATGTCGTACCACGACTACCGGGAGACCGGTGAGTTGATGACCAGCCTCACCGGCGACATCAGCCTGCTGCAGGATCTGCTGATCGCGGTGCTGGTCACCCTCACCAGCCGCATCCTACTGGTCCTGGCCATGATCGGGGTCATGTTCTGGCTCGACTGGTCCCTCGGCCTTCTGAGCCTGGTGATCCTGCCGCTGTTCGTGATCGCGGCCTTCCAGTTCACCGCGCGCATCCGCACCGCCGCCCGCAAGCAACGCGCCGCCTACGGCAAGATCGTCGCCTCGGTCCAGGAATCCATCGCCGGCATCAGCCAGGTGAAGGGCTTCGCCCAGGAGAAGGTCCGCGAGAAGCTCATCGGCCGGTCGTCGTCACGCGACCTGAAGCAGAACGTGCGGACGACCAAACTGTCGGCCAACTACACGCGCACCGTCGAACTCATCAGCGCCCTGGGCACTTGCTTGGTGCTCTGGCTGGGCACCAAGCGGGCGATTGCAGGCGAAATCTCGCCGGGCGACCTGCTCGTCTTCCTGGCCTATCTGCGGGGCATGCACCGGCCGTTGCTGGACATCGCCAAGGAGACCGCGCGGATCTCCAAGGCCATCACTCGGGGCGAGAAGATCCTCGAGATCCTCGATCAGGAGGCCGAGGTCCAGGACCGTGCCGACGCCATCTCGGCCGGCAACGTCGTGGGCGACATCCGTTTCGAGGACGTGGAGTTCTCCTACCTGGATTCGACCCCGATCTTGAAGGACTTCAGGTGCAGTATCCCGGGCGGCCGGACCACGCTCGTGGTGGGGCCCACCGGCGCCGGTAAATCGACCCTCGCCAAGCTGGTGCTGCGTCTCTATCGGCCCACCGGCGGGGAGATCCGACTGGACGGTCGCGACATCGGCGAGTACCGGATCCGCAGTCTCCGCAAACGGATCGCCCCGCTCATGCAGGAAGCTTTCCTGTTCCGCACGTCCATCGCCGAGAACATCGGCTTCGGCCTGCGCGACGCCTCCTTCGAGGAAATTCAGGCCGCGGCCCGGGCGGCCAACGCGGAGGAGTTCATCGAGCGGCTTCCCGAGGGTTACGACACCCTGGTGGGCGAGGGCGGCGCCACCCTGTCCGGTGGGCAACGCCAGCGCATCGGCATCGCGCGGGCCATTCTGCGACGAGCGCCGATCATGATCTTCGACGAGCCCACCACCGGCCTCGACATTCACGCGGAAGCCTCGGCCAAGCAGGCCCTGGCCAGTGTGCAGGAGGACCGGACGCTGCTCATCATCACCCACCGTCTCGGGTTCCTCGATCTGGCCGACTGGGTGGTCTACGTACGTAACGGCACGGTCCTCGAGGAAGGGGAGCCCGGGGAACTCCTCCGCCGCAAGGGACCGTTCCATGAGTTCGTCACCAGTTCCGAGGCGCCTCCCGGATCCGTGGCCTCGTCGGCGGTGGCGCCATGAAGCGGGCGATGATGAACGACCGTGTACTGCCGAGCCTGCCGCTGGAGCGGGAGATTCCCCTGGCGATCCTCCTCGACGGAGACGCCATGGCCGACCTGCTCGCGGACGGTGCCCCCGAGAGCGCGGTGCTGGGATGCCGCGTGCGCCACGTGCGCTACCGGCCTGGCGAGGACTGCGCGGTTCTCTACGACGTCGAGCACCGGACCGACGACCAGCCGGCGTCATCATGGATCCACGTACGAAGCGTAGCCGGCGGCGCGGACCCGACGGGTGGCTCGGCGGACGATTCCTGGGTCCGCGGGATGATGCTCGCCGCACCGCTGTCGCTACCCACCATCGGCGCGATCGGCCACGAGTTCCCCAACGACCCCAGGCTACCGGCGATCCGTGAATTGACTGATCGCGATGCCCTCGGCCGCAGCCTGGCCGACGTGATCACCGCCACCGCCGACGCGGATCTCGAGTTCACCGGCCTCGGCCGCCATCTGCGCCCCATCCGCTACAAGCCGGAAGGTCGCCTGGTGGTGCGTTGCCGCATCCGCTGGCAGAACCGCCTCACCGGTGAGCGGACATCCGAGCGTTGCCTGCTACGGTTCGTTCGGGGCCCTGGGAACGCTGGCGTCGCCGCCATCGCACGGCAGTTGGCCGCCCTCGATCCCGAAACGACGTCGTTCTCGGTTCCGCGACAGCTCTTCGAGGCGCCGGCGCTCGGTTGCTCCGGCGTGGAATGGATCGAGGGCGAGCGCCTCTCCCGATCCCTGAAGGACTCGCAACGGCGAAGTCTCGGCATCGCCGCGGCGGCGCGCACGCTCGTGTCGCTACACGATTCTCCGGTCGCCGGGCTGCCGATCAGCACCCCCGACGACCATCTTCGGAGCGCTGCGGCGCGACAGCAGCGCCTCACCGTTTATCCGCTGGCGATCCGGCGCCTGCTCGACGAATCGCTCCGCCACGCGGGTTGGCGCAACAGCGTCAGTCATCCGGGGCAGCAGGGATTCGTACACGGCGACTTCCACCAGGGGCAACTTCTGTTGGCCGGCGATCGCCCGTACCTTCTCGACCTCGATCGCGGCCATCACGGAGAGGTCGTGGGCGATCTCGGCAATTTCGTAGCCCAGCTGGAACTGTTGGGCCTGCGCGGAGAACTCGACGGTGCCACGGCTTGCGGCGACGAGTTCGTCGCAATCTACGAGGCGATCGCCGGCAGGAGTGTCGACCGCTCCCGGCTGGCCCTGTGGAAGGGGCTCGCCCTGCTCGAACTCGCCCGCAAGGAACTGCGCCGACTCAAACCGAACTGGCAAGAGCGCGCCACGTCCATCGGCGAACGTGCTCTGGAGATCCTGAGCGGAGGACGAACGTGATGCGGCCGCAACGAATCACGACCGGCCCCGTTCCGGTGCCTGCCGATCCGGCTCTCGTCGGATTGGCGGCGCTGCTCGATGCCGGCGGCATGGGGGAGTTCGCCGGCGAAATGCTGTTGCCGGCCGGCTCGATCGTGCACGAATGCCAGTCGCTCTACGTCCGCTACAAGCCCGGCACCAACTGTATCGCCGCGTACCAACTCCGGTACACCGACCCGGACGGAGCAGAGGCCGGTTTGCGATTCCATGGCAAGTGTTTCGGCGCGGCGGATCACGCGGCCACCGTTGCGAAACTCGACGCCAAGCGCTGGATCGAGGTGGCCGGCGTTCGACCCTTCGCGGACCTCGCCGACCAGCACACGGTTCTGTTCTCATTCCCCAACGATCCCGGCCTCGACGGGCTGCGGCTGCTCTCGCACCCCAAGAAGATCCAGCGCGCACTCTACGACCACGAGATCCTCCTGCCGGCCGACGCATGGCGCATCTCCGACCGACGACTGCGCCTGACCACCATCCGACACAAGCCCGAGAAGCGGGCCGTGACCCGGGTCGACACACGCGCCGTGCATCGCGACAGCGGTCGCAAGCGCGAGGTCCGCGTCTACCTGCGCACCTACCAGGACGACCGCGGCGCTTCCATGCGCGCGTTCATGCAACGCCTCGCCGACCTCACCGTGGACTCCAGCGAGATCGAGGTTCCGCGACCCATCGCCTACCTGGCCGACCGCAAGACTTTGATGGTGGCCGACATGCCCGGTACCGATCTCGTCGAGCACCTGAACGGGTCCGACGCGGCCGACGCTCTGGCTCTGGTCGGAGCCGCCCTGGTCCGACTGCACGCCTGTCCGGCGGCCCTGGCTCCTAGACGAACCTTGCACGATCTCCTCGACGATACGACGGCGACCGCGCAGACGTTGACCTACCTGCTGCCGGAAGCGGAAGTGGAGATCGTCGAGATCGTCGATCTCCTCGAGGCCCGAGGTCGCGAACTTGCACCGGCCGATCCGTGGCTCACCCATGGCGATTTCCATCCAGGACAGGTGCTCATCCAGGACAGCCGTGCCGCACTGCTCGATTTCGATCGCGTACACGGCGGCGACCCGCTGACCGACGTCGGCAACTTCCGTGCGAACCTGATCCTGCTGGGTCTGCAGGGCCGCGTCGCCGATCCGGACTCCCTGGCCGGGGTGTTCGAGGAGTCCTACGCCGCCGCGTCCGGCAAGCGCCTGCCGCCGGCAAGACTTCGTTTCTGGACCGCATATGGGCTCCTGCAACTGGCCGCCAATCCGTTCCGGCACCTGGCGACGACCTGGCCGGCGGACGTCGCGACGCTGCTGACGACTTGCGGGGAGGTCCTGTCGTGAGGATCCACTCCGACTTCACGCGATTCGCCGGTGCCACCGACGCCGAACAGGTCGTCCTGCGGCTCGGCCCCCAGCTGAGTCGTCTCTTCGGCGGACGCCCGTTCGACGACCTGCGAGTGGCCCGGGTCACGCCCAGAAAACACGGCGGCTACACGATCCAGTACCGGATCGATTCCGAGCCTGGTACGCCTCCGTATCTATGCGGGCACCTTCTCGGCGACGGTGAACCAGTTCCGTCCTATGCGGAGCGGGACAATCCAGCCGTCATCCGGGATGACGAACTCGGCCTGGTCATGCCGATCTTCCCCTTCGATCCCAGGCTCGCGGCTCTGTCGTTCGTCTGCTCACCCGAAGGCGCGGCCGAAATGCTCGCCGACGACGGCGACGCCACCGCCACGGTGCTCGCCTACCGGCTCGAGAAACGTTGCGTGGTCCGTTGCGAACTGGTCTCGGGGGGGGCGAAGAATCGGGTCGTGGCCAAGGTCGTGCCGAGATCGCGTCTGCAAAAATTCGTCTCCGGTCACCAGCAGTTGCATGAGGCCATGGACGTGGCCGGGCCGGACACCGATCTCACCATTCCACGGATTCTCAGGGTCGTCGGTGATCGTGGGGCCTACGTCATGGAGGAGGTCCCCGGCCCCTCGCTGTATGCGATCGTGGATGCCGATCATGCCGTCACGGCATACGCGGCCGCCGGCCGGGCCATGCGCCGATTTCACGGCCTGCCGCGCCCGGTCGATCGATTGCGAACAGGCGTCGACGAACTCGCGCAACTCGACGCCTGGATCGCCCGGATCGCTCCCATGTTCCCGGATGTCGCCGCGGTCTTCATCGACTGCCAACTCCGCATTCGCGACGCCGCCGGCTCGGTTGTAACGTCAGGAGCCCCGACGTCGCTGGTCCATGGCGATTTCTATGACAAGCAGGTCCATCACGCGCCCGGCCGAACCACGGTGCTGGACACCGACAACCTGACCGGCGGCGATGCTACCCAAGATCTCGGCAATTTCTCGGCTCACGTCCGACTGCGGCAGTTGCAGGATCCGGGGCGAGCCGCTGCTCTCTCCTCCTGCCTGCACGCATTCGAGGAGGCTTACGGCGCGCGCACTCAGGACGCCGCCCGACGAATCAACTGGTGGCGCTCGGCGACATTGCTGCGATTGGCGGGCCTCTACGCTCTGCGGCCGCGCTGGCGACACCTCGTACCCGCGCTTCTGGAGGAAGTGGATTCATGCATACGTTCTGGTGCGATCGTTCGATGAGCGGGCGTCGCTGGCAGTCGATCCAGCGACCCGGCTTGGGCCTGGTCCTCATCCTGGTGGCCATCCTGGGCGCCTGGCCGGCCACAGCCGGCAAGCCCAAATACAGCCGCCTCGGGGCGACCGTCGGCCTCGGCATCGAGGTCAAGGGCGGCGTGAACGACAAGGGACTGTTCGTGGCGACCAGGATCGAGGCGCTCGACGAACCGCGCGACCCGAAGCTCCGCGGTCGGCTCGACGCCGTGAACCGGTCCGCCGGCACGGTGACGATGTTCGGCATGGACATCGAAGTGAACGATCGCACGGAGTTCACCAGCGGCACCTTCGCCGAACTGGAGGCCGGCCGTCGCGTCGAGATCAAGTGCCGCGTGGATGCGGAATCGGGCCGCTGGCGCGCCCGTTCGATCGACGCCGGACAGGTCAAGGACTCCAGCAAGATCAAGGGCACGATCACCGAATTGTTCATGGACGGGACGCCGCCAGACACACTCTCGATCTCCGGGCTGCTCGTCCTGCTCGAGAAGCAGACCAACTTCGAGCAAGCCGGAGTCATGCCATCGCCGACGGAGGACGAGTTCTTCGGCGACCTGGCCCTTCCGGACGCGTCGTACGCCAGCCGCGGCTACGTGACACCCAGCGGCAACACGTTGCTCTATGCCGAATACCGTCACAACACCTTGCGGAGCGAGGACTTTGATCTCTCGGAGCGATACGCGTCCGATCGCGACGAGACGCTGCCGGAACTGAGGGGGCGCTGGAGCGGCTACTGGAACCCCCACATCCGCACCTTCGTGGACCTGCGCCTGCGCCACAAGATCTACCTGTCCAGCGACGAGGGCCTCGAATCGGACGGTCTGGAATTCCACCTGAACCAGATCTACGTGCTGCTTCGTGATCTGGGCGGGCAGGGAATTGCGCTGCAGGCCGGACGCCAGCGCTTCGACGAACCGCGCGAATGGATCTACGACGAGTACCTCGACGGCGTGCGTGGCTTCCTGTATGGAGCAGAGCACCTGGACATGGAACTGGCGTACATCCACGGCTTTCACCCTTTGAAGGAAAAGTTCGCCACCTGGACCGACTACATGGCCAAGCTGAACTGGAGGGTGGCGGCTGACAACACGATCTCCGGGTACGTCCTGGCACGGTCCGACAGCGATTCGGCTCGGAACCGCCAGCCGATCTGGTGGGGGCTGCGGTATCTCGGTGAACCGCACCGGTACTTCTCCACCTGGGTGGAACTGGCGCTCATGCGCGGCGAGGACAAGCACCGGGATCTTCGTGCCTGGGCCGCCGACGTGGGCGGAACCTTCACGCTGAAGAGTACGCGGTTCATGCCGTCGATCTCCCTGGGATACGCCCTCGGCAGCGGTGACGAGACCGGCGGCGACGAGGTGGACAATGGCTTCCGCCAGACCGGCTACCAGGACAACTCCGCCCGGCTGGGCGGCGTGGCCTCGGTCCGCTATTACGGCCTGGCGGTGGACCCCGAACTGAGCAACCTCGAAGTGATCACCGCCGGCGCCGGATTTCGCCCGCTCCGCGGTTCGTCCATCGAGGTCCTCTATCACCGTTATCGCCAGCAATATCCGGACGACGATCTGCGCGGCGATCTCGTCGATCCGCCGGCGCGTCCCAACGGCGTGAGCGACGACATCGGCTGGGGCACGGATCTCGTCCTCGGCTTCCCCCGGCTGTGGGATCTGCTGAGCGCGTCGTTCACCTACGCCTCGTTTCACCCCGGTGCGGCGTTCGATCCGCGACGCAACCGGGCAGACCTGTTCAAGCTGAACATCACCATGAGGTTCTGGACGTCATGAAACTCGGACGCCTCCACGCCGGTCTCGCGATCCCACTCCTGCCGCTGGTCCTGCTGACGGTCGCCGGAGCATCCCGACTGGTTCCCATACCGTGCCTTTCCGGCTTCGTCACCGACACCGGTGGCGCGCCCGTAGCCGAGGCTGACCTCGACTTCACCAACTCCATCACCGGTGACCGCCTGGTCACGCCCGGCGACAACACGGACGGAGCCGGCTTCTACAACGTGTGCGTGTTGCCGGGGATCTACGACGTTTCGTTCGCGCCGCCCTACGGGTCTCACCTCATGGGCAAGCTCGTCCCCGCGGTCGATCTGAGGGCCGACCAGGGGCTGGAACTGGACGTGACCCTGGAGTTCGGAACGGTCGTTTCGGGCGAGATCACCGACGGCTCGGGCCTGCCGGTGGGCGAGGTCGACGTCGACGTGGACCGGGTGGGCGGCGGTCGCATCTACACCCCCGACGACAACAGCGATCCGGTGACCGGGGTCTACCGCGTGGTCATTCCCGACGGCCTGCATCGGTTCCGCTTCGAGCCGCCGCCGGGGTCGCGCTTGCGTGGAGCCGAGGTCGATTCCGTCCAGGTCGACGGCGACCGATCGCTCGACGTGAGTCTCGTGGAGGGGGTGCTGCTCGCAGGCCGGGTCAGCGAGACCGGAGGCGGCGGCGTCCTGGATGTGGATGTGGATCTGCGCCACGCGGAGACTGGCGCCAAGATCTTCGTGGCGAATAATTCCACCGACGAGAACGGCGACTACGAGGTGGCGGTCCCCACCGGTACGGTCCAGTTGCGTTTCGCACCCGTCCGGGGCAGTCGGCATGTGGCCGCGTTGATCGACGACTTCACCATCGGCGGCGACCGCGACTGGAACCAGGACCTGCCCCTTGGCGAGCTGGTGACCCTCGTCGTTCGCGATCCCGCCGGAGATCCGGTTCCCGGCGCCGACGTCGACATCAAGATTGCCGCCACCGGCGCCAAGATCTTCACACCGCACGATCGTACCGACATCGAGGGGATGTCGCCTTCCGCGGTTCCAGCGGGGATGTACACGATTCAGATCGACCCGCCGGTGGGGACCATCCTCGATCGACTGGTCCTCGAAACGGTTCCCGTCGTGGCCGACACCACCATCGTAGTGGTGCTCGCCGAGGTGCCGCGGGTGTCCGCCAGCGGTCGGGTGGTGGACGAGCGCGGGGCCGGGCTCGCGGGCATCGTCTTCGACCCGCGTTTGCTGCCGGGCGGAACCGGGGTCTACGTCCCCGACGACGCTACGGATACCGACGGCTACTTCGATCTCGCGCTACCCACGGGCGACTACGACGTCGCGGTCGTGCCCCCGCGGGGCGCTCGCCTGGTGGGACTCGCCTTCTCGAACGTGACGGCGCGTCAGGACTCGGTCTGGGGCGAGATCACCCTGGACGACGGCTGGCTTGTCACCGTAACGGTGCAGGACGATCTCGGGCGGCCCGTGGTCGACGCCGACCTCGACCTCGTGGATACGGCGACGGGGGAGACTATCTACACGCCCCATGACAATACCGACGCGACAGGCCAGGCGATCGTGGCGCTCCCTGCCGGTACCTTCCGGGTGCTCGTCGAGCCGCCGACGGGTTCCGACCTGCAGGGGCACGCGGTCGACGACGTGGTCGTCGGCAGCGACACCGAGGTATCCGTCACGCTCGCGCGCCGGAGTCCGGGAACGCCGCAGCCTGTGACCGTCCTGCCGAATCAACCGAATCCATTCAATGCCGGGACCACCATCACCTACACCATCTCCGCGGCGGCGGACGTCACGGTGGCCGTCTTCGACGCCCGGGGCCGTAGGGTCGTCGAACTGGAAAGCGCCAGCCGCGACGCCGGCACGTTTACCGTGGCCTGGGACGGACGCGACGCTCGCGGTTCGGCGGCGGCGAGCGGCACATACATCGCCGAAGTCCGTTCGAGCCTGGGAACCCAGACTCTCAAGATGGCGCTGGTGCGCTGAGGAGGAAACCATGTCGGAAACCAGAACAGAGCTCCTGGCGGACGTCGCCCAGCATCAATGGTACCAGAGCATCGACCTGGGCGACGGCGTCGTCACGCCCGGCGAGACCAAGGACGCCACCAGGCGGAAGTTCGAGATGATGGGACTGCCGGACGATCTCGCCGGCCAATCCGTCCTGGACATCGGCTGCAACGAGGGTTTCTTCGCCTTCGAATCCGAGCGGCGAGGCGCCGCACCGGTGGTGGCCATCGACAAGAGTCCCGTGGCGCGCGAGAAATTCCTGCTCGTCAAGGAGATCCTGAACTCGTCGGTGGAACTGCGCAGCGCGGAACTCATGGAAATCGACCGGGGCGAACTTGGCCGCTTCGATCTGGTGTTCTTCCTGTCGGTGTTCCACCACCTACGACATCCTCTGGCCGTGCTCGACCGCGTGGCGGACCTGACCCGGGGACGGGCGGTAATGGAGTTCGTGGAGGCGGTGCCCGATGGCGACGGCGAGCCGTCAGCGATGGTGCGCAAGCTGAGCCGCCGGGGACATCTCCACATGCTGCCGACCCGCAAGTTCTTGCTAGAGATCCTGGACCAGGCGGGATTCCGCGAGGTCGCGATCCTAGGTGAGCATCGATTCCACAAGATGAAGCCGGAGAAGGACATGCCCGGGTTCAACGAGCAACGGGTGCTTTTACAGGCATCCCGTTGATCCAACAATCCGGGCGAGTTCGCCATTGAAAGGAACAATCATGCTGCGTGAATATCGGACAATATTCTGGGGCGTCGCGGTCCTGGTCTCGTTGTTGGCGCCCCCTGCCACGGCTCAATTCTCGATCTCGGGCACCGTTCGCGACAATGTGGCCGCCCCGCTGGCTGGTGTCGGGCTCCGCCTCTTCGACGACAACGACAATCCCATCGGCATCCCGCCACTGCAGACCGACGTCGCCGGCTTCTACGCCATCTCCGGATTGCCGTCCGGCCAGTACGGGGTGCAATTAGATCCGCGGGTCGCCACTCGCATGGTCTATCTTCTGC
>PIVY01000782.1 GCA_003353795.1 bacterium
CCGGGCTCATCAACGACGCCTGCTACACGCCCAATCGCATGTCGATCACCGCGGGCTACACCCTGGCGCACGTCGCCGACGACATCCTCGACGGTATCAGTAGCAAGGCGATCAACCGCTTCTACAGTGGCAACGAGGAGGCGCTGCCTTTCGACGGCAGCGCCTCCTGGTACCAGGGCGGTCCGAGCACCGATGCCAACGCCAGGCGCTACCTGATCGGGGCCTTGCTCGGGTACACGGGGGATCGCGGCAATACCCTGGCCGAGGTGCTGGCGATGATCGACCGCAGCGTGGCGGTGGACGGCACCGATCCGCTCGGCACGTTCTACTTCATGCAGACCACGGACTCGGCGCGCAGCAGCCCGCGCCACGGCACGTATCCCAACGTGGTGGCCGCCATCCTGGCCGAGGGCGGACAGGCCGAGCACCTGTACGCCGACCTGCCGATCGGAGAGTTCGACGGCGCGGGCCTCATGACCGGACTGGCGACGCCCGACATCGATGGGGCGAACCTCGGCCTGCTGCCGGGGTCGTTCGCCGATCACTTGACGAGCTACGCGGCGAAATTCGATTCCTCGTCCCAAACGAAGATGTCGCGGTGGATCGCGAAGG
>PIVY01000783.1 GCA_003353795.1 bacterium
GGCGGCCGACATCTGCACCGCCGCGTCGCGGGAGGCCTGCGCCTCGAAGTGATTGGCCGCCTCGATGAACGGGTAGTTCAGCCGCCGGCTGATGATGCGGCAGACCTCCGCCCCGAAGCCCTCGGGCGCGTTGAGCCCCGTGCCGACGGCCGTGCCGCCGATGGCCAGTTCGCACATTCTCGCCTCGGCCGCCTGGAGCGCCTGCAGGGCCAGCTCGATCTGCCGGGCATAGCCCGAGAACTCCTGCCCCAGGCGGATCGGCACGGCGTCCATCCCGTGCGTGCGGGCGATCTTTACGACGTCGTCGAACTCCTCGGCCTTGTTCACCAGCGACTGGTGCAGCACGCGGAGGACGGGCACCAACTCGTGGTGGACCGCCACCACCGCCGACACGTGCAGGGCTGTGGGTATCACGTCGTTGGACGACTGGCCCCGGTTGACGTCGTCGTTGGGGTGCACCACGCTCCGGTCGCCGACCTCGCCGCCGAGGATCTGGATCGCGCGATTGGCAATCACCTCGTTGGCGTTCATGTTCGTGCTCGTGCCGCTGCCCGTCTGGAAAACGTCGACGACGAAGTGGTCGTGCAACTCGCCTTCGATGACTTCAAGG
>PIVY01000784.1 GCA_003353795.1 bacterium
GGTGCCGCTGTTTTCCAGTTTGATGATGGCGGCGATTCCGGCCCGGGTGGCCGGGGTCGAGGAGCTCTGCGTGGTGTCGCCGCCGCAGGGAAACGGTCGGCCGCACCCGGTCATCATGGGGGTGGCGCGCCTGCTGGGTATCGACGAGGTATACGCACTGGGCGGCGCCCAGGCGGTGGCGGCCATGGCGTTCGGCACGGAGAGCGTCGAGCAGGTCGACAAGATCGTCGGGCCGGGGAGTCCGTACACGGTGGCGGCGCAGCAGCAGGTCTTCGGGATCGTCGGGATCGCCATGCTGCCCGGACCGTCGGAGATCGCGGTGCTGGCCGACGCAGAGGCCAATCCGCGCTACATCGCCGCCGATCTGCTCTCTCAGGCCGAGCACGGCTGGGGGGTGGCCTCGGTGTGCATCACGCCGTCGGCGGAGTTGGCTGAACAGGTTCGGGACGAGGTGGAACGGCAGCTTGCCCAGCTGCCGCGCGACGAGGTGATGCAGCAGGCATTGGAGACGTACGGAGCGGTGGTGGTAGTGCCGGATCTGGACTCTGATCAAGCTTCCTCGGTCGTCAAGGCACTCGCAGTCGAGCTCGCCCGGATGGCCTGACGGGTT
>PIVY01000785.1 GCA_003353795.1 bacterium
GATCATCGGGTCCGATTGGCTGAGCGTGACCGGCGACGAGGGCACGCGCCGCCTGGATAATCCAAACGATTACGTGCGCATCGAGATTGCGACAGGACTCAGCGAGTCAAATATCCGCGTGATCCCTGTGCTGGTACGGGGCGCGGCGATGCCCAAGGACCATGAACTCCCCGCCGACCTGCGCGATCTGGCATTCCGTAACGCCGCCGCAGTGCGCAACGATCCCGATTTTTCGCGCGATGTCGGCGCACTGATCGCGCAAATACATACGTGGTTCCCAGAGCACGCACCCGCCGCATCACCGTCCGTTCCCACCGGGCCTGCGGTCCAACCCCGCGTGAATCGGGGCATTGTGGTCGCCATTCTCGCCACTGTCGCCCTGCTGATCCTCATCGCGGTGCTGGTACTCCCTGGCCTGCTCGACGGCGGCGATACACGGGACTCCGCCAATACTGCATCCGGCCCGGCGCTGACGCTCGCGGCAGGGGTAGCCAAACCAGCATCCCCCGGCGCTGGCGCAGCAGTCACGGCGAACACGGTCATGTCGTTCATTTTCGTGCGCGACGGCCCCGCGACCTCTTACGACGACATCGGGCGCATCATCGACGGC
>PIVY01000786.1 GCA_003353795.1 bacterium
ACCGGGCGTTGCGGTCGGCGGCCGCGGTCGACCCCAGCTTCGGCATTGGCGCCGTCGTCATCGTCGGCTTTCCCGGCGAGACCGACGCCGAGTTCCAGGAGACGATGAGCATGGTGGAGGAACTTCCCTTCACCTACCTGCACGTCTTCCGCTACTCCCCGCGACCTGGCACCCCGGCGGCCGACCTCGAGGCAGTGCATCCGGAGACGGTCAGCGAGCGGTCGCAGATCCTGCGTGACCTCGCCGCCAGCAAGCGCGAGGCGTTCCACCACAGCCTCATCGGCGCCGCCCGTGAGGCGGTCGTCGAGAATCCAGATGAGCGTCGGCCGGGGTGGCGCCTGGCCACCACCGACAACTACGCCGCGATCTCGGTCGCCAGTGACCTGCCCGCCGGCACCCTCATCGAAGTGGTCCCCGAAACGTGGGCGGACGGTCGCCTAGGCGGTCGGGTCACTGGCGTCCTGCGGGAGGTCCGCACTTGAGCGAATCGTTGATCCCCGACCTCGCGCCCAGGACGGTGCCCGTATCCGGGGCCGCCGAGGGCGTCGGCGTCTACGTCGAGACCTACGGTTGCCAGATGAACACCTACGATTCGCAGGTGATCATGGG
>PIVY01000787.1 GCA_003353795.1 bacterium
TGGCTCGATCCGACGGCGGTCCCAGGTGCGACGCTGGTCCTGCCCACGCTCCCCGCCGGCTGGTCCTATGAAGGTTGGGTCGTCGGTGAGGAGGGGCCTGTCACGACGGGCCGCTTCCTCGACGGGGCCGTAGCCGACGCGGACGCCGGCGGCCCGACGGCCGGCCCCGATCCGGTGCCGCCCTTCCCCGGCCAGGACTACATCGATCCGGCGATCGTCCTCACCGGCTACGCCGCCGTCATCAGCATCGAGCCCGAGCCCGATGACAGCCCGGCACCGTTTGCGTTCAAGCCCCTGGTCGACCCGACGATCGAGGACGTCGGCATCGGCGTGCTGCAGGACATGTAGAACGGGTCCGAAACGCTCGAGAGCGGGACCGCCACGATCCGATGACGCATTGGCACCTTGTTCCCTGGTGCTCATGGCGGCGCGAGCCGTCGCCATGAGCACCACTCGGGCCGACGAGTCGGCCCTGATCGACCGCGTGCTGGCGGGCGAAGAGGCCGCCTTCACCACGCTCGTCGAACGGCACCACTCCGCGCTGCTCAACGTGGCCCGCTGCTACGTACCCACGAGCGCGGACGCCGAAGAGATCGTGCAAGAGGCCTG
>PIVY01000788.1 GCA_003353795.1 bacterium
TGCCCGTGCCCACGCTGGTCGTAGAACACCATCCGCACGTCGGTACCCAGCCGCTGGGCAAGCGCGACGCGCTGAAAGTGGAACGAACCCATCCGCACACAGAATCCGTGGGTGAACACCACGGTCAACGGAGCGGTCACCGGGCCGACCTCACGCACCACCAGTGGCGTGCCGTCGGGCGTGGTGACGACGCAACCTCGGTCGGCGTCAAGAAGCTTGAAGTCCTCGCCCTCGTAGGCGTCGTTGATCAGCCTGCGCTGGCGCAGGGCCTTCGCGGCCGAGACACCGGCGACCGTGCTGATCCCGGCGACGCCGGCCAGCAAACCGGCTTTTCCGCCGGTGCCCAGCATCGGTTTGCCGCGCGACTCGGCATCGGACTTATCGGCCATCGTCGCCGTTTCCGGTAAAGGTGCGCAGCACCCGGCCGCGCGGGCTGGTGACCACCTCGTAGTGAATCGTTCCGAGCAGGTCGGCCCAGTTCTGGGCGGTCGGCTCGCCAGATGTGCCCGGCCCGAACAGGATCGCCTCGTCGCCCTCGGCGACGTCGGTGTCACCGGGTCCCAGGTCGACCATGAACTGGTCCATACAGATCCGGCCGACACTGTTATA
>PIVY01000316.1 GCA_003353795.1 bacterium
GGTACCCAGTCAACCCAGGCAATATGAATTTTCGCGCTTGAACCTTGAATACACCCGCGTCATCACCGATGGCATGGACGGTGGCGATCGCAATCGGGGCTCTCTGGGAATCGTCACGGCGTTCTAACGCAATCACGTCGTCATAAAGCGGTCCGCCGATGCTCGGCGGGCCGTTTCATTTTACGTAAACCACAATTTAACAATAGCTTAAAGCCATCCAGCATCCGTCGATCATTGCCCATAGAAAATGATCGGACAGATTCCCATCAAGCATCACTGAATCATCCCGATGCTAGATTCATATCCTACTCGCCCGTAGGGAGCCGTCGATGAACTCGTCCACGATTGACAACCCGCAAATGTCCGACGCGACGTCGGACAATGCGGAGCTGTCACATCTACGTGCGGCCGTTCACGGTCACCCCCTGCTGGCGACGTTCTGCGACGCCATCCCCCAGCCCCTGGTCATCCTCAACGCCGGGCGCGCCATCGTGATGGCGAACCGGCCGTTCCTCGAAATGGTCGGCATCGACGGCGTCGAGGATCTCGTCGGCAAGCGTCACGGTGAAGCCGTCGGCTGCCGGGTCGCCCAACGGGCTCCCGGTGGATGCGGCACGGCCGAGGGCTGCCAATCGTGCGGCGCGGCGCGGGCCATCGCGGCCGCCAGTGTGGGCAAGAACCAGAAGCTCGCCTGCATCGTCGACCGCGAGGGCGAATGCGTCCCCTTCGAACTGGAAGCCAGCGCGCGCGCCTTCGACCTCGACGGCGAACCCCTCGTCCTGCTGGTGCTCGTCGATGTCCGCGACCGGCACCGCCGGCGCATCCTCGAGCGCCTCTTCTTCGAGGACGTGCTCAAGTCGGCCACGGGACTCGTGGGATTGACCGAGGTCCTGAGTGCGTCAGCCCCCGCCGAGATGGAGGAACTGGCCCAGGCATTGGCCTCGCAGGGCCGGCGTCTCGTGGAAGAGATCCGCGGCCAGCGCGACCTCACCGCCGCCGAGAGCGGCGAACTGATCGTGGACTGGCAGAAGGTGCACGCCACCCGCGTGGTCAACGAGGTCCGCGACGCCTACCGGCACCATCCGGTGAGCAACGGTCGCATCGTGGGCATGATCCCCGGTCCCGACGTCACCCTCGTATCTGATTCCGCGCTGGTCCTCCGGGTGCTCGGCCACCTGCTCAAGAACGCGCTGGAGGCCTGCCCACCCGGCGGCACGGTCACGCTGGCCCACGAGGTCGAGGACGGTCAGGTGGTCTTCCGGGTCTGGAATCCGGGCGAGGTGCCGGCGGAGGCCAGGCGCCACATGTTCCGTCGGGTGTTCTCCACCAAGGACGACCGTCGCGGTCTCGGCGCCTACAGCATCCGCATCCTCGTGGAGGCCAACCTGGGCGGTCGCGTGGGTTTCGCCAGCGACCCCGAGGGTGGCACCAATTTCCACGTGTGCCTGCCGCTGGACGGACCCGGCGCCCTGTCCTGAATCAGCTCTCCGGGTCCTCGAAGATGGCCGTGGACTGGCGTGTGCGGTCGACGGTGAGGTAGGTCACGTCGGGCCGCGAGTAGTGCCCGACCGCGTCGAAGTTCTGGCGCTCCCGCCGCACCATGGCGTGGTCGATCTCGGCGGCCTGCACCGCCTCCTTCTCCACCACCGGCTCGATGACCCAGGACCCGTCGGGCGCCGCCAGGCACGACCCGCCGTCGGCCAGCCAGCCCTCGCTACCGGCCCGGATCAGGTCCACCTGGGGCACCGCGTCGGGAATCATGTCGGCGTGCATCAGCCCGCTCACCGACAGCACGTACGACCGCGACTCGCGGGCGATGAAGCGGGTGATGTCCTCGGTGTTGCGGCGACCCCCGGGCCAGATGGCCACGTGCAGGTCCTCGCCCAGGGCATATAGCGCGGCCCGCGGCAGGGGCATCCAGTTCTCCCAGCAGTTGAGGCCGCCCACGGTGAAGGCGCCCAGAGGGTGGGTGCGCAGTCCGTGGCCGTCGCCGGGCGACCAGACCAGCCGTTCGTCGTAGGTGGGCATGAGCTTGCGGTGGACCGAGCCGATCTCGCCGGTGCCGTCGATGTAGACCATGGAGGCGAACACGCTGTGGCCGCCGCGATCGACCGGCCGCTCGATCACCCCGAGGTACACCGCCAGGCCGAGATCGCGGGCGCGGTCGCAGACCCGGTCGAGGTGCCCCGCCTCGATCTGCACCGCCTGATCGAGGTAGTGGGCGTGGATCTCCTTCTGGACCGGCGAGTCGAATACCGCGCCGCCGGTGCGCTCGAGCCAGAACGGGTAGCCGGGCACCAGGGCCTCGCCGAACGCCACCAGTTTGGCGCCGGCGGCCGCGGCCTCCTCCATGGCGACCATTACGCTGGCCAGGGTGGCCTCGCGGTCCAGCCAGACGGGGGCGATCTGGGCGAGGGCGACCTTCAGGACATCGGTGCCGGCCATGGCGCAGCCTTTCGCGCTGGGAAATCTAGAGATCGGTCATGCCGTGCTTACGGTAACTCGCGCGGTG
>PIVY01000317.1 GCA_003353795.1 bacterium
CGAACCCGAGCGTGCTGTTGACGGTGCCGAGGATCTCGGTGGTCGGGCCGCCAGCTTCCGCGAGATCGCGCGCCATGCCCACGGATTGCGAGGCCTGTCCGGGGAAGATCATGGGAACGTGCAGGGTCGTCACGGCCTCACCCTTCCTTTCCGCTGTCGTCGCTCAGAGCGCGCTCGATGAGGTCCGGCAGGGATACGCGGACTTGCCGTCCGGCCACTTTCACGGCATAGGAGAACGCCAGCGGCGTACTGCGACCGTGGCAGATGATCGAGACGCCGCGCACTCCCAGAAGAGGCGCGCCACCGTAGACCTCGTAGTTGAAGCGACGCTTGATGACACCCGCAAAGCCCATGAGCCCGGCCATTTCCGGATCGGAAAGCTGGCCGCTGGCAGCCAGAGCCTTGACGAACTGCGCCAGACCTTCGACGAGCTTCAGGGTAATGTTGCCGGTGAAGCCGTCCGTGACGAGCACATCGCTCGCACCGACGAGGACCTCGTTGCCCTCCACGTTACCCGTGAAGTTGAGTTCCGAATCGCGCAAGAGTTCGTGGTCGGCCACGGCCAGTTCCGAGCCTTTCGACGACTCGCCGCCGATATTCAACAGCCCCACGCTGGGCTCCGCCAGGTCACGCATGGACCGGCAGTAGACCGACCCCATGCGGGCGAAGCTGAGCAGGAGTTCGGGGGTGCCTTGGGTAACGGCGCCGGCGTCGAGCAGCAGGGTCTCGCCGCGCACCGTCGGTACGAACGTGGCGATGGCAGGCCGCGACGCCGACTTCAGGCGGCCGAGGACGAGCAGACTCGCGGCGACCATGGCGCCGGTGGAACCGGCGGACACCACGGCGTCCACGGATCCTTCTCGCTGGTCGTTCATGGCGCGGACGATGGGAGAATCGGGCTTGCCGCGCACCGCCGTGGCCGGCGAGTCGCTCATGCCGATGTTCTCGCTGCAGTGCACGACCGACACGGGGAGATCACCGGCACCTGCCGCCTCGATCTGCTTCTCGACCAGCGCCTGGTCGCCATAGAAGACGAGGTCGCAGGCGGTGTCCTGATCGAGGCCCGCCAGAGCACCGGGCACAGCGACCTCGGGACCGTGGTCCCCACCCATGGCGTCCACCGCGATGCGCGGACGTCCGTTTCCGCTCACGTCAGAATCATTCAGAGCCACCGGGTCGTCCTTTCCTTCGGAACCGCCAGAAGCGTCGAGCAGGATCTACCGAAGGTCAGAATCAGGACTCGACCACCAGGACCTCGCGCTCACCGTAGTAACCACACTCCCGGCACACACGGTGCGGGAGGCGGGCGGCGCCGCAATGCGGACACTTGTTGGGATCCGGCTGGTTCAGCTTCCAGTTGGCGCGGCGCTTGTCGCGTCGCTGGCGGCTGGTTTTTTGCTTGGGAACGGCCATCTCGAAATCTCCTTGGCGGCGACCGCGGAATGCAATCCCGGGCCGCCTGTTTCACGTCGCATCCGGCCGGGCATCAGCCCTCAGCCAGGAAGTCCCTCCCAGCGCGGATCGATCTCCTCGTCCGCGCAATCGCACTTCGCAGTATTCAGATCAGTTCCACATTGGGCGCAGATCCCGCGGCATTCGTCGCGGCAGACCCGCGCTTGCGGAACCGCGAGGACCACCGCCTCACGCAAGGCATCGCCCAGTTCCACGACTCCACCCCGCTGATGCAGGACCGGTGTGTCGCTGTCGCCTTCCTCCGAGGCCGAGTCTCGCAGGACCACGAGTTGCACCGGAACCACGTACGCCAGCTCGAAATCGTTCAAGCAACGACCGCAAGCCACCGTGATCGTGGCGGAAAGTTCGCCGCGCAGTACGAATCGGCTATCCAGGTTGTCCACCCGGAGGCTGCCGTGCACCCGAGCTTCCTCCGGACCCTCATCGCCGAGAACGCCAGCCATTCTCCCGTCCACCGGGAGGTCGCTCTGTCCGGACGGCGTCCTGTCGAGGTCCAGTCTCATGAGCCGGCAACTCTAATTCTCAGTACGAATTCTGTCAAGGCGACCCCACCGCGGCGGGGTCGCCTTGAATGCTCTCGATCAACCGAAGATCAAGTCCAGTTCGCGAGCCGCATCCTCGGTGTTGGCCGAGGCGTGGACCGCGTTGTTGGACAGCGACTCGCCGTACAGGAACCGGATCGTGCCCGTGGCGGCCTCGGCCGGATTGGTGGCACCGATCAGTTCCCGCAGGCGGGATACGGCGTCCTCGCGCTCGAGCCGGATGCAGACCACCGGGCCCGACGTGATGTACTCCACCAGGTCGCCGAAGAACGGCCGCTCCCGGTGCTCGCCGTAGAAATCCTCCACGAGAGGTCGATCCAGCTGACGCATTTCGAGGCCGGTGACCCGGAATCCCGAAGCGTTCACGATGGAAAGGATGGCCCCGACCTTCTGGTCACCGGCGGCCACGATCTCCGGCTTGATCATGAAGTAGGTCTGCTGCAACGCTTTCCTCCGATCTAGCCCTGCTGCTTCTGCAACAGGGG
>PIVY01000182.1 GCA_003353795.1 bacterium
CCAGAGCTTCGCCTGGATCGAGCCCGAACGGGCAACCGTCGCCCCCGATACTCTGTTCACCCGGGCAACGGAACCTGGTTTCCGGCGCCTGCGCGATCGTGATGGGTTCCTATACGCGCTGGCCTCTACCTACTATGGCAACAATAGCCTCCGCATCCTCGACGTCCGTCCCGGCGCCACCGGCGAGCAGCTGGGCCAGGTACCCATCGCCGGTAACCTCGCGCGCTTCGCTCTTCAGGACGAATTCGCCTTCGTCGTCGGGACCGACGGCGTGATGACGATCGTGAACATCGCCGACCCCGAGAACCCCACCCGGGAGAGTTCCATCAGGGTGACCCGGGTCGCAAACGGTCCAAGCGTGGCGGTGGCCGGCAACAGTGCGGTGATAGGATTCTGGTTGTTCGATCAGGGTGCCGTGGTGCTGCTCGATGTCCGCGATCCCGCCCGACCGGTCGCCACGTCGCGAGTCGAGCTCCCGGAACGCGTCGTGTGCGTCGAGATCTGGAACGAGCACGTCATCGCCACCACCGAGAGTGAGGCGCTCTACGTGATCCGCATGCCGCAACCGGGGAGCCCATTCCAGGGCGTGCAGGTGATCGCCCGCCTCGAACTGGAATACAACCAGGGCATGTGCGAGGACCTCGTCGTCCAGGACGACGTGGCCTGGGTGCTCGGCCGGCACGACTTCTTCGTGGTCGACCTTGCCGTTCCCGAAGATCCGGTTCTGCTTGCCACCTGGAATCCTCTCGGCGTCAACGGCGATAGCATGAACGAACTGGTCGTCCGGGACGGACTCGCCTACATCACGACCGCCACCGCCAGCCTCACCGTGCTCGACGTCTCCGATCCGGCGTCGATCAATCTGGTCGGCTACGCCCAGCACCGCGACAGCATCGGAAGTCTCGCCGTCGGTGAGAGTGCCGCCTACGTCTCCCATTTCGACGGCGAGCTGGTGGCCTGGCCGCTGCATGGCGTGGGCGTCCGGCCGGCTTCCCCCGTCGCGCCGGCTTCGCTCGCGGCGCCGTCCGGTCCTCGGATGACGGTCTTCCCCGTTCCCGCCAATCCCCGCACCGCCGTACACTTTACTCTGGCACGCGCCCAGAACACGAAGGTCACCATTCACGATCTCCGTGGCGCACAGATTGCCACGCTCTCCGATGGACGGTTCGCGGCCGGCAACCACGTCCTCACCTGGGGCGGTCAGCTCGATCGCGGCGGCAAGGCTGCCTCGGGATTGTATCTGGTCCGGCTCACGTGTCCTGACGGCGTGACGACGCACAAAGTCGCGCTCGTGCAGTAGCAATCGCGACGCGCACTCGATGGCTCAGCGTCCCACCACCTGATAACACGTCACCGCCATCGGCTCCGCCTCCACCCCCGAGCCATCATCCTGCACCCCCAGCACCGCATCCCAGTACCCCGCCACCCGGAACGCCAGGGACCCATCCTGCGAAAAGATCAATCGATCCCGCTTCGCGTCCCCGTCGCAGGCCACCCGGATCACCCGCGTGTACATGCCGGCGCCATCGAACTCGTCGTACTCGGTAAACGACCCCGCCGCCGGCTCCCACCGCGCCCGACTCGTCTGCGTCCAGATCCGCCCGTCGGCCAGGAACAGCAGGTCCACCACGTCGGGCGCCGTCGGTTCCACCTCCACCGGCAGATCCGGATTCATCATGGCGTAGAGCGCCTTGAGGATCCGCCGCTCGCGATCGAGCGCTTCGTCGTTGCGCCACCACGGCTCGTACGCGCGAGTGAATACCAGACTCGCTGCACCCTCCGCATCGAACACCGTCACCTCGTAACCATTGCGCGGAATGCTCACCGCGAAACGCCCGTCCGGCGCGGCGTCCATGCGGTTCCAGACGAAGTCCTCGTGCTGATCGCGCACCACCATGGTGCGCATGTTGAACGGGTAGGTCTTGGCCGCGTACTCCGCGATCCGGTTGCCCTGGCGATCGTAGAGGCGGATCGACGGCCGCAGCTCCTGCTCCACGAGCTGCCCGTCCATGGTCATGAACGTGCCGCCGAGCACCACGTTCTCGCCCGCGGGCCGCGCAATGTCCAGGCGCAGAAAGTTGCCCTTGTCCTCGGGGCCCTGCTGTGGCGTGATCGAACCGGCCGGCGTGCCGTCGGCATCGAGCAGCACGAGCTTGCCCGGGAACGACTGTGCCAGACCCAGCACTCCGTCGGGAAACCGCGTCATGGCCACCGGCCGACGGACCTCGCCCGGGCCGTCGCCGGGTGCGCCGCGGTTGCCGAGCACGTTGCCTTCGACGTCGAGGATCTGGATGGTGGCCAGCTGCGTGTCCAGCAGGTAGATGCGGTTCTCGTCATCCACGATCACCTGCTCGATGACGCCCAGCAGCAGGGAATCGTCGTCGCCGCCGCCCACGGTCCAGAGCGGTTCGAGGGTGAGATGGGCGGTGCCGTCGCGCGGCTCGGCGCCGTTCTCCACACGGGGCGCGGCCACCGCCGTGGCGGCGATCAGGTAGAGGATCACGAGGACCGGGATCGACTTCACGATATTCTCCTCCAGAATCGGGCACAGCGCGCGATGGTTCGCGTTCTCGGTGGCCGAATGTAGCACGTCGGTGAGCGAGACGCATCTGGCCCCGGCCGCACGCATGGCCTAGACTCCGCCGGTCGCCGCGTTCCGCCCCAGCGAAGGACCGCCCGTGCCCCTCTCCTGGATCGACTGGCTCCTCGTCCTCGGCATGCTCGCCCTCCTCCTCGTGGGCGTGCGCCGCAGCAATCGCCACTCCAGTTCGGTGGCCGATTTCCTCGCCGCCGGCCGCTCCGCCGGCCGCTATCTCGTGGGCGTGGCCAGCGGCATCGCCGGCCTCGGCGCCATCTCCATCGTGGGCAACCTGGAGATGAACTTCATCGCGGGATTCTCCATGTCCTGGTGGGGCATGACGACATCGGTGGTGGTGATGATCGTCACCCTGAGCGGCTGGGTCATCTACCGCTTCCGCGAAACCCGCTGCCTCACCCTGGCCGAGTTCTTCGAGCGCCGCTACTCGCGCCGCTTCCGCATCTTCGCCGGCACGATCTGCTTCGTGTCGGGCATCGTGAACTTCGGCATCTTCCCCGCCGTTGGCGCGCGCTTCTTCGTCAACTACTGCGGCTTCCCGGAGACCCTGGCGCTGGGACCGCTGGCGGTACCGGTCTTCCCGCTCACGATGATCGTGTTGCTCGGGCTCGCGCTGTACTTCGTGTTCAGCGGCGGTCAGGTCACCGTCATCGTGACCGACTTCCTGCAGGGCACCTTCGTCAACCTGGTGTTCGTGCTGGTGTGCGGGTGGCTGATCTGGAAGGTCGTGAGCTGGGACCAGATCTTCACGGCGCTCGCGTCGGCGCCCACCGAGGCGTCGCTCATCAACCCCTTCAAGACCGGCCACGTCGAGGACTTCAACTTCTGGTACTTCCTCATCGGCATCGGCGGCCTGATTTACGGCAAGATGAGCTGGCAGGGCACGCAGGCGTACAATAGCTCGGCCACCAGCGCCCACGAGGCCAAGATGGGCGAGGCCATCGGCATGTGGAAGTTCGCGCCGCAGAGCCTGTTCCTCATGTTCGTGCCCGTCGTGATCTACACCGTGCTCCACCATCCCGACTTCGCGTCCGTGGCGGAGGGCATCAACACCCACCTGGCGGGCGTGGAGCGCGACGCCATCCGCTCGCAGCTACGCGCGCCGCTGGTGCTGGTGGAGATCCTGCCGCACGGGCTGCTGGGCGCGTTCCTCGCCGTGATGCTGGCGGCATTCATCTCCACCCATGACACGTACCTGCACTCGTGGGGATCGATCTTCGTGCAGGACATCCTGCTGCCGCTGCGTGGCGGCAAGCCGCTCGCGCCCAAGCAGCACCTGGGCGCGCTGCGGTTCTCGATCCTCGGCGTGGCCGTGTTCATCTTCCTGTTCTCGCTGCTCTTCCAGCAGAGCCAGTACATCTTCCTCTTCTTCGCCATTACCGGCGCAATCTTCGCCGGCGGCTCGGGCGCGGTGATCATCGGCGGGCTGTACTGGCGGCGCGGCACCACGGCAGCGGCCTGGGCGGCCATGACCACCGGCATGGTCATTTCGGTGGGCGGGATCATCGCTCACCAGGTGGTCGACGATTTCCCCATCAATGGACAGCAGTTCTGGGCACTGTCCATGGGCGCGTCGCTGGTGGTGTATGCGGCGGTGTCGTTGCTGGGCCGGCGCGGCGATTTCAATCTCGACCGGCTCTTGCACCGGGGCGAGTACGCCGTGGCCGACGACACCGTGGTAGGCGACGGCGTGGTCACCCGCTTACAGCGGCTCTTCCTCTTCACGCCGGAGTTCTCGCGACGCGACAAGGTGCTCTACCTGCTGACCTACGCCTGGACGTTCTTCTGGTTCACGCTCTTCGTGATCGGCACGGTCTACAACCTTACTCACGATGTAGCCGACGCCAGCTGGACGCGATTCTGGAAGTGGTACGTGGGCGTGCAGTTCGTGACCGCGAGCGTGGTGTTCGTCTGGTTCACGCTGGGGGGCGTGGCGGACCTGCGGCGGATGTTCGCGCGGTTGCGTGCAGTGGAGCGGGTTGCCGGGGATGATGGCGTGGTGCGGTAGGCGGCTTCGTCATGCCGCCGTCATTCGCCCGGTGCAGCCGCATCCTGCGCCTCGTGCCAAACCGCCACGATCCACACGACATCGCCGACCACTCGATAAAAGAATCGGTATGGCTTCACGATCACCTCACGATGAGGCAATCCGGGAAACTCGGGAATGGTACGACCCGAATCCGGATACTCCTCGATCCGCCGCTGGACTTGCTTGACCCGTTCATGGAATCGGCGGGCAGCGGCGGGCCGGTCACGTCGAATGTACCGCAACCCGTCGAAGTACTGCGACCTGGCCGCCGGGCTGAAGCGGACGATCACTCCGGCTCTTGCTCCAGCAATGCGTCGCCTGCTTTCATCACCTCGTCGAAGGGATGCCCGACGCCCTCGGCGATCTCCTTCTCCCCCCGCATCAATTGTCGCAGCAACTCGAAGTCATGCTGTTGCTTCTCGTAGGCCGCGATACTCTGCAGCACGGCGACAGCCCTCCCCCGTTGGGTGATGACCAGCGGCTCCGTCGATTCCTGGAGCTTCTCGAGCACGGATGCCACATCCTGGCGCAGGTCAGAAACGGGAACGATGGTTGGAATCCTCATATCCACGTACCTCCATTTGTACTTTTCATTGTACAAACAAAGATACACTCTCTCGACACAAATTGTCTGACCGACGCTGTCGCGGGACACCCTTCGGGGAAACGACAACCCGGTGATCCAACAGGCCGCAGATCTCCCCACCTGTTGTATTTCATGCAGTTAGCGTGCCCGGACGATCCCGATCACACCGGCCTCCGCCGCCCGATCTCCATCGCCGCCACCGCCCCCACGGCCAGCACCACGCCCACCGGCCACCACGGTCTCCGCCTCTCCACCGGCACCCGCCGCGACCCGTCGCCCACCAGCACGAACCCCGCCCAGTGCCGCGGCGCCGCCGTCGTCGGCCGCGCCCGGCAGGCCTCGCGCGCGACCACCAGGGCGCCGGCCACGGTCCGGTCCTCGGCCAGCGCGCCGTAGAAGTCGGCCACGAATCGCACGGTGACCAGGTCGTCCACGTCCCAGAGCGTGGCCAGCACCGCGGGCGCGCCGGCGGCCAGGAATCCCGACCCCAGACCGAGCAGCCCCTCGCCGCCCACCACGCCGCTGCCGGCGGTGCGGCAACCCGACAGGACCACCAGCTGCGCGGCAACCGGTTCAGTCGCAACCTCGCAGGCGCGCAGGCGACCAGCGGGTCCGGGCGCCAGCCGCACGGCGGTCTGCCAGGGCTGGCGCGGGTCGAGGTCCACGTGGGTGGCGAGGTGGAGCACGGCGGCCTCGCGCCAGCGGGGATCCTCGGGCGCGAGGGCCTCGAAGCCCTGGTACCGCGTCACGTGGCGCAGACGCGCGGCGAGCCAGCGGGTCTCCGCCGCGGCGCCCGGCAAGGGCGCCGGACTACCCGGCTCGGAACCGTGGATGGCGTGGATCCCGACGCCGCCGTGCAACGACCGCGCCCGCAACCGGGACAGCAGCGCCGCCGAGGGAACGCGCACCAGCTCGCAGTCGGCCGCGAGCCAGCCCTCGACGCCGGTCAGCAGCGCCAGCGGCAACTGGTGGAGACTTCCATCGGGACTCCAGTGGACGCGACGCGCCGACGCCAGCCGGGCGCGCATGGCCGGCGTCAGGTCGGCCAGCACGCCGGCGGCCAGCCGCTCGGCCGGACCGGCGTCGGAAATGGCTCGGCTAGCGAGCGCCGACTCCAGTCGCCGCAACGTGGGCGCCGCCGTTCGCGATCCCGGCATGGTCGCCGTCAGGACCGTGTCGGCGGTCACGCAGAACACCACGCCGAGATCGGCGCCCTGCGCCAATTCGAGCAGGACATCGTCCGGGGCGAGCACGCCGCCACGCAGACTCGCCAGCGTCGCCGGCGTCTCGGGAGCGGGCAGATCACGGCCGGGGCCGAACATGCGTTCGAGCAGCGTGCGGGCCTTGTACCGGGTGAGCAGTTCGAAGGCGGCGGCCTGACGATCGGCGAGGGGCGCGGCCCGCGGTTCGTCGAGGTGGGCCGCCACGGCGTGGGCGAAGAGATCGCCGGCGGCGAGGCCGCGGCGCTCGCGCCAGGCAGGGTCCTCGGGCACCGCGCGGGCGTCGTCCCACAACGCGACGGCCGTGTCGAAGGCCGCGAGGGCCGAATCGGGCTCGCCCGTGGCCAGCCAGGCGCGGCCGAGCACGGTGAGCAGCGGAATACGCAGGAGATCGGCGCCCACGGCACGGTCGGCGCCGGCCACGGGCCGCACCACGAGCAGCGCCTCGGCCGCGCGTCCCTGCGCCAGGAGCAGCCGGCCGCGAATTGCGGCCAGTTGCATGTCCAGCATGCGGCCGCCCGATTCGACAACGGATTCGAGCGATGCCAGCGCGGCATCGAGACTGTCGCGAGCAGCCAGGGCCAGGGCCAACCCGATCCGCACTTCGGCGGCGGCCATGGTCGAGGGCATCTCCGCGCGTTGTAACGTGCGCCGGCAGGTCGCCGCCGCCGCACCGGGTCGGTCGAGTTCCAGCAGCACCTCCGCCAGGTGGTTGGAGGCCAGTACCTCCAGGTCGGCGAGGCCGTGCACGCGGGCGTCGACCATGATCGAATCGAGCAACGCCGCGGCCGCTTCGGGACGACCCGCCAGGATCCGCGCCTCGGCCATGTCGATGCGCGGCAGCAGCTCCTCGCGATGATGCTGGTGCGCGTGATGGATCTCGGCCGCGCGGGCGAACATGGCCTCGGCCCGGCCCGGATCGCCGAAGTGCAGCTCGAGGCGACCGAGGGAGTTGAGGGCGAGCGCCTCGTTGAGCGCGTCGCCCGAGGCGCGGGCTTGCTGCAAGGCCCGCTGGAATCCGGCGGCCGCGCCGCGGAAGTCGCCGCCCAGGCGCCGCGCCATGCCCTCGCCATTCCAGGCCCAGATAGCACCGCGGGAGATCCCCGCCCGTGCGAGCATGCCGCCCGCGTCGGCGTAGAGCACGGCGGAGGAATCGGCGCGACCGGCCAGGTAGTGATCGTATGCGCGGCCGATCCGGGCCCAGGCCAGGTGGACCGAGTCGCCGGCGGCGGCGGCCAGACCCTCGAGCTGACGGTGGAGCGCCGCGGCCTCGGCGCCGCGCCCCTGCAATCCCACCGCCACCGAGAGCCAGCGCACGCAGCGCAACCGGACCAACGTGTCGTCGGCGGCCGTGGCCAGGGCCAGCGCCGCGTGCAAATCGGGCTCGGCCGCACGCGCCATGCCGAAGGCAGCCCGCGAACGCCCCCGCGCCAGAAGCAGGGAACACAGCGCCAGACTGTCGGCCTCCGCGCGAGCCTCCGCGATGGCCGGCCCAGCGAGACGGTCGACCTGATCAGGACGACTGGCGGCGTGCTGGACGGCCAGGCTGTCGAGGACCGCAGCGTGGTCGAGGGCGGCGGTGGGCATGGCGAGGAGAGTTGCCAGCAGCATCACCGCGAGGCCGGATTCCCTGCCCATGGTTCGCCCCCCGGGTCGAGTGTCAGGGATCTTCGGGACGCGCGGCGATCACCGCGCTTCGTGCCACCACGTCGCCTTCCTCGATGAACACGAGCTGTAGATAGGTCGCAGCCTCAGGCCGTTGTAGCGCGGCGGCAGCGATCCCGTGGTCACCGACGGCGAGCGCCCGACGCGACAGCTCCTCCAGGTCGGCGTCGAGGAACACGAGCGACGGCATCCCCGGCGTCTCCGCGCTCCAGGTGAGCCGCCAGCCGTCCTCGACGGCAGCCCAGGCCAGCGCCGTGGGATCCTTGTCGTCACCGCGCACCGCGCCGCCGCCCTCGGGCAACTGCGCGTTCCGCAGGAGGACCGCGTCGCGGGCCAGGAACAGCCCCGCGCAGACCAGCAGCACGGCCGCCGCGGCGAGCCAGCCGCGCCTCACGCCGAACCGTGGTCGCAAAACCGCCGCAGGTTCGGCGTCCGCCGGACCGTCGATGATACTCGCCAGGCGTTCGACCAGCTCGGCGTCGGCTGCGTCAAGGTCAAAGCCGGGGCGCACGCCGTCGGCGTCGAGGAACTCCTCGTAGGCGTGGGCCATGGCACGACAGTGCAGACACGACGCGAGGTGCTGCCGCTGCGGGTCGTGCTCGGGCAGGGTCAGGACCCGGGCCAGGTTCTCGGGTTTGATACAATCCGTCCTCACGGTGTCCCTCCGGGGCTGGCCGCCATGGCCGCCCGCAACTTGCGCCGCGCTCGCTGAAGCACGGCTCGCGCCCCCGTCTTCTCCGTGATGCCGAGGCGCGCCGTGATGACGTCCACCGGCAGGCCCTCATGGCAGCGCAACCAGAGCGCGTCCTGCTCGAGGGTGGTGAGGGTCTCGCGCACGAGCTGCTCCAGATTCTCGGCCAGCAGCTTGCGCTCGTAGACCTCGTCGGGCCGCGGTCCGTGATCGGCCACCATGTCCATCACCGCGGCCTCGGCCAGCGGCACCTGGCAGCGGCGCAACTCGCTGATGCAGCGGTTGCGCGTGACCATGAAGACCCAGGCGCCGAACTGACCTCGTTCGTCGTATTCGCCCAGGTGGCGCCACACGTTCATGAGCACGTCCTGCGCCAGATCCAGGGCTGTCTCGCGGTCCTGCACCAGCCGCCAGCACCAGGCCAGCACCCGCCGGCGGTATCGCGCCAGCAGTTGTGCCGCGGCGGCCCGTCCGGCCGGGCTCCCGGGATCGCGCTGATAGATACGCACGAGATCCCGGTCGTCCGGTTCGACCGTTCCACCTGCCTGGCTCCCGTCGGGAGACCAGTACCGCAGTCTCGACCATGGGAAACGCATGTCAGCCCCCGCCATCACGAGAAAGTCGCCCGGCGATCATAGACTAATGACAACGGCTCGCCAAGAAGCCTGAGGCAGTTGTTTCAAGACCCGGCCGTGTTACGTTGTCGCCATACCCGCTTCCGGAGGTGCCGCCATGGCCCTGCGCCGCCATTCCGACCAGCCCCTGCTCACCCGCGAGCAGGTCCCCGACGTCGCGCCCGAGCTCATCGACGCCACCAGCGTCTTCAATCCCGGCGCCTGCAGTCTGGAGGACGGCCGGCCCATGCTGCTCTTGCGCGTGCAGTCGCGCGGCCGCCGCACCTACTTCATGCGAGCCTTCGGCTGCGGTCGACGCGGCTACGCCTGCGAGGTGGAGCCGAAGCTGGTGGAGATCACCGGCCTCGGACAGCTGGGCGGCGTGGTCCACCACGTGTACGACCCGCGCATCACCCGCTGCGACGGCCGGTGGTACGTGCTCTGCGCCCTCGACCTGGATCGCGGCTGCCGCGTGGGCATCTTCACCACCACCGACTTCGAGACCCTCGACCTGCTCACGGTCACCGGCGATCGCGACGCGCGCAACGGCGTGCTCTTTCCCGAGAAGGTGGGCGGCGAGTTCCTGCTGCTCGAACGGCCCAACACGGTGAGCCCGGACGGCGGCGCGCTCACCGGCGACGTGATTGCGCTGCGCCGGTCGAAGGACCTCACCGACTGGACCACCGTCGGCCCCGTACTCCGCGGTCGCCCCCACTACTGGGACGAGCTCATCGGCGCCGGTCCACCGCCCCTGAAGACCGAGTTCGGCTGGCTCCTGATTTACCACGGCGTGGCCTCCCACCTGGGCACCGGCATCTATCAAGCCGGCGCCGCGCTCCTGGATCTCGACGACCCTTCGCAGGTGCTCGCCCGCACCCGCGACAACATTCTCGAGCCGCGCGCCACCTG
>PIVY01000789.1 GCA_003353795.1 bacterium
GTCTGCCCCACCTGTTCTACGTGCATCTCGATATGGTCGATCCCGCGGGCGACGGCCGCGAGGCCGGCGGCGCTGATCTGGGTCGCGTCGGTGCCAGCGCCGCGGTCGATTGCCTCGCCGAGGCTCGCCAGCCCCGCCGAGCCCTCGGCGTGGACCGCGGTGATCGAGAGCCCCGGGCCGATGGGCGCAGGCTGCCAGTCGAAGGGCTCGATTATGGCCTGGGTCGCAGCACCGACGGGGAGCCGGTCGGTCCCCAGGTCGGCGGTGGTGCGGACCGCGTCGGTGATGCCGAGGAGGTCGGTCCGCCACATGTCGTAGAGGTCGTGGAGCTGGATGACAGGGTCGGGGGCGTTGCGGTTCTGGAAGGCGACGTTGAACTCCATGTAGTAGTCGGCGGTGGCGCACCCGTCGCCGCTGTTGAAGTAGCCGTTTCCTTCGGCTGGATCGACGCCGGCGATACCCATGATGGCCCGAGTCTGACGGATGTTGTGGATCAGATCGGGGTGCCCGTCGCCGGTAAAGTCGGCGATGGCTATGTCGTTGCTCTGTGTGCCCGCTGCGTACACGCTCTCGACCTCGGGGTCGTCCCCGCTCCGACCCAGCAC
>PIVY01000183.1 GCA_003353795.1 bacterium
ATTCTCCTCTCGATTGCGTTCGACCGGTCTCTTTTTATTCGCTCCACAATACGTTTGGTTTTCGTCAACTGTCTACTTTGGCCACCGTGCGCGCAAAGTAGTCCTTGGCCTCCGGCGGATCGTACTTCAGCTCGGAGAATTCGAGGTCTTCCGGCCGGTCGGGAATCTCGTCCGCGAGGACCGGGACGGCGACGAGCAGCAGGAGCAGCGCGCCGACTCGGATGAGGTTCGGGTTACGCATCAGTCGCCCTCCTTCTGCAGTTCGGCGAGCTTCTCCTCGGCCCGTCCGCGAATGTAATCCATGGCCGGTTTCATCTCGTCCGGCATGCGGGCGCCCATCATCTCGAGGCGACCGAGCATCTCCTCGACCTCGGCGGGTTCGGTCATGCCCTCGAGGCGCTTGAGCGACCGTTGCGCCATCTGCTTGGCCTGCGGCGGCAGCGCGGCCAGAGCCGGATCCTCGGGTTCGGCCGAGTCCAGGCGTGTCCAGATCGCCACGGCCCGGTTCTCGCGGGTGAAGTACTTCGTCGCCACGGCCTGCACCTCGGCGGCGGTCACTTCCTGAATCGCCTGGTCCATGCGGTCGGCGTCCTGCCAGGAGCTCGTCGCCTCGGACATGCCGTAGCGGATCATCTGGAAGAAGTTGCCGTCGAGCATACGCCAGGTGCGGGTGAGGTAGCGGTTCTTGACGCTCTGCAGCTCGACGTCCGTCACCGGCTCCTGCTGCAGCTTGCCGATCTCGCCGTGGATGGCCTGCTCGAGCTGCTCGGGCAGGATGTCCTCCTTGCACTCGGCGTCGATCTCGAACATGCCCTCGTACTTGCGCGCGTCGTCGCCGGCGCGGGCGCTGGTGGCCACGCCCTGACCCAGCACCAGGTTGCGCTGCAGTCGACCCGTGGCGCCGTTGAGCAGCTCGGACATCACCGTGAGCGCCGGCGCGTCGCGGTGGATCGCCGCCACGGTGTGCCAGCGCACGGTCACCGCGGGATTGGTCTCGGCCGCGCCGTAGAAACGCTTCTCGGCGTGTTGCTGGGGCTCTTCGGTGATCATGGGCGGCGGCGGCGTCTCGCCGCGGGGGATGCGGCCGAAGTATTGCTCGGCCAGCTTCACGGCTTCCTTGGGTTCGAAGTCGCCCACCAGCACGGCGCACAGGTTGTTGGGCGCGTAATAGGTGGCGTAGTAATGGTCGGCGTCGGCCTTGCTGATGAAGGGCAGGTCGCTGGCGTAGCCGATCACCGGCCATGAGTAGGGGCTGGCGTCCCAGAACATGGCGTCGAACGACTCCTGGAACTTGCCCGTAGGCGTCGACTCCACCCGCAGCCGCCGCTCCTCGTAGACCACGTCGCGCTCGGAGTAGAACTCGCGGAACACGGGGTTCTTGAGCCGATCCGACTCCATCCAGAACCACAGCTCCAGCTTGTTGGCCGGCACGGACATGATGTAGAACGTGAGGTCGTTGCTCGTGAAGGCGTTGAGCCGCGAAGCGCCGTTGCGCGACAGCACCTGGTCGAACTCGTTCTGCACCATGTTGTCGCGCTGCAACGTGACCAGCGAGTCGAACTGGGCCTCGAGCATCTTGAAGCGCTCGGTCTTGGCGTCGGGGCTGGTGACGTCGTCGATCTCGCCGCGGCGCAGAAGGTCGCGCTGGATCAGCATCTCGGCGCGCATCTGCTCCTGCAGCACTTCCTGCTCGGCGATGAGCTGCTTGTCGAGCTCGTAGTCGCGGGTGCCGATGGTGTGGGTCCCCTTGAACATCATGTGCTCGAAGAGGTGCGAGATGCCGGTGATGCCCGGCCGCTCGTTCACCGAGCCGACCTTGGCGACCCAGCCGCAGGCCACGGTGGGCGAGAGGTGGCGGGGCACCAGTAGGACCTTCATGCCGTTGTCCAGGATGTGCTCCTGAACCTCGGGCGGCCCGTCGGCGGTGGCTGCGGTGGTCAGGACGACTGCGGCGAATGCGCAGGCAATCAACCGGAACGTGAGCCGCGCGCGGGGTGCGGCGGTAGCTGGAGACATGAGGTCCTCCCGGACTCGGGGTCGTGTCGCGATACCTTTCAGGCCGCGCGATTGTATCGGATGCCGGCGGATGCCGGTATGGGGAATCGGCCGTGGGCTAGGTCACGGACCGTTGCAGCCAGTCGGCAAGCTCGGCGACCTCACCGGAAAAATCCTCGTCGGCGACCTTCTCCCGCAACCGCACCGCGATGTCCGCGCCGCGATACGGGGCGCCCACCACTGCCTCCGCCACCTGGCCGATCATCTCGGGCCGCAGGCTGTCGGAGAACACGCGGGCCGCCGTGATCGCGCCGTTGGCGGTGTCCAGGTGCACGTCCACCAGGCCCCAGTCGAAGCGGGTCTTGAGCTCGATGGCGAAGTCGGGCGTCTCGCCGAAACGCCAGTGCCAGTCGCTCTGCTGCTCGAAGTAGGCGGCCAGGGATGGAATGGATTCGAGGCTCGAGCGGTCCAGCAATTCCACCGGTGCTTCCTCGCCGTGGTGCTCGCAAAACGTCGCCACCATGGCGTCGCAGAAGCGGTCGTGATCCACGCCGGGCGCCCACTCGGTGAGGTTGGCCACCCGCGAGCGCACCGATTTGACGCCCTTGCCCTGCAGCTTGCGCTCGTCGGGACGCAGCAGGGATCCGAGGCGGTCGAGGTCGGTGTGCAGGAGCATGGTGCCGTGGTGGAAGGCCCGGTCGCGGTCGAGCTTGAAGGCGCTGCCGGACACCTTGCGACCGTCGACCACGATGTCGTTGCGACCGGTCTTCTCGGCGGTGACACCCAGGCGAGCGAGGGCGTCGATGACGAGCTGGAAATTGCGCTCGACCGAGTAGCTGGCCTTGCCCGACAGGAAGGTGAAGCACGAGTTGCCCAGATCCTGGTAGACCGCGCCGCCGCCGCTCTGGCGCCGGGTCAGGAGCACACCGTCGCGCTCCATGGCCTCGAGGTCGCACTCCGCCCACGGATTCTGGTGCCGGCCGATGACGATGTTGGGCTGGTTGCGCCAGAGGAACAGCACGTCGACGGCTGGATCCATATCGCGGTAGATGTGGTCCTCGGTGGCCAGGTTGAACCAGGGGTTGGTGTCGGCGGAGCGGAGGATGCGGATGGGCACGGGGGGACCTGCCGGGTTCGGGGTGACTTTGACGACCTGGGAGACAATCTAGCGAGGATTGCCGGGGCGGCAGCGCAGCGACCGATTCGAATGCGGATTCCCCGCCACCGACTTACCATGACAACCATTGATCAACCGCCCGATTTCCCCCCAGGAGCCCCAGCACGTGATCGGCAAGACCCTGGCCCACTACGAGATCCTCCGTTCCCTCGGCCGCGGCGGCATGGGCGAGGTCTACCTCGCCCGCGATTCCAAGCTGGGCCGCGAAGTCGCGCTCAAACTCCTGCCGCCCGATCTGCAGGCCGACCCGGCTCGCCGCGCCCGCTTCGAGCGCGAAGCCCAGACCGTGGCCGCTCTCAACCATCCCAACGTGGTCACCCTGCACGCGGTGGAGGAGGCCGACGGACACCCGTTCCTGGTCATGGAGTTCGTGGACGGCCAGACCCTAGACGAGGCCATCGGCGCCGACGGCCTGCCGCTCGGCCGTTTCTTCGATCTGGCCCTGTCGCTCACCGAGGCCGTGGCCGCCGCCCACGCCAAGGGCATCACCCATCGCGACCTCAAGCCACGCAACGTGATGATCGACCGCGAGGGCCGCCTCAAGGTGCTCGACTTCGGACTCGCCAAATTGCTCGAGGAGGCCGAGGAACCCGCGAGCGACGAGACCATCGCCGCCGATCCCGGCGTCACGCGCGAGGGCACCATCGTGGGCACGGCGGCCTACATGTCGCCCGAACAAGCCGAGGGCAAGCCGGTGGACAGCCGGTCCGACGTGTTCTCCCTGGGCATCCTGCTCTACCAGATGGTCACCGGTCAGAAGCCCTTCGAGGGCGAGACCCACATGTCCACGCTCACCGCGGTCATGCGCGACGATCCGCGCCCGGTGGTCGAGATCCGGCCCGAGGTGCCGCGCCAGTTGGCGCGCATCATTCGCCGCTGCCTGGAAAAGACGCCCGACCGCCGCTACGAATCGGCCCGCGGCGTGCACTACGACCTGCAGATCCTGCGCGAGGAGATGGACTCGGGCGAGCACGAGAAGCCGGTGTTCGACAGCGCCCCGCCGGCGAGTCCGGCGCCCCGCCCGAAGCTTCGCGGCCTGATCCCGTGGGTCGGGATCGGCGCCGCCGTCCTCATCGTGGCCGCCGGGACGGTCTGGATGAAAGGGCGCGACCACGATGACACTCGCGCGGTCACCGCGACCGCGCAGCGAGCGGTCGTCAGCGACGAGCCCACCATCGCGGTGTTCCCCTTCGAGAACCAGGGACCGCCCGAGGACGCCTACTTCGCCGCCGGCATCACCGACGAGATCATCACCAGCCTCACCGGCATCGACGGCGTGCGCGTGCTGTCGCGCGCCAGTTCCCAGCAGTACGACCGCGCCGGCAAATCCATGCAGGAGATCGCGGCCGACCTGGGCGTCGACTACGTGCTCGAGGGTTCCGTTCGCTGGCAACGCAACGCGGACGGGTCGAGCCGGGTGCGCGTGACACCCCAGCTCATGGACGCCGACACCGACGAGCAGATCTGGGCCGAGCGCTACGACCGCGCCATGGAGGAGATCTTCAAGGTGCAGTCGGAGATCGCCGCCGAGGTGGTGCGCAGCCTGGGAGTGACCCTGGCCGTGGGCAGCGGTCCCGCCACCGTCGACGCTCCCACCGACGACCTCACCGCCTACCACGCCTACCTGCGAGGCAAGGAGCACATGGACATGGCGCGCTTCGACGCGGCAACCTGGTTGCTCGCCGTGGACGTGCTGGAGAAGGCCGTTGAGCGCGACCCCGAGTTCCATGCCGCCTGGGTGCAGCTGGCCAAGGCCAACGCCGGTCTCTGCCACTTCAACTGGGACCGCACCGAGGCCCGCCTGGCCCGCGCCAAGGTCGCCGTCGACCGCGCCCGGGCGCTGAAGCCCGACGACGCGGCCACGCACTACGCCCGGGGCATCTACTACTACTGGGGTCTGAAGGACTACGAACGCGCCCTGGCCAGCTTCGGGCAGGCCAGCGAGCGCAACCCCGACGACATCGACACCCTCGAAGGCATGGCCTACGTCATGCGGCGCCAGGAAAAGTACGCCGAGGCCGCGGACATCCTGCTGGAGCTGTCCGACCGCGCGCCTAAGAACGCGCCGCTGGCCATGCACATCGCCGAGACCCTGGCCCTGGTCGAGCGCTACGACGAGGCCCTCGCCTGGTCCGACCGATCCGTGGAGTACGGCCCCGACCAGCCGGCGAACTACAGCATGGGCGCCGGGATCGCGGTCCAGGCCGGCCGGCACGAACATGCGCGCCGACTACTGACAGAGATGCCTCCGCACACCGACCCGGAAGTGGACTTCAACTCGTACCGGTGGTACCTGGAGATGCGCGACTACGCCGAGGCGCTGCGGCACGCCGACGAGCTGCCGGAGATCCTGAAGACCCAGTACCGCGCCACGTCCAAGGACCTGGCCACCGGATTCATCTACCGGGCCATGGACCGCCCGGACCTGGCGCGCGAGGCCTTTGCCCGGGCGCAGGTCACCTTCGCGGCGGAAGTCGCCGCGCATCCGGACGCCGGCAACTTGCGGGCCGTCCACGCCATCGCCCTGGCCGGCATGGGGCGCCAGGACGAGGCCCTGGCCGAGATCGAGCACTCCTTCGATCTCTACCCCGCCAGCAAGGACCCGTGGATCCGGACCTGGCGCCAGTGGGACCTGGTCTATATCCAGATGCTCGGCGGCCAGCACGAGGCCGCCGTCGCCACCCTGGCCGACCTCATGACCCACCAGTCCGACGCCATCTCACCGGCCATCCTCCGCAACTCGCCCCATTTCGACGAGCTGCGCGACCGCGACGATTTCAAGGCGTTGCTCGCAGAACGGAGCTGACCGCCATGACCCGTCCGCCCCGCATGCGCCCCACCTTCGAGATCCCGCTCGACGCGACCAACATCGACGTCCTCGATCAACTGAGCGCCCGTATCGACAGTGGCGACGTCGATCTCATGGCCCAGGTGGTCACCGGTCACGCTATGCTCAAGCTCCCGCGCGCGCGGCGCTCCATGCTGTCGCCGGTGCTCAACCTCGAGGTGGTCGAACAGGAGAGCGGCGACGGACCGGTGCTCAAGGGCCGCTTCAGCCCCCAGCCCAACGTCTGGACCGGCTTCATGGCGATCTACGGCGTCCTGGCCATGATCGGTCTCGGCGGACTCATGTTCGGCTTCGCCAAGATGACCGTGGAGGAGTCGCCGGCGGCCATGCTCCTGGCGCCCATCTGCCTGGCGCTCATCGGCTTCGTCTACGGGGCGGCATTCATCGGCCAGGGCCTCACCACGAACGACATGTACGAGATGCGCGCCTTCGTGGATGAGGTGGCGCACGGGTCCGTCAATCCAGGTTGATCCGCCGCAGGATCGCTGCGTAACGGGGATCGTCGCGCAGGTTGGCGATGGTCTGATCGCTCTTCAGTCCGATGAGGTACGGGTCGCGCTCGTCGACCGATCGCGAGAGCCAGGCGTAGGCCTCCTCGCGGTTGCCCAGGCCCGCGTGAACTCTCACCAGCAGGAATGGTCGGATGTTCACCCTGGATCGGTCCTCTTCGAGGACGGCGATCACTCGCTCAGCTTCGTCGCGTCGGCCCGCCAGTCCGTAGGCCCAGCCCAGGGACGCCAGCACCATCGGATCTCCGTCCCACTCGCGCCGTCCGGTCTCCAGTTCGTCGATCCCAGTCTCGAAGCGTTCCTCGAGAATGTGGGACTGGCCGATGATGATCCGGATGAGAGGTGGACAGTTCGGCAGGTCGACCAGGGGCTCCAGATGCTTCCGGGCTTCGGAGACCCGGCCGGAGCGGAGCCGGTAGAGGGCGAGCCAGCCGTGAGCGAAGCGGGACATGGGATCGACCTCGACGCATCTCTCCTGCATCTCGCGGGCCTCGTCCAGGCGACCCACCGCCATCAGGTAGTGGGCGTAGTACTGCATGGCCGTGAGGTTGTTCGGATTGCAGGCGAACGCACGGTTCAGCGCCGCGCCGGCGGCATCCCACTCCCAGTACAACAGGTGTGCGAAGCCGCGGGTCGCCTGGACCTCTGCCAGGGTCGGGTCCCGCTCCACCGCCAGTGCCGAGGCCGATTGCGCGAGTTCGAGGTGCTCGCGGCTATTGGAAAAGCGGTAGGCGTAGAGATAGGAGGAGCACGCTGCGATCCCGGCAAGGGCGAGGGCGTATCCAGGATCACATCCCACGGCCAGCTGGAAGCGTTGGAGCGCGGCCTCGAGATCGCCTTGCAAGCCCCGATTGAACAGGAACCGGCCCTGGAGGAAGTGGTGGAGAGCCCGAGCATCCGCCGTGTGCTGGTGGCGGGCCGCTCGTCGACCGTTGTCGACGAGGCGCCCGGCGAGGTGGTCCACGATGGCCCCGGAGATCTCGTCCTCCACCTGAAGCACGTTGCCGGTCGTGCACTCGTACTGCGCCGACCAGATATGCTCGACGTCCTCCACGTCCACCAGCTGGACCGCCACGCGAATCCGGTCGCCGTCCACGCGCACGCTGCCGTCGAGGAGAGTCGTCACGCCGAGGTGTCGACCGATCTCCTGGACGTCCACCTGTCGGTCCTTGTAGAAGAACGACGACGTGCGGGCCACCACGCGCAGTCCGGGGATCTGGAACAGGGCATGAATGATCTGTTCGGCGAGACCTTCGCAGAGGTACTCGTGGTCGTGGCGAGGACTGAGGTCCCGGAACGGCAGTACGGCTATGGAGGGGAGGGTCGTGCGGACAGCGACCGGCGATCCCGTTCGTTCTCCGAGGGCGTTGACGATGTCGCGCGCCAGCGCGCCCGCCGATCCGGGGCGCGCGTGGGGGTCCGCGGCCAGGGCCCGCTCCACGATCCGTAAGAAAACCTCGGGCAGGTTCGGTCGCAGGTCCCGCAGGCGGCTCGCGCGACGCGTGCGATGGGCCGCGGCGATCTCGTCCAGCGACTGGCCGGTGACTGGATACGTCCCGGTGACCATGTGAAAGAGAAGGACTCCGACCGCATAGATGTCGGCGCGGCGGGTCGCGCTCTGGTCGAACAGGGTTTCCGGCGCGGCGTAGAGCGGGGTGCCGAGCCGATCGCTCGACTGGCTGTCGCTCCGGTCGCAACCGATGCCGAGATCCATGAGAACCACGCGGCCGCCCACCTCGCGCATCACGTTCCGCGACTTGATGTCCCGGTGCAGGATGTCGGCGCCGTGCAGGGCGGCGAGTGCCCGGCTCACGTCGCGGCCGATCACCAGCGCCTCCTCCGGGCTCATGGGTCCTTGCTCCTGGAGGACCTCCTGGATCGTGGCGCCCTCGATGAACTCCATCACGATCCCGATCTGCCCGGCGTGTTCCTCGGCCCCGTGGACGGTGACCACGTTGACGTGGCGAACGCGGGCGAGCAGTCGACCTTCGACCATGATGTTCTCGGAATGTCCGGGCGAAGCCACCCGGCGCGGGTGCACCAGCTTGAGGGCGACAGGCCGGTCGAGCCGTGGATCGTGAGCCCGAAAGACCTCGCCCCAGGCACCGGTGCCGACCCTGGAGACGATCCGTAGCGGCCCCCACTCGCGAGGCCACGTCGGTTTGCCGCCAGTGGACGGGACCGCCGCGCGATTGGCAGCCATGATCCGGGCGATGGCCTCAAGCTGCTTGACCAGCTCCTGCTGTCCGGTGCCGTCGTCCGTGGTCCTGTTCCAGTCGACTCGCTCGCCGGCCATCATGGCCTCAGCGAGAGCTTCCAGTTCCCCGTCATCGTCCGGAGGCTTGCCTGTCGGCATGGTTCATTTCCTTCGCCAGTCGGACCACTGCGCGGCGGGTCGCCATCCGGGCGGCGTCGGCACTCGATCGGTTCAGCGCCACCGCGATTTCCGCGTAGCTCAGACCCATCTCGACTTTCAGGAAGAGGGCCGCTTGATCGGCCTCGGTAAGGCGCCTGACAGCTTGGTCGTACCGGTCGGCGAGATCCTGGCCCACGGCGTCGTCCAGCGGCGAAGGGACGGGATCGATCTCGCTGCCGTCGAGGGGGGCCACCTCGGGAAGGCTGTACGCCTTGCGGGCCTCGTCACGGATGATATTGAGCATCGCTTTCCGCAGATAGGCGGGAAACGAGCCTGCGTGGCCGGGGTCGAAACTGGCGAGGCAGCGGGTGGATTTCAGCAGGGTGGACTGCACCAGGTCGCCGGTCTCGAGCATGCAGCGCGCCCGGGGCGGCAGGCGGCCGCGGGCCCAGCGATTCATCCGCGGCAAGTAGCGGGAGTAGAGCGCTTCTCGAGCCTCGTCGTCGCCTGCGTGGGTGCGGCGAATGAGGTCGGGGGTACTGTCATCGAGGGGGCTCGAAGGCGATTCTGATATGTTTCTCTCCGTTGTCCGCCAGCGGGCCTGCGAAGGGCGTGTCATCACGGTCCTCCAGCAGTTCAGCGAACGATATGAATCAATGGTATCACCTTATTCGTATTCCGTAAAGTGTTATATTTTAAAGAGTTTCACTATGATCCACGGTGTAAATCTCGAACACCGTGTTCGGAATCTCCACCGCACTCGTTGATCCTACTGTGAGACGAAAGCGCAGCCAAAGACGGTCAGCGGGAGGTGTCGAATTCGCGATGCCTGCCAACTTGGGGGGCACGATCAATGGAGGGAAACGACATGCGAAGAACGCTGTGTCTGATCGCACTCGGACTGCTGGTCGGGGGCCTGCTTGCCGGCGGCACGCAAGCTCGTACCTGGTATGTCCCGAGTGAAGTATCCACCGTGACGGAGGCTCTCGCTCTGGCCGGCACGGGCGACGTCATCGAGATCGCCGTCGGCGTGCACAAGATTGCCGGGTACGGCCACTACCTGCCCGGCGGCGTGACCATTCAGTCCGACACCGGCATGCCTGGTGGCGTGATCCTCGAGGAAGAAGTGGAGGCGTTCGGCAGGTGGCGCGACGAGCCTGTATTCATCCTGAACCCGTCACTCGATGCCGGGGACAACGTGGTCATCAAAGGGATCACGTTCCTCAACTTCACTCATACGTTCGGGCCGAGCGAGTACGCCAGCGAGCCCATCATCCACGTGGGCAGGGGCTCGATCACCATGGACGATTGCAGTTTCGTCAACTACTACGGAACCGCCGTCAAATTCACCCGCGGCTCAGGCGAGTTCAACCGCTGCGCTTTCCTGCGCGGCCACGGCCAGCCGGCG
>PIVY01000790.1 GCA_003353795.1 bacterium
CCGGCGAGTGGTCGGTACGGCCAGGTCCGAGCTCCAGGGATATCTCAGCGACCATGCCGGCGTGACCGGCGGTCGTCTCGAGTCGCTCACCAACCAGGTGCTCGATCGTTGGACGCGGTATCTCCAGGGAGTGCGACAGCGTGAAAAACGCCGTCGCCGCGACCGTGAGGGGGCGGGGCAGCCGGCCTGGATGCGACCGGACGGGCGTCGTCAGGAACGATCGTTGGCGGCGCTCGGTTCAGCCGCGTTGTGGGGTGACGATTTCGTGGAGGCGTTGGCCCATGCCAGCCGCCGACACGTGGATTCAGGTCTCGACGGCAACTGGCACGAGTACCTGCTCACCGTTCCAGATCCTTGACCGGAGGCGTACCATCCATGCTCGATCCTGGCTGTGACTTGCTCTGTATAGGCCCGCATACCGACGATGCCGAGATCGCCCTCGGCGGTACTCTTGCCGGGCTCGCGGCGCGCGGTCGGTCGGTCTGGATCTGCGACCTCACCCGTGGTGAGCTGGCATCCAACGCCGATCCGGACGAGCGCTGGCGCGAGGGTGAGGCGGCCGGCACCGTGCTTGGTATTGCCGGGCGATTGCAACTCTCGCTCC
>PIVY01000017.1 GCA_003353795.1 bacterium
CGCGACTTCTCCACCGTCCCGCTGGAAAACCTCACCAAGGACCAACGTTACCAGCTGGCCCTGAAGCTCATCGACGAGCGGCGCGACCGGTTCCGCATCGCAGCGGTGGCGGCGGCGGTGACGGCGGCGGCCCTGGTCGTGGTGATCCTCGTGGCCGGGCCCACCGACGCGGCACCCGGCCTGGTGGTGCGCCTCCACGGACCCGGCGGCCCGGCCGACGTGGTCCGCCAGGGAACCGTGCTCCTCGACGCCGGCAATCTGCGCCTCACCGCGACAGTGGGACCGGACGGCCAGGCTCGGTTCGAGAATCTCGCCGACTCTGCGTACGAACACGGTGTCGCCATCGTGGTCGACGTTCCCGGCCTCGAGCCCGCGACGCCGACCACGCTTTCCGCGCCTCCCGACGGCGGCGCGATCTCGATTGCCTTGCGAACCCGCGCCACGCCGATCCGTGGTCGGGTCGTCACCGATACGGCCGACCGTCGCCCCCTTGCCGACGTGATCGTGGAGTTCGACGGCGGCGCCGCGGTGGCCACCACCGACGCGGGCGGCAACTTCGAGATCGTGGTGGATCGCCCGGCCGGAACCCGGGTGACGGTCCGTCTGGTTCACGACGGCCGGGTGGGATTCGACGACGCGGTCACGCTTTCCTCAGAGCAGGTACTCGTGCTCCACTTCGCCGGAACGGTCGGGCCATGACCGCGTGCCGACTGACCTTGGCCGCCCTGGCTGTCGCGCTGTCCTTGACGACGCAGGCCCAGGCGCTGGTTCTGCGCGGCCGCGTCGTCGACCTGGACGGCAAGCCGGCCACCGACGCTCGCCTGCAGATCGTGGGGCACGCGCCCCGCCTGGCCATCCGCACCCCCAGCGGCGAATTCGAGCAACCGCTGGCCGGCGAGCCGGCGCAGGTGGAGATCGCCGTCATCGACGGCTCGCTCGAGGTCCTCTATCCCCTGGATGGACGGGTCGCGGTGCCGCGCGACGAATCGGTGATCGTGACCGTTGTCGTCGACAAGCACGAGCGGGCGTCGATCAACGAGTTGCTGGCAGCCCGCCTCGTGCGACTCGAAGCCGCCCTCGATGCCAATGGCGTGCGCTACGATGCCGCCCGCGACAGCCTCAGCCGCGCCCTCGAACAGATCATGGGGCGACTCGACCTCGACGAAGCCTCCCTCCGCCGCAGCGTCACCTTCCAGCGCGAACAGGCGGCCACGGCCCCGGAGATCCTGCGCACCGTCGACACCTATCTGCGCGAGCTCAAGGATCTGCGCGACGGCTTCCGCCATTTCGCTCCCCTGGCCGTGCGCGAGCGGGCTGCCCTCGACGCGCTGCAGATGGCCATGCAGGAGTACAGCGCGGCGTTCACGGCGCTCAGCGACAACCGCCGGGCCTTCGCCAGCAAGATCCTCGAGTACTGGCCCGCGCCCCGCGACGAGGTGGTGGCCGGCAAGCTGGCCGACGTCTACCTCGAAGCTGTCGAGAACATCCACGAACCTCTGATCTTGCCGTTGAATCCACCGCTCATCGTGCTGCAGCGCGCGCACGGCGACCAGCGACCCGGCCGCGACGAGATCGCGGCCGCCGCCGCCGAGATCGTCGCAGCGGCCGCGGACATCGACCGACGCCTTCCCGCCCTGGAACAACGCGCCCGGGAGTTGCACGACGCACTCGGTCGCTGATGCAACCACGACGAGGCCGTTCCCACGCCTCGCGACCCATAGAAGGAGGTCCTGCCATGAACCGGAATCACCGGACCGCGATCCTGCTGATCGGCCTGCTCGCGCTGGTCGGCGGCTGCTCCGACGACGACCCCGCCAAGGCCGAACCGGCCCCCATCCTCACCATCACCAACTCGTGGGGCAACGAGGCCGAGGCCGACCACAACTTCAACTTCGCCTCCGGCGAGGACGGCGAGACATCGGGCGCGTTTACCGGCGAGGAAGTCACGCCCGACAACGACGACTTCGACCTCACCGGATCGTGGTCCAACGGTCGCGTGGAGTTCACCGTGCAGCGCGACGAGGACGTCACCTGGGTGGCGCGTTTCACAGAGGACAATCCGACCCGCCTGGAGTTCGAATCCGGTGAGGAACAGCTGGTCTTGCTGCTGGGCGGTTGACGGGCGAATCCTCGGCCCCGTAGCATGCCGGATCGAGGTGTGATCGTGCCAATGAATCGCAGCAATACCAATCAAAATGGTCCCGTTTCGAGGGCTGGCGGAACCCTCCCGGACAGCATCCTGGGCCTGGGAACCGACCTCTGCGCCGTCTCCCGCCTGGAGCGTGAACTGGCCGCTCCCGAGCGCGGATTCGTGGATGCCGTGTTCCTTCCGGCCGAGATCGCGCGCTGTTGTGCCCACCGCTATCCCGCCCGCCGTCTTGCCGCCTGCTTCGCCGCGAAGGAAGCGGTGATCAAGGCCCTTGCCCGCACCGGGGGTCAGGGCACATTTTGGCAGGACATCGAGGTTGGAGACGATGCTCGCGGCGGCCCCTCCGTCGTACTTCATGGCCGGCTCGCCGCCCTCGCCGAGGCGCTGGGCGTCCGCCGAATCCACGTCTCCCATGCGCACGACCGCGATCACGCCGTGGCCTGCGCCATCGTCACGGGCCGGCCGGCCCGCTAACGGAAGTCGACGATACCGTGCCTGTGAGCTACGAGGAACGCCTGCAAGGATTCGACTGGTCGATGGCCGAGGAGGCCCTGGGCTACAAGTCCGGCGACCCGATCAACATCGGCTGGTACTGCAGCGACCGGATCTGCGACATGGGCCTGGCCCAGAAGCCCGCCCTGATCTGGGAGAACAGCAAGGGCGCCGAACGCACCTACACCTTCGACGAGATCCGCATCCTGTCGGACAACATCGCCGCCCACCTGCAGAGCCAGGGAGTCCAGGCCGGCGACCGCGTCTGCATCTTCATGGACCGCCACGCCGAGCTGTACATCAGTTTCCTGGCGGTTCTCAAGCTGGGCGCCGTCGTCCAGCCCCTGTTCTCCGCCTTCGGCGAAGAGTCGCTCTACACCCGGTTGGAGAACGCCGAGACCAACGCCGTCCTCACCGAGATGAAGCACGTCCGGAAGGTGCGCCGCATCCGCGAGCGTCTGCCGAACCTGAAGAACATCTTCGTCATCGACGGCGCCGAGAAGCCGCTCAAGGAGCTGGAGCAGCCGCTCACCATGAACGCGCTGCCCGCCGCCCCCGACTTCAAGTGCGCCGAGACCGGGCCCGAGACCCCCTCGGTGCTGCACTACACCTCGGGCACCACGGGCCAGCCCAAGGGCGCCCAGCACGTGCACTATTCCATCGTGTCGCAGTCGATCACGGCCAAGTGGGTGCTCGACCTGCAGGACGACGACGTCTACTGGTGCAACGCCGACCCCGGCTGGGTCACCGGCACCAGCTACGGCATCATCGGCCCCTGGTCCAACGGCATCACCCAGGCCGTGCTCGACGCCGGTTTCAACACCGACAACTGGTACCGCTTCATCGCCAAGCACAAGATCTCGGTGTGGTACTCGGCCCCCACGGCCATCCGCCTCCTGATGCGCGACGGCGCCGACCTCGTGAAGCAGCACGACCTCTCCTGCCTGCGCCACCTCTGCTCGGTGGGCGAGCCCCTCAACGCCGAGGCCGTGATCTGGTCCGAAGAAGCCTACGGCATGCCGTTCCACGACACCTTCTGGCAGACCGAGACCGGCTGCATGGTCGTCACCAACTGGCCCGGCATGAAGGTCAAGCCCGGCAGCATGGGCAAGCCGTTTCCCGGCATCACCGCCGGCATAATCGACCCCGAAACCGGCGAGGAGATCACCGAGCCCGGCAAGGTGGGCATCATCGCACTGCGGCCCGGCTGGCCCAGCCAGATCCGCGGCTACCGCAACAATGAGGCCGGCTGGAACAAGAAGTTCCTCAACGGCTGGTACCTCTGCGGCGACCAGGGTTCCATCGACCAGGACGGCTACTACTGGTTCAGCGGCCGCGACGACGACGTGATCAACACCGGCGGCCACCTGGTGGGCCCCTTCGAGATCGAGTCGGCGCTGCTCGAGCACGAGGCCGTCGCCGAGTCGGCAGCGGTCGCCACACCGGACAAGGTCAACATGGAGGTCGTGAAGGCCTTCGTGGTGCTCAAGTCCGGCTTCGAGCCCAGCGACGACCTGGACCTGGCAATCATGAACTTCATCCGCAAGAAGCTGTCGCCGCTGGCCATGCCCCAGCACATCGAGTTCATCGACCAGCTGCCCAAGACCCGCAGCGGCAAGATCGTTCGCCGAATCCTGCGAGCGCAGGAGTTCGGCGAGGATCTGGGCGACGTCTCGACGCTGATGAACGACGACGACTAGTGTGCTAGATTGATCGTACGCTGGGCCGCGGGGCCCGGTGCCACGAACCCTCAACTGACCGGGAGCGAATCATGGACGACCAGAAGAAGATGATCCTCGAGTACGTCATCGCCGAGTACCTCGAAGAGGACGACGATCAGGAGATCGATTGCGATACCGAGCTGATCTCCGGCGGCATCGTCGACTCCTTCTCCATGGTCTCGTTGAAGCGGTTCCTGGAGAAGAAATACAGCATCCAGATTCCCGACGCCGACGCCAGCCCCGAAGCCTTCGATTCGGTGAACAAGATCTCGGACCTCGTCGATCGATTCAAGAACGCCTGAACCGTCTGCCGAAGGGGATAACGCATGACCTATTCCGCGAACATTCGCGCGGCTCTCGAGCAGGAGCTCGGCGGCATCAAGGAGAAGGGTCTCTTCAAAGAAGAGCGCTTCATCCTCGGCCCCCAGAAGGCCGACATCAGCGTCGAGTACCCGTCCGGCGCCCCCGCGTCCGACGTCATCAATTTCTGCGCCAACAACTATCTTGGCCTATCCAGCCACCCCGACGTGGTCAAGGCCGCCCACGAGGGCCTCGAGACCCACGGCTACGGTATGTCGTCGGTGCGCTTCATCTGCGGTACCCAGGATATCCACCGCACCCTCGAGCAAAAGCTGACCGAGTTCCTGGGCACCGAGGATACCATCCTCTTCCCCAGCTGCATGGACGCCAACGCCGGTGTGTTCGAGGCCGTGCTCGGCCCCGAAGACGTGATGATCGCCGACCGCCTCGTGCACGCCTCGATCATCGACGGCATGCGCCTCTGCGCCTCCATGCGCGACACCTACAAGCACTCGGACATGAAGCACCTCGAACAGAAGCTCGAGATGCACCAGGACAAGCGCATCCGGCTGATCATCACCGACGGCGTCTTCTCCATGGACGGCGACCTGGCCAAGATGGACGAGATCGTGGCCCTGGCCAAGAAGTGGGACGCCATGGTCTTCACCGACGAATCCCATTCCTCGGGATTCATCGGCAAGACCGGCCGCGGCGTGCACGAGCACTGCGGCGTGATGGGCGAGATCGACATCATCACCACCACCCTGGGCAAGGGTCTCGGCGGTGCGAGCGGTGGCTGCGTCTCGGGCCGCAAGGAGATCGTGGAACTGTGCCGCCAGAAAGCACGCCCCTACCTCTTCTCCAATACGGTGGCCCCGGTGATCGTCTCGGGCGCCATCAAGGTGCTCGACCTGATCTCAGGCAACACCGAGCGTCGCGACAAGCTCGAGTGGAACACCAACTACTGGCGCCAGGGCCTCACCGATGCGGGCTTCGACATCAAGAAGGGTGACAGCCCCATCGTGCCGGTGATGCTCTACAACGCCAAGCTGGCCCAGGACATGTCCCGTGATCTCTATCACGAGGGCATCTACGCCGTGGGCTTCTTCTTCCCTGTGGTCCCGCAGGCCGCCGCGCGCATCCGCACGCAGCTTTCCGCGGATCACGACCAGGCGCATCTCGACAAGGGTCTCGCCGCTTTCAAGAAGGTGGGCGAGAAGCACGGGATCCTGGGCCTGGGCAAGAAGGAGATCATCGAAAAGTTCGGGAAGTAACGTTTCCGGACCCGGAAAGTGATCGCCTGCACGATCACGTGAGACGCCGGCGGGGGGCCGCCCCGGATACCCTCGCCGGCGTTTCCATATCAACGCGTCGCCGAGACCAGGCTCGAAAGGACCGCCCCCATGAACGAGCCCCGCACCATCAAGGTCGAGATTCCCGTCTGCCTGGATCTGCCGGAAGACGACCTCGCCGTCCTGCGCACCACTTTCGAGACCATCATCACGCTCGTCAGCGGCGGCTGCGGTGGCGCGGAACAGCACCTGCGTCACCTGCGCGACGGCGGTTGGGACGTGAACTGGGGTTTGACCTGGATCGCCCGCGCCCGCAAGGACGGGGCGTACGAGGAGGCCACCGGCGGTTCGAAGGCCGAGGTGCTCGCGCAGCTGGATCGGCTGGCGGGGCTGCACGAGGTGGAGGGGACGCCATAGCGCCCCCAGATCTTCCGTAGCGACACCAGATCCTAGGTACGCGCCGCCTTCTCCAGCCGCGCCGCCAGCTCCCGCAGCACCGCCACGCAGCCCTCGGGATCGAACTCCGGATCGTAGTGCTCGTCGGTCCCGGCGGGCACGCTCCAGCCCAGCACCCGATCGTCGAGGATGGCCCAGCGCATACGCTTGCCCAGGAGGCGCGCCTTCGGCAACTCCTCACGCAAATACGACGCCACTTCGGGTGAGCGCAGCACCGCCAGGCCGGCCTCGCTGGATCGATCCACCAGGATGCGGCGGTCGAGGCCCGCGTCGCCGGTCTTCTCGTCGTTGCCCTTGAACAAACCGACCATCTTGGAGAGCCAGTGGGTCCAGTCCTCGGCCATGACGTGCAGATCCAGACCGAGGGGCTCCGGGAAGAAGACCGAGATGGTGAGCAGGGCGAATGCCTTCGGCCCGGCGAACTGACCGAATGCCGTGGCACCGAACACACCGACGTCGATGATCCGATCCAGGCGTACGAGTTTACCGTCGATCCGGCCCCGGAACTCGTCGTCGGCCGTATCGATCCGGCTGTAGCGGCGCAGCAACTCGTTGGCCACGCTCACCTCGCCGGCATCGAAGAACCAGCCGTGGCAACCGGGGCAGGTCTCGACCTCGGGATCCAGCAGATCGAAGATCCTCGCCCGCGCCATCTCCTGGTCATCGCAACGCGGGCAGGATCGGGAGGAGCCCTCGGCATCGGCGCCGGGATCGGACAGGTACTCCACGTCCCCCTCGGTACTGACGATCAGGTCGTTGAGTTCGCCGGGATCGAGGAACACGCCACCGCAGTCCGGGCAGTGATCCAGGGTGAAGTCCTCGGACTCCATGGTGGCCATGGTTCCATTGCAGGCCGGGCAAGACAGTGCGCTCAATGTAGGCGACCTCCAGGTTCGGGTTCGTGACGGATTCTGCACGACCAGCGGTGTACCCGCCAGACCGGATTTCTCCTCGAGCCCGAGGCACGACGGCGGTCAGCCCTCGTACGGCCCGCGTCCCCGCGGCAGCACTGCGAAGTTTCCCGCCACCGGAGGCGAAGCGGCTTCCCACTCGAGGGTGGTCGCCCCCCAGGGATTGGCCGCCGCCGTCTCGCCCAGCACCAGCGACCGCACCAGGTTGAACGCCATGAAGACGAAGCCGAGCAGGAGCACCACCATGCCCACCGTCGAGATGATCTGCAGTCCTTCCAGACCGGGCGCCGGATCCACCAGGCCGCGACCGAGGCCGCGCGTCCCCATCATGATCTGGGGAAAGAACGCGACGTTGAGGCCCACGAGATAGAGCACCGCCGAACCGCGGGCCCAGCCCTGATGGTAGGTGCGCCCGGTGAACTTGGGCCACCAGAAGTGTACGCCCGCCAGCAGCGCGGTGATCACACCGCCCAGCATCACGTAGTGGATGTGCGCGGTGGCGAACATGGTGCCCGCCAGGAAGCGCCCCACCGAGAGGTTGCTCAGGAAGAGGCCGAGCACCGTCCCGATACCCGCACTGACGAGGAACGCGACGACCAGGGTGGTGGGCGCCGCGCAGAGCACCGCACCCCGCCACAGGGTGGCCAGCCAGGAGAAGGTGATCAGCGCCACGGGAATCACCACGAGCAGCGACAGCACGGCGAAGGTGAACGTGGCCATGGCGCCCTGTCCCGAGTCGGCCAGGCGCACGCCCCAGATCAGGAAACTCGCCACGACCAGGGTCGCCAGCGACCCCACCAGCCCGCGATAACCGATGACCGGCCGGCGGCTCATGCCCGCGATGACCTCGGTGATCACCCCGGCGGCGGGCACCAGGGCGAAGAACGCCGCCGGCGTGGTGGCGAACCAGAAGATCTGCTGCCACAGGAGTGGGAAGGTCTGCCCACCGAGGAGTGCCTGTCCCCGCAGGCTCGCCAGGGCCACGGCCACGATGCCGCCGCCGAACACCATACCCGACACGACCAGCACGTAGCTCGTGAGGTAGAGCGACCAGGTCAGCACGGGCAGGTCCAGGTAGCCCAGACCGGGCGCCCGCAACCGGTGCACCGTGACGATGAAGTTCAGTCCGGTCATGACCCAGCTCAGCGCCATGAGCGCCAGACCGGCCGCCAGCACCACGAACGAACCGCCGCCGAGGAGGTCGGGACGGGCGAAGGTCCAGCCGCTGGCCACCGGCGCCGTGAACAGCGACGCGAGCACCAGCACGGTCCCCAGGCCGTAGAACCGCAGGCTGCAACGCGACAGCGCCGGCAGGGCCATCTCGCGCGCGCCGAGTTGGAGTGGTAGGAGGAAATAACCCAGCACCGACGGGATGATGGGGATCACCACCAGGAAGACCATGGCCACGCCGTGGTAGGTCTGCATCTGGCGCAGCAGGGTCAGGTCCACGCCGCCCTGCCAGATCTTGAGCTTGAGGAACGTGGCCAGGAGGGCGCCGAAGAGGAAGAGGCCGAGGGTCCAGACCAGGAACATGAGTCCGATCTTCTTGTGGTCGCTGGTATTGATCCAGCCGCCCGAATCGAGGTAGCTCGTGCTGGTCATCCCTCCACCTCCGCATCGTCGGCCGCGGACTCGACGAAGGTCGAGATGGTCTTGAGCCAGGCGATGATGGCGTCGATCTCACGGTCGTCGATGCGGCCGGCGAAGACCGTCATCACGGGCTCGTAACCCGCCCGCACCGAGGCGGCCGGATCGAGGAGCGACTCGCGGACGAAGGCCTCGTCCACCAGGTTCATCGCCCCCGTGCGGGACTCGAACGTTCCGCCGAAGACGTCTTGTAGACTGGGGCCGGTGAGTCGGCTGCCGTCGAGGCTGTGGCAGGTCTTGCAGCCCAGTTTGAGGTACAGGTGCGCCCCCACCTCCACGGGGTCCATGGTGGCGAAGAGGTCAGAGACCGAGTCCTGCCACCGGGCGTAGCTGTCGGGAGTGTGGGTGATCAGGGCCGTCGGCGCGGTCCCGTGGGTGTTGCTGCGCACGGCGAAGGTGTCGACGCGGTCGGCCATGAACCAGGTACGCGTGGTCCGGTCCGGCAGCACGCCCTGGTTGATACGCAGGGCCGGCACGGTGAACGAATGTGGCAGATCGTCGCTGCGCAGTTTCAAGACCACGTTCTCGCCGGCAGTCACGTGGAGCGTGTCGGCCACGTAGCCGCCGGGGTGGTGGAACGTCCAGCCGTCCTGCCGGGCCACCACGTCGACCTCCGTGGCGCCGAGCGGCGGCACGGTCTGGCCGAAGAAGCCGCCCAGATCGGCGGCGAAGGCGGTGACCGCGAGGATCATGGCGCCCAGCACCCAGATCACCTGCAGGCGGCGATCGACGGGCCCGGCGGCGGCGCCCCGTGCGGACGGGTCGCGACGGCGGAACTGGATCACGAACGTGACGGCGAGGCCCACGAGCACCACCAAGGCCAGGACGGCCCCGAACCAGATCCCCGAGAATGCGCGGTCCATGGCGGCAGCCTGGACGGAGGCCTCGGGTGGAAACCACGAAGACATGGAGTTCGCTCCATTGCAGAAGCCGAAGAAGGACCCTCTCGATCGCCAACGATAAGCGACGATCAGCACGAAGATCCAGACCGAACTTTCCCCTCGCCCGGGAATCGTCCGGGACGCTCCGGGGTGGCGCCGGAGGCTCAGCGGCCGGTACAATCAGGCCACCTCGCCCGTCCCGCCCCCCGAAAAAAGACCAGGAGGTACGCATGCCGCGCTTGCAATTGACCCCCCGATCTGGTTACCCTTTCTCTACCGGTCTTACCGTCCGGGTCACCGACCTGAACTACGGCGGCCACCTGGGAAACGACCGGATCCTGGCCTTGCTGCAAGAAGCGCGCGTCGCATTCCTGACCGAACACGGCTGGAGTGAGATCGACTGCGCCGGCACGGGGCTCATCATGACAGATGCCGCAGTCCAGTACCGCGGCGAGGCTTTCGCCGGTGACCACCTCCTTATCGAGGTCGCCATGGCGGAAGCAGCCCGTACGGGCTTCCGCTTCTTCTATCGGATGACACGCCACAGAGACGAGGCCCTGATCGCCGTGGCGGAGACCGGCATGGCCTGCTTCGACTACCAACGTCGACGCGTGGCCGCATTGCCGGACGCGGTCCGCAGGCTCTGCGAGGAGAACTGAATGTCTTTCAGCCCTATCGACGACGAACTGGAAAAGGAACTGGCGCAAAGCGACGGCGGCGTGGGCAACAGCCACGACGAGCCGGCGCCCGCTCCCCGCGGGCGCGGCGGTCGACGCGGAGGCAGCCGGGGCAAGGGTAGCCAGAGCGGCTCGAGCAACAGGGGTGGCCCGAGCAATCGGGGCGGCTCGAGCAATCGGGGCGGCTCGAGCAACAAGGGCGGCCCGAGCAACAAGGGCGGCCAGGCCGGCCGCGGCAAGGCCAACCAGGGCGGCCGTGGCAGCCAACGTCGGCGCACGAACGACGGCGACGCGAATCAGGCCGCAGCCGCGGAAAAGTTGTCGAGTCCCCAGAATCCCCAGATCAAGGCTCTCGTGAAGCTGCGTCACCGGCGCACCCGCGACCAGCAAGGGCTGACCGTGATCGAGGAGCCGCTGGTGCTGCGCCGGGCCTGGGAGTCGGGCTATCCGCTGCAAGCGGTGTTCTACAGCCCGGACCAGATGTCGCCGGCCGCCAAGGAATTGCTTGAGGACCTCCGCGCGGCGGTCAAGGCCGGTCAGATGGAACTGAAGATGGTGGAGATGAATTCGTCGCTCCTGCGCAAGGCCGCCTACCGTGACCAGCCCGAGGGCATCCTCGCCGTGGCGCCCCAGCGCAAGCGCACCCTCGAGGACCTCAACATCGGCGAGAACTCCCTGCTGATGGTGCTCGAGAACGTGGAGAAGCCCGGCAACCTGGGCGCCGTGCTGCGCATCGCCGACGGCGTGGGCGCCGACGCGGTCCTCGTCACCGGAGACGGCACCGACCTCTTCAACCCCAATGTGTTGCGCGCCAGCCGCGGTGCCTTCTTCTCGGTGCCCGCGGTGCCCTGCCAGGTGGGCGAGGCTCGCGACTTCCTGCACGAGAACGGCGTCAAGGTGCTGGCCACCACGCCCAGCGCGACCACGTCCTACACCGCGGCCGACTTCACCGGCAAGGTGGCCCTGGTCCTCGGCTGCGAGCACGACGGTCTCAGCGACGCCTGGCTCAAGGACGAGGGCAGCGAAGCGGTGCGGATCCCCATGCGCGGCCGCGGCGATTCGCTCAACGTATCGACGGCGGCAGCGGTCATCCTTTACGAGGCCATGCGTCAACGCACCACGTCGGCCACGGCTTGACCGGCCACATGCAGAACACGTTCTACAACGCGTTCGACCAGGAGCAGCCGGAGCCTGCATCGCAGGACTACCGCACGCCGTTTCGCCGCAATCGAGATCGCCTCATCCACAATGCCGCGTTCCGGCGCCTGCAATCCAAGACGCAGGTCTTCCTGAGCGGCGAGTACGACTTCTACCGCACCCGCCTCACGCATTCCATCGAGGTGGCGCAAATCGCCGGTTCGATCAGCCAGTTCCTCAATCATGCCTCACCGCAACTCGAGTCGGGTTTCTTCATCGACCCGGACCTCTGCGAGGCCATTTCCCTGGCGCACGACATCGGCCACCCGCCGTTCGGTCACGCCGGCGAGAGCACGCTGCACCGCCTGATGCAAAACTTCGGCGGGTTCGAGGGCAACGCCCAGACCCTGCGTCTGGTGGGCCAGACCATCTTCACGTCGGGCGGCGACCGCAGAGGCCTCAACCCCACCCGCGCCCTCGTCGACGGGGTGCTCAAGTACAAGACGCTGTGGGGCGAGATCCCGGACCAGACGAAGCACTTCCTCTACGCCGACCAGTTCACCTTCCTGGATTTCGTCACCGACGGCCGCCCCTGGCCCGCCGACCTGGCCCCCGGCACGGCGCGCAACGCCTTCCGCAGTCTCGAGTGCGAGATCATGGACTGGGCCGACGACACGGCTTACTCGCTCAACGACATCGTCGACGGCGTGGGCGCCGGTTTCATCACCGTGGGTCGCGTGGAGCGCTGGGCCGAGGAGCATGCCGACGCGGAAGACCGAGAGGCCGTCGACTACCTCCTGCAAGCGCTGCGAAACAACGACATCGAGCGCGCCATGAACCGGCGTATCGGTCGTTTCGTGGAGAGCGCCAAGCTGGTCGAGCGCGAGAACTTCCTGGCCGATCTGTCGAACCGCTGGCGCTTCGGAATGACCATGGGCGCCGAGGAGCGCCGGGAGCAGAAGCTCTTCAACCGCATCGCCGTGGACCTGGTGTTTCGCTCACCGCAGGTCTGCCAGCTGGAACACAAGGGCGACTTCATGCTCACGCGGTTGTTCGAGACGCTGAAGGAGCGGTACCTCGACGGCAGCGGTTCGCGACTCACCTTGCTGTCGGCGGATTTCGAGCAGGAGATCGCGCGCGACGACCTGGATCTCGACGGGCGGGCGCGCGTGCTCTGCGATTACCTGGCGGGGATGACCGACGGGTTCGCGAGCCGGATCTACAAGCGGCTGTTCGACGCGGATTTCGGGAGTATCGTGGATCTGGTCTAGCCCGACGCCGACACGCTCGCCAGCACCATCCGGATCCGGTGGGCCAACTGACTGATCTCCACCGGCTTCATCACCAGATCCCGCACCCCCAACTCACGAGCCGTGTCCACGGTCATGCCGTCGCTGTAGCCCGTGCACAGCAACACGGGCAGGTCGGGATTCAGCTCGACGGCCGCCTGGGTGAGTGCTGCACCGGTGAGCCTGGGCATGGTCATGTCGGTCACCATCACGTCGAACGCCGTCGGGTCGGCGCGCAAGGCCGCCAGAGCGCGCTCTGGGTCGGTGAAGGCAGTCACCCGGTATCCGAGCCGGCGCAGACCGCTCTCGAACACGTGCACGATGGCCTCCTCGTCGTCCACGAGGAGCACGTGCTCGCCGCCCGCCGCGCGCCCCCGATCCGCAGCGCCGGCGTCGCTCGCCGGCACGCGCCTGGTACACACGGGGAAACGAACCCGGAATGTCGTGCCCTGCCCCACCATGCTGTCCACGGAGATCGTGCCCCCGTGATCCTCGACGATCCCGTGCACCACGGCCAATCCCAGGCCGGTGCCGCGATCGGCGGTCTTGGTGGTGAAATACGGCTCGAAGATCTTCTGGAGCACGTCCGGCGACATGCCCGGACCGTCGTCGCCAACGGTGAGCTGAACGGCGGGCGGATCCACGACCTCGAGACGCACATCCAGCACGCCACCGCTGTCGGACAGAGCCTGATAGGCGTTGGTGCCCAGGTTCATGACGATCTGGTGCATGCTCGTGGGGTCGGCCATGACCCGCGCGTCGTCGCCGAGGGCCTGCCGGATCTCGATGGTGGCCGGAATGGACGACCGCAGCAGCTTGAGCGCCTCCTCCACGATGGGCGCCAGGTCGGTAGGCTGCTTCACCTCGGCGGACTGGCGACTGAAGGCCAGGATCTGCAGGACCAGATCGCGGGCCCTCTCGGCGCCGCGGCCGATGCGCACGAGATAGGATTCCTGTTCCGAACCCGGGACGGCGTCGGACCGGGCCAGTTCGTTGTAGCCCATGATCGCCGCCAGGATGTTGTTGAAGTCGTGGGCGATCCCGCCGGCCAGGGTTCCAATGGCTTCCATCTTCTGGGCCTGGCGCAGATTCGCCTCGAGCTGCTTGCGTCGGGTGATGTCGCGAACCGACGCCTGCATGTGCATCGTGCCGGCGATGTCGAGCGCGTTGAGCGTGACCTCGGCGTCGAAGAGCGTGCCGTCGGCGCGGCAATGGCGCCACTCAAACACCAAGGGATCACCGGAGAGTGCTTCCTGCATGCGCTCGTGCGCCGCCTCGGCCGACAGTCGCCCGTCCGGCTGCACGGGCGGCGAGAATTCCTGAGGACTGTGACCGACGATCTCCTCACGGGTACAGCGGAACAGTTCGAGGGTGCGCGGATTGACCTCCACGAAGCACTCGTCGCTCATGAGCGACACCGCGTCCCCGGCCGATTCGAAGACGGCGCGGAATCGGAGTTCGCTGAATTCGAGTTCCCGGGTTTGCTGACGCACACTCCGTTTGAGCGACCGGTTCCACAAGACCAGCAGGAGCGCCACCGCCACGAGTCCCACCAGCGTCGCCGGCGCCCAGCTCGGCAGGCGCGTGTCCGCGGCGCCCTGCCCCAGCCATGCATCCAGGCGGCGGTGATAATACGAATCCTCGTCGGTGCGCCAGCTCCGCAGGCCGGCGTCAATGGCCATCACGATATCGTGGTTGCGCCCCTCCGTGGTTGCGAAGTAGACGGGAAACGGGGCGAACAGGATGGGACTGGGCACCAGGCCGTACTGGTCCGCGTTGACCCGGCCGAACAGATTCGGCGCCACGCCGGCGGCGGCACGCCCGTCCCGGACGGCAGCGAACACGTCGCTGTGGGAGTCGAAGAGAACGAGGTCGCACTCCACGTCGAACTTCTGGACGAAGACGCGGAAATTGTCGCCGTTGATGTCGCCACGCATGACGGCGACTCGCCGATGGTCCAGTTCCGTCACGTTCTCGATGGCCGTATCCGGATGCTTGTAGACCTGGCTCCAGAGCGTCACCACGTGCTCGGCGCAGAAATCCAGCACCGAATCGCGCGCTGCGGAGTAGGCCACGGTGGGCAACAGGTCCAGTTCTCCGGCCGCGAGCGCCCGGATCCCCTCGTCCCAGGCGACCGACTTGAAGCGAAGATCCCAGCCCTGTTGGGCCGCCACGTCGGTCACGAGTTCCACGAAGAGTCCGGCGGGCCGATCGCCGTCCATGTAGGCCAGCGGTTCGACATCCACGACACCGACGCGCACCACGCGAGATTGCGCGTCTGCAGTCGGGCAAGCCGCCAGGCCGATCGTCAGACCGGTCGTCAGGATCACGGCAGTACTTTGCAGAAGATGTCGCGTCCCTATTCCTCCGGTCGAACCAGGACCCAGCGATCGAAATGGTAGCACATCGGCCCCCGTACCGCCGCTGGTTGCAGGACGTTCCCGCGCCGATCTCACCGGCCGTGAATCCGCAGAAACTCCGCCAGCCGCTCCACGGTCACCATTCCCACGAGTCGCCCGCCCATGTCCGTCACAGGCAAAGTCCGGCACTCCGATTCGACCATACGAGCGAGGACCATCTGCGCCGACTCGCCCACGTGCGCGGTCGTGAAATTGAGCTGCATGGCATCGGACACCGTCGCGTGCGACCCAACCTCGTGCAATCCCCGGAGCATGTCCTCCTGACACAGCAGGCCCACCATCCGGCCCCCCGAGAGCACCGGGAAGTCCTGCTGGTTTCCGGCCAGGGTCAGCTGGACCGCTCGCAGCATCTCATCGCTCGGTTCGAGGGTCTCGAACTCCGTCTGCACGGCCGGATGCAGGGGAAGACCGCTCTGGGCGCTCTTCCGTTGCACCATGGCGTTCTCCTGGGCCGCGCCGACCCAGACGAAGAAGGCGATGAACATCAGGAACGGATTCCACATCATTCCAGCCAGTCCGAACACCACCGCCAGGGCCTGACCGATGCGGGCAGCGACGCGGGTCGCGCGGGCGTAGTCCAGGCGCATGGCCAGCAAGGCGCGGAGCACCCGGCCACCGTCCATGGGGAACGCGGGGATCAGGTTGAACAGCACCAGGAAGACGTTGACCACCATGAGACGCTCCACCAGGGGCCCGCGCGACCAGCCCAGCGTGTCGACGGGCACCAGCGCGCCGGAGAACTGCAGCCAGAGGTACAGGCCCACGAAGATGATCACGTTCACCGCGGGGCCGGCCAGAGCCACGGCCAGTTCCTGTCCCGGCTTCTCCGGCATGCGCTCGAGGCGCGCCACACCACCGATGGGGTAGAGCACGATGTTGCGGGTGCGAACGCCGAAGCGGGCCGCCATCAGCGCATGGCCGAACTCGTGCAGGAGCACGCAGGCGAACAGCAGGACGAAGAAGAACACGCCCAGGAACGCCGCCTCGACGGACCGCGTGGCCGTCCAGGACGTCACGGCCAGATATCCCAGGAGTAGCAGGAACGTGAGGTGCAGATGGACGGCGATGCCGCGAAACGATCCCAGTCTCAGCGACCAGTTCATGGACGCACTCCTATGGGTGTTCTGGTGATTCCGACTCAATGCCGTCACGATACTGCCGAATCTCCACAGGAGAAAGCGCCCGGTGGGCGTCAAATGTCCCGTGGTCAACGATTGTGCCGCTGCATGACCCCTGGTTTCAGCATCGTCACCACCGCTGCGGCGGCCCTTGCGGGCGCCGCCGTCGCCTTGCTCTTCAGCCGGCAAACCCGCCAGACCCCCGCCGTTGCCGCCCGGGAGGTCAACGCCGCCCGCGAGAAGGAGTTCGCAGCCCGGGCCCGCGACCTGGCCGAGGCCAAGGAATCGGCCGAGCGCGCGAATCAGGCCAAGAGCCAGTTCCTGGCCAACATGTCCCACGAGATCCGCACGCCCCTCAACGGCATCATGGGCATGACCGACCTCACCCTGGGCACCGATCTGGACGTGGACCAGCGCCGCAACCTGTCCATCGTCAAGGATAGCAGCGAGGCACTGCTGCGCATCATCGACGATATCCTCGACTACTCCAAGGTGGAAGCCGGGCGCCTCGATCTCGAGACCATCCCCTTCGACCTCTACGGTCTTCTGGACGGCCTCGCCGATACGTTCGGCCTGCAGGCCACCCAGCAGGACCTCGAACTCATCTGCGACCTCGACCCCCGGACACCGCGCTGGTTGCTGGGCGACCCCGGCCGCCTGCGCCAGGTACTGGTCAACCTGCTGGGCAACGCCGTCAAGTTCACGCCGGAGGGCGCGGTCTCGCTGGGCGTGCGTTCGGAACCGGTGTCCGAGGCCGCGCCGGCGACCTCGCCGGTCGAGCTACGGATCACGATCAACGACACCGGCATCGGCATCGAACCCGACGCCTGCCGGCAAATCTTCGACGCCTTCGCCCAGGCCGACACATCCACCACCCGACGCTTCGGCGGTACCGGCCTGGGCCTCGCCGTTTCCAGCCGGCTCGTCGATCTCATGGGCGGCGCGCTCGAGGTCACCAGCACCGTGGGTGAGGGCAGCAGCTTCCATTTCGCACTCGAAATGCCTCGTACCAACACGGTCGAGACCGCCGGTATCGCCGGCTGGCCCGACGGACACGGACACCGCGTCGTCGTGGCTGTCCAGCGGGAGAGGGTCGGCCGCAGCCTGGCCGAGCAACTCGGCGCCCTCGGCTACGCCGTCACGCTGCTCACCGGCTTCTCCGGCGAGGCTCCCATCGCCGTGGCCATGACCGGCCAGGACCCCGACTGGATCTTCTACGAGACCGCCCTCGTCCGCCGATTTGGACCAGCGTGGCTCAACGGCTGGCGCGCCGCCCGGCGCTGTGCCCTGGCTCGAATCGGTGACCACGTGGACGATGACGCGGCCCGGGCCACGAGCGACGCCGCGCGACTGACCCTGCCCATCAAGCCGACCGCGCTGCTGGATCTCTTGAAGGGCAGGTCGAACGACCGCTCCCTGGCCATGGACGATCGCGCGCGGTTTCCAGGAAAACCCCTGCAAGGCCTGGACATCCTCCTGGTGGAGGACAACCCGATCAATCAGACGTTCGCCCGACTGCTCCTGGACAAGCTGGGCGCCCGCGTCACCATCGCCGACGACGGCGAGCAGGGCCTCGTCTACCTGGCCCGAGAGACCTTCGACCTGGTGCTCTCGGACGTGCAGATGCCCATGATGGACGGACTCGCCATGACTCGCGTGATCCGCGAGCGCGAGTTCGCCACCAACGAGCACCTGCCCATCATCGGCGTCACCGCCCACGCCCTGCAAGCCGATCGCGACCGCTGCTTCGAAGCCGGCATGGACGGATACGTCTCCAAGCCGATCAAGTCGGCCGAACTGGTCGACGTCATCAGGACCGTGCTCGCAGGCGAGCCGGCGATCTCCGAGCCCGCCACCACCTGAGCCGCTGTCGCGGTTCCTGGCGTTCGCCCGCGCTCGTTTCTATCCTGATTCCATGAATGTGTATACGCGATCCGCGGCGACCTTCGGTCTCGCCGCGTCTGTCATCCTTGCCCTCGCGTCGACCACCGTCGGCGCCACGACACCGACCTCCGCGGTCACCGTGTCCGCACGCGTGGCCGCCGTGTCCGCCGACTCGGTGATCGTGCTGTGGCGATTCGATCTCGCCGAGGACTGGCACGTGTACGGTGGGTTCCGGAACGACACCGGGTATCCGCCCACGATCCATCTCGAGTTGCCCGACGGATGGGCGGCGGAACCCCTACGATGGCCCGTGCCGGAGCGGCACGTGACCGCGGGCGAGATCCTCGACCACGTGTATCACGACGCGCTCGTGCTGTCGCAGACCCTGCGGCGCCCGGGTCGCGGCGCTCCGGCCCTCGAGATCCATGCGACGGTGGAATGGCTGGAATGCAATCAGATCTGTATTCCCCGCGACACCACGCTCGTGGTCGCCGTGCCCGAGCAGGCCGATCCGGAGGCGGCGCGAGAGCTCGACGCGGTGCTGGCGGCACTTCCGCAACCTCTGGCCGCCGGCGTCGTCCAGATCGAGAGTACGCCCGATGCCGTGGAGATCTTCGCGCCGGGCGCGACGGGGATCACCGCCATTCCGGGAGACCGCGGCCCGTTCCTCGTCGATCTCCTTGCCGACGGCCAGGCGGCCGGAGACCGGCTCCGTTTGCGCCTGCGCCCCGGAACCGGCAGTGCCGAGCCGCTGGAGCTGCTGTTGGTCATCGACCACACCCAATCCCGACGAACGACTGGAATCATTGTCATACAATGAGTTACGAACACTAGACAGGAGGATCCTACATGAAGACGCTCAGCATGGTGATCGTGTTGATCGGATTGGCCGCCGCCGCCGTCGGCGGCGTACTTCCAGGCGACGACGCGGTCGATTTCAAGCTCAAAGACTCGGCCGGCAACGAGCACTGGCTGCACCAGTACCTCGCGGACGGCAACGTGGTCGTCCTCGAGTGGTACAACCCCGACTGCCCCTTCATCAAGAAGCACCACAAGAACGCCAGGACCATGGACGACGTCTTCGCCAGGTACGCCGACAAGGCCGTGGTCTGGTTGGCGGTCAACTCGGCCGGTCCCGGCAAGCAGGGCTACGGCCTCGAGCGCAATCAGAAGGCGGTGAAGGAGTACGCCATGACCTTCCCCATCCTCATGGACGAAGGCGGCGTGGTGGGCAAGGCCTACGGCGCCAAGACCACGCCGCACATGTTCGTGATCGCGCCGGACGGCAAGGTGGCCTACGCCGGCGCCATCGACGACGACCCCTCGGCAGGCACTCCCGGGAAGATCAACTACGTGGACGACGCCCTGGCCGCCATCCTGAAGGACGAGAAGCCGGCCACCGCCGAGACGCGATCCTATGGCTGAAGCGTGAAATACTAGAGCGTCGCCGTGAGCGACGAATGAACGAGCCGGCCTCTCCTGGAGGCCGGCTCGTTACTTTGAACGATCCTGTCCTGAAGTCCTACTCCAGCTCCACCAGCACCGCCGCCTTGGCCACGGACTGCCCCACCTCCACCACCACCCGCTTGACCGTTCCGTCCCACGGCGTCTCCACCGTGTTGGCCATCTTCATGGCTTCCAGCACGACCATGCCGTCGCCCCGCTTGACCTGCTGGCCGGGCTTCACCAGCACCTCGAGGATGAGGCCGGGAATCTGGGTCGCAACCAGGGTGCGGTCGGTGGGCACCCACGGCTTGCGCGCGCGCCAGGTGCGGGTGGAATGGGTCTCGTAGTCGGTGCCGTCGACGTGGAAACGGATGATCTGCCGTTCCTCGTTGCTCTCGGGAATGTCGGCCATGCGGGCGCCTCCTAGAAGGGCGGGATGCCGTGCTTACGGTCCGGCCGGCTGACGTGCTTGTTCCGCGAGACGTTCAGGGCGTGCAGCAGGAAGTCGCGGGTCTCCTCCGGCTGGATCACCGCGTCGACGTGACCGTCGCGCGCGGCGATGAACGGGTTGGCGAACTTGTCCTGGTACTCCTTGATCTTCTCCTGACGCATGGCCTCGGGATCGGCGGCGCCGGTGATCTCCTTGCGGAAGATGATGTTCGCGGCGCCCTCGGGGCCCATCACGGCGATCTCGGCCTGCGGCCAGGCGAACACGAAGTCGGCGCCCAGGTGCCGCGAGCACATGGCGATGTAGCCGCCACCGTACGCCTTGCGCAGGATGAGCGTGATCTTGGGCACGGTGGCCTCGCTGTAGGCATACAGGATCTTGGCGCCGTGGCGGATCACACCTGCGTGTTCCTGGTCCACGCCGGGCAGGTAGCCGGGCATGTCCACCAGGCTCACCAGCGGGATGTCGAAGGCGTCGCAGAAGCGGATGAAACGCGCGGCCTTGTCCGAGGCGTCCACGTCGAGCACGCCGGCCAGGAAGTTTGGCTGGTTGCCCACGATGCCCACGGTCTTGCCGTCCATGCGCGCGAAACCGATGACGATGTTCTTGGCCCAGTGCGCCTGGATCTCGAAGAAGTCGCTGTCGTCGCACACGGCGCGAGCCGCGTCGCGGATGTCGTAGGGCTTGCGTGGATCGTCGGGGACGACCTGGTCGATCTTGAACTCGGCCCGCGGCGCCTTGGCCGGAAACGGTTCGCTGGGCTTGCGGTTGTTCCAGGGAATGAAGGTGACCAGCTTCTTGATCTGCTCGAAGCACTCCTGTTCGCTCTCGGCGAAGAAGTGCGCATTGCCGGAGACCTCGGCCTGCACCCGCGCGCCGCCGAGGTCCTCCATGGAGATCTCCTCGCCGAGCACTGTCTTGATGACCTCGGGTCCGGTGATGAACATCTTGGAAATCTTGTCGACCACGAAGACGAAGTCGGTGAGCGCGGGCGAGTACACCGCGCCCCCGGCGCAGGGGCCGAGGATCACCGAGATCTGCGGGATCACGCCCGAGGCCATGGTATTGCGGTAGAAGATCTCGCCATAGCCGGCCAGCGAGTTGACGCCCTCCTGGATGCGGGCGCCGCCGGAGTCGTTGATGCCGATGAGCGGCACGCCCATCTTCAGGGCGTGGTCCATGATCTTGGTGATCTTGCGGGCGTGCGCGAGGCCCAGCGAACCGCCGGCCACGGTGAAGTCCTGGGCGTAGCAGCACACCGGATGGCCCTGGACGGTGCCCGTGCCGGTGACCACGCCGTCGCCGGGCAGTGATTTCTGATCCATGCCGAAGTCGCGGCAGTTGTGCTCCACGAACAGATCGTACTCGTGGAACGAGCGGTCGTCGCAGAGGGTGGCCACGCGGTCACGGGCGGTGAGCTTGCCCTGGGCCTGCTGCTTCTGGATGGCCTTCTCGCCGCCGCCCTGCATGATTTTGCGGGTGCGGGTGAGGAAGTCGTTGATCTTCTGACCGAGAGATTGGGACTTCTGATCGCGAGACATGAGCGAATCCTCCCTCGCGGATCTGCCGCCTGGCGCGGACGGGACGGGACAAAAAACGACCGGGCACGGCGGCCCGGATCGATCGGCGTCGTCAATGGACGGAAAACTAGTGATCAGCGGTGGCCAGGGTCAAGTCAATCTGCGCGGGATCTCGCGGTGCTCCAGCGGGTGGTCGAAATGGAATCCCTGCACCAGCGGGCAGGCCAGTTTTTTGAGCATGGCGGCCTGCTCGGCGGTTTCCACGCCCTCGGCCACGATCTCCAGTCCCAGATCGCGTCCCAGGGTGATCACGGCCTCCGCAATGGCCCGGTCGCGCTCGTCGCGGGCGATGTCGCGCACGAAGTCGGGAGCGATCTTGATACGGCTGACGGGCAATCGCTTGAGATAGACCAGGGACGAGTAACCGGTGCCGAAATCGTCGATGGCCACGCCCACGCCGTCAGCGCGCAGTTCGGCGATGATGGCGGCCGCCACCTCGGCGTCCTGCATCAGCACGCTCTCGGTGATCTCCAGTTCGAGGTTGCGGGCGGCCAGGCCGGTCTCGTCGAGGATCCGCCGCACCATCTCCACCAGGCCGGCCTCGGCGAACTGACGGCCGGAGAGATTGACCGCCACGCGCAGATCGGGGTAGCCCGCGTCCAGCCACTCCTTGACCTGGGTGCAGGCCTCGCGCAGCACCCACTCGCCGATGGGATGGATCATCCCGGTCTCCTCGGCGAGAGGAATGAACCGCGCCGGCGGCACGGTCCCCCGGTCCGGTTTCTCCCAGCGCAGCAACGCCTCCACGCCCACCAATCGTCCGGTGGCCAGTTCGTACTGCGGCTGGTAGACGAGCTTGAACTCGTTGCGGTCGAGCGCCTGGCGCAGTCCGGCCTCCAGCTGCATGCGCTCGACCGCGCGCTTGTGCATCTCCTCGCTGAAGAACTGGTAGCGATTGCGACCCTTGGTCTTGGCGGCGTACATGGCCATGTCCGCGTGCTTGAGCAGCGTCGACACCGAGTCGCCGTCTTCGGGGAAGAAGGCGATGCCGATGGACGGCGAGGTATAGACCTCGTTGCCGTCCAGTTCGAAGGGGCGCGCCAGGGTGTCCTTGATCTTGCGCGCCACCATCACCGCGTCGCGGTCCGATTCGACCACCGGCAAGAGCAGCACGAACTCGTCCCCACCGAGCCGACTGAGCGTGTCGCCCTTGCGGATGCACGAGGAGAGTCGCTCGGCGATGCCCTGCAGCAGCAGGTCGCCCTTGTCGTGACCGAGGGAATCGTTCACGTCCTTGAAGTTGTCGAGGTCGCAGAACAGCAGCGCGGCACGGCGCTCGTTGCGCTTGGCCGAGGCGAGCGTCCGACCCAATTGCTCGAGGAAGAAAGCTCGGTTGGGCAGCTTGGTGAGCGCGTCGTAATAGGCGATACGCCGGATCTCTTCCTCGGTGCGCTTGCGTTCGGAGATGTCGGTGACCGAACCGATGTAGCCCGACAGCTGCTGGCGGGTGTCGAACACGGGCTCGGCCTGCACGAAGACCCAGGTGGTCAGGCCGCGCGGTCGCTGGAAGCGGCACTCGGTGCGGAAGACCTGACCCTCGATCACGGCCAGTTGCCAGTTCCGCAGCACGGATTCCGAGTCGTCGGGATGCACGGCCGAGAGCCAGCCGTCGTCGGCCGCCTGGGCGGTGGTCAGGCCGGTGATCTCGCGCCAGCGGCGGTTGACGTAGCGGCAGCGGCTGTTGCGGTCGCAGCGGAAGATGCCCACCGGCGAGGCCTCGGCCATGACCTGGTAGCGGCGCTCGCTTTCCCGTAGCGCGTCCTCGGCCAGCTTGCGGTCGGTCACGTCCTGCACCGTGGAGATCATCAGGCCCTGCTCGGGCAGCGGCGTGTTCACGGCGCTGACGATGCGCATGTTGCCGTCGCGGCCGCGCACGCGGATGTCGTCCCATTGCATGCGTTGCAGGCCGCCGGCACCCAGGTCTTCGAGGATGCGTTTCTGGAACTCGCGCCGCTGCTCGGGGTCGGGGCAGAGTCGGTCGAGGAAGGACGCCAGATCGGTGACGCCCTGGCTGTTCCAGCTGCCATAAATGTCCTGGAAGCGACTGTTGACGAAGCCGACGGTCGACATGTCCAGGGAGTTGATCGCCAGTCCGATGGGCAGGTTGTCGAGCACCGCCTCGATGAACTCGTTGCGGCGGCGCAACTCAGCCTGCAGGGCGCGGTCGGACGAGTCGGCGGGCAGGAAGAATCCGACCAGGCCCACCGCGGTACCGGTCTCGCTGCGCAGGGTTCCGTAGCGGCAGGAAAGGCTGGCGCGACTGCCGTCGGGCAGCGCCAGTTCGAGTTGGCGCCAGGTGGTGCGGCCGGCGTTCTCGAGATCGGCGAGGACGCCGTCGAGGGAGGCCCGATCCTCGTCGCCGAGTCCGGGCAAGGGCTGACCGATGACCTGAGCGGCGTCACGGTCGAGCAGGCGCGAGAGTTCGGGATTGGCGGCGAGCACGTTGCCGCGGCGATCCAGCGCCACCACACCCAGCGGAAGGCACCGCAGGAGCAGGTGGGACAGATCATCGCCGCCGATCGCGGGGCGCTGCTTTTCGGCTCTGGAATCCAAGTTTCTGGCCTCCTCGTGCCGCCCTCCGGTGGACTCCGTCGGAGTCGCCAGCACCAAGACACGATACGGATTTGCAGCGGGGTTCGCATCTCGATGCGCGCGGTCGCAAGGACCGCGCGCACCGTCGGATCAGGTTGCCGGAACGCCTTTTAGCGGGCCGCCGCCGCGCGCCGCGGGCTCGGCTGCAGCGCCGCGCGCTCGGCCTCGGCCGCCTCGATGGCCAGTTCCACGGCCCTCGTGAGCTGCGGATCGCTACCGGTCAGCCACTCGGCCGGACCCTGGAGCACGAGATGGTCGGGCACGCAGCCGCCGTGCTCCTGGTTGAGATTGTTGCGTTCGCTGCCCGCGGGCGCTCCCCACACGTACCAGCCGCGGAACGGCAGGCGCACCCAGCCGCCGTCCAGCACGGTCCAGCCGCTGGTGGAGATGACGTTGCCGCCGGTGGTCTGGCCTACCACCTGGCCGCGTCCGATGGACTGGATGGCGTGGCTGAAGATCTCGGCGTTGGAGTAGCTGTTCTCGTTGCAGATCACCACGATGGGCTTGTTCCACCGCTGGCGAGGCAAACGCTCGGCGTCGGGGTAGCCCACCTCACCGTCGCGCGGAATGGTGAACGCGTGGACCGGCTGGGTGAGGATGGTGAGCAGCTGGTCGGTGGTCCAGCCGCCGCCGTTCCAGCGCACGTCGATGATCAGGGCGTCCTTGCCGTTGGCCGCGGCGTAAAGGTCGCGCTCGAAGATCTCCACCTGCGGCATGCCCATGCCCTGGATGTGGACGTAGGCGACATCGCCGTCGCCCTGCGCGTCCACCTTCGCGCGGTTGGATTTCACGTCACCCTCGTAGATGTGCTGGCGCAGGCTGCCCCAGGTCGTCGGGCGCAGCTGCACCTCCGCTGATTCGCCGTCCCGCTCGTAGCCGACCCACACGGGGTCGCCGCCGGCAGCCACGATGGGCGCGTGGAAATTGGCGTCGCGGCCCACCGCCACGCCGTCGATGTCGCGAATGACGTCGCCGACGATGAGGCCGCCGTCAGCAAGGTCGGCCGGACCGTGAGCCACCACGCTGGCGATACGCAGACCGTCGCCGCCGTGGTCGGGATCGAAGGTCAGGCCCAGCCAGCCGGCGCCGCTACGATCGCCGCGACCGCCCGGGTAGTAGCCCAGATGCGAGGCGTTGAGGCTTCGGATCATGATGTTCATGACGTCGGCAAAGTCGGCGTCGTGATCCAGGCCGGCGGCCAGGTCGAGGGCCTTCTCGCGCTGCTCGGACCAGTCGATGCCGTGCATGTCGGGCTCGTAGAAGCGGTCGCGCAGGGTGCGCCACGCTTCTTCGACCACCTGTCGACGCAGGGCCGCGTGATCCACGGTCAGACGCGCGCGGAAGGCCACGCTCTCGGTGTCGCCGCCCTTGAGCGCCACGTGGGTCGGCTTGCCCTGCTTGAGCATCCAGATCGTCTCGCCGTCAGCGGCCAGGAACGCCGCGCCGGGACTGGCGCCGCCCTTGGTGAGGGCCTCGCGGTCCTCGCCGAAGCGGTTCACGGTGTAGAGGTCGCGCTTGCCGCCGATGGACGCGCTGAAGGCGACGAGGTCGCCCTCGGGTTGGATGGCCACGGCCCACTCATTGCCGGGCAGACTGGTGAGGCGGCGCACGCGGAGGTGGATCTCGTCGAGGTCGATGTGGATCGGCGCCTCCTCCACGGTCTCTTCCTCGTCGCCCTCCTCGTCGTCCTTGTTCTCGTCCTTCTTCTCGTCCTTCTTCTCGTCCTTCTTGTCGCGGGTCTTCTCCCAGATCTCCCACTCCTCGCGCGACCGTTCGTGATCCACGCGGGTGAGGTAGCAGAAGACCACGTCGTTCTGGTTGCCGTAGCGGCGGGTGGACCAGGCCAGCATGGTCCCCTCTTCGTTCCACACCGGACCGGTGTCGCGATCGGGGTGCTGGCTCACGTTGACCGCATGGCCACCATCGGCGGGCACGAGCCAGATATCGGTATTGAAGTCGGGGCCCGAGGTCACGGCGTAGGCCAGCCAGTGGCCGTCCGGGGACCAGGCAAACTCGGGATCGTCCCAGCCCTCGTGCAGCATCTTGCGATTGCCGCCATCGGCGTCCATCACCGCCAGACCACCCTTGCCGTGGAGGTAGGCCAGGCGCGTACCGTCGGGCGACCACTGCGGGTCGGCGCACTCCACGCCATCGGGCGTGAGCCACTCGATACGGTGCCGGCGGGCGTCCCGCAGCAGCGACTGCTCGGGATCGTCGCTCACCACGAGGCCGATGCGGCTGTAGGGGATGCCGCCCTTCTCCTGCCGGTCGCTGACCACCACCAGGGTGTCGGCCGAGCCGGGGCGGAACGCGATGCCGCTCTCGCGCCACGGCGACGGCACGGCCACGGTGGCGCGGCCCTCGAGCTCGCGATTCACCAGCACGATCTCGCCCGCGACGACCATGGCGATCTCGTCGCCCTCGCTGTCGACGTCCAGTTCGTCGGCGTCGCCGGTCTTGACCTCGTGGGTCACGGCCTCCGTGACCTGGTCGGCGGCGATGTCGATGTCCAGACGGGTCAGGTCGCCGCTGGCGGTCTCGAAGATCCAGAGATCGTTGCCTGCCTCGCAGACGATGCGGGAGCCGTCGCCGCTGATGCGGGCGTTGCGGATGCCTTCCTCACGGAAGTCGGTGAGGCGCCGGCGCGTGCCGTCGGTATCGAGCTGCCAGAGATTGAAGGCGTGGGTGTCGTCGTCCTCGCTCCGCCAGTAGACCGTACCGCCGGTGCCCCACATGGGGTCGGTGTCGTAGCCGAGACCGTCGGTGAGGCGCTCGGGAGCGTCGCCGCCGCCGGGCGTGTGGATCCAGAGGTCCGACTGCAGGGTGCCGCGATAGCCCACGCGCCCGAAGCGATGGTAGCCCACGGTGAGCAGCAGTTGCCGGCCGTCGGGATGAACGGCGATCTGGTCGGCGAAGAGGTCCAGGAGCCGCATGGGTGTACCTCCGCCCACGGGCACGGTCTGGATCTGCGAACCCACGGGATAGCGCCAGGGCCGGGCGCTGGCGAAGAACACGTTCTCGCCGTCGGCACTGAATGCCCGTGTCTGGTCGCTGGAGGGCGCGAAGGTGAGCCGCTGAGGGCGGCCACCGGTCGCGGGCATGACGTACACGTCGAAGCTGCCCTCGCGATCGGAGGCGAAGGCCAGGCGCTCGCCGTCGGGCGAAAAGACCGCGTCGCGCTCGTAGGACGGATGGGCGGTGAGGCGCTCGGCGCGGCCTCCCTGGGCGCTGACCCGCCAGAGGTCGCCCTGGCCGGTGAAGACCACGGTGCTTCCGTCGGGCGAGATGGCGGGACGGCGGGGGAAGAAGGCGGGCTCGGCGAGCGCCGTGGCCGCCAGCGTGATCAGCAGCCCGAGGATGAGAGTGTAGCGACGCAGCATCGGATCTCCTCACGGGAACGGTCGAGGCGGAAGGATGAGAGCAGGCGACGATCCCGATTCATACGTCGGGATCGTCGCTTTGTGTCGGAACAATCTTCGCCGGCGGTCAGACCCGCTCGCGGATCAGGTTCAGCGCCGAACCGGCCCGGAACCAGGCGATCTGCTCGTCGGTGAGCGTGTGACGCAGACGGGCGCGATCCTCGCCGCCACCGGCGTGACGGATCACCATTTCGATCTCGCTGCCGGGCGCCAGGGCGTCCACGCCGACGAGGTCGAAGGTATCGGTTTCCTGGATCAAATCGTAGTCGGAGGGGTCCGCGAAGACCAGTGGCATGACGCCTTGCTTCTTGAGATTGGTCTCGTGGATGCGCGCGAAACTGCGCACGATCACCGCGGCGCAGCCCAGATGGCGCGGCGACATGGCGGCATGCTCGCGGCTGCTGCCCTCGCCGTAATTCTCGTCGCCCACGATGATCCAGTGGCGGCCGGCGGCCTTGAGCGCCCGGGCCACGTCGGGATTGCGGCCCTGCTCGCCATCGAGCGGGTTGCGGGTCTGCCCGGCCTCGCCATTGAAGGCGTTGATGCCGCCGATGAGCATGTTGTCGCTGATGCCGTCGAGATGGCCGCGGAACTTGAGCCAGGGACCGGCCATGGAGATGTGGTCAGTGGTGCACTTGCCCTGGACCTTCACCAGCAGGTCGAGACCGGTGAAGTCGGTGGACTGCCAGGCGGCGAACGGCTCCAGCAAGGCCAGGCGCACGCTGCCCGGTTCGACCGCCACCTGCAGCTGGCTGCGGTCGTCCGGCGGCAACTGGAGACCGGCCTCCGAGAAGACGAACCCGTCGGGCGGCAGATCGGCGGCGGGCTCGGGCGCGGCCAGGCGCACCTCGCGGCCGTCCTTGGCGGTCACGGTATCGGCGAGCGGATTGAACGCCAGGCTACCGGAGAGCCCGTAGGCCATGACGATCTCGGGGCTGCCGATGAAGGCGTGGGTCTCGGGATTGCCGTCGGCGCGCTTGCGGAAGTTGCGGTTGAACGAGGTGACGATGCTGTTGACGTCGCCCTCCTTGATGTCGTCGCGCCTCCACTGGCCGATGCAGGGCCCGCAGGCGTTGGTCAGCACGGTGGCGCCCAGCTTCTCGAGCACCGCCAGCTGTCCGTCGCGCTTGATGGTCTCGTAGATCTGGTCGCTGCCCGGGGAGACCAGCAGCGGCGCCTTCATCTCCAGGCCGGCGTCCAGGGCCTGCTGGGCCACGTCCGCGGCCCGGCTGATGTCCTCGTAGCTGCTGTTGGTGCAGGACCCGATGAGTGCGGCGGACAGTTCCACCGGGTAACCCTCGGTCTCGCAATCCTCGCGCATGCGCCCCACGGGGTGCGCCACGTCCGGGCTGTGCGGGCCCACGAGGTGCGGCTCCAGGGTGGAGAGGTCGATGGTCACCACGCGATCGAAGTAGGGCTCGGGACTGGCCAGTACCTCGGCGTCGGCCTGCAGCAGGTCGAGATTTTCGGCGGCCAGGTCGGCCAGGTCGCCGCGCCGGGTGGCGCGCAGGTAGTCCAGCATGCGCCCGTCGCCCGGGAAGATGCTGGTCGTCGCGCCCAGCTCGGCGCCCATGTTGGTGATGGTGGCCTTGCCGGTGCAGCTGATGGCCTCGCAGCCCGGGCCGAAGTACTCGATGACGTGGTTGGTGCCACCCTTGGTGGTCAGCAGGCCACAGAGCTTGAGGATGACGTCCTTGGGAGAGGTCCAGCCGCTGGGTGCGCCCGTGAGGTAGACGCCCGTGATCTGCGGATCCAGCACTTCCCAGGGCATGCCCACCATGACGTCCACCGCGTCGGCGCCGCCCACGCCGCAGGCGGCCATGCCGAGTCCGCCGGCGTTGGGCGTGTGGCTGTCGGTACCGATCATCAGGCCGCCGGGGAACGCGTAGTTCTCCAGCACCACCTGGTGGATGATGCCCGACCCCGGCTTCCAGAAGCCCATGCCGTAGCGCGCCGACGCGCTGGCCAGGAATTCGTAGACCTCGCGGTTCATGGTCAGCGCCGCCGCCTTGTCCTTCTCCGCGCCCTGGTAGGCCAGGAGCAGGTGGTCGCAGTGCACGGTGGTGGGCACGGCGGTCTCGTCGCGACCGGCCATCATGAACTGGAGAATGGCCATCTGCGCCGTGGCGTCCTGCATGGCCACGCGATCGGGCGCCAGGGCCAGGGTGGCTTTGCCGCGCTCGAGGACCTGGTTCTCGGCGTCCACCAGATGCCCGAAGAAGATCTTCTCTGCCAGGCTCAGGGGCCGGTTCAGGCGACCTCGAACGATATCCAGGTTCTTGCGGGTCGTGGCGTAGGCGTTGCGAACGAGGTCCGCGGTGGTGGCGATGTCCATGGTGGCCTCCTTGGGGGTCCGCTGGCATGCAGGCGGCGGAACGGAAACGGTCGACGGGTCCAGAATAAGCGAAAACGGCGCAAACGCACGCCGATAGCCGCCAGCGACGAACGACAATCCTCCTGAACAAAATAGTCGCCCAGCCACCTAAGGAAAATCCTAAATCGCTGAGCGCAGCGGACGAAATGAATATTGTAATTCGATGAACGTCGACTACCCGTCCTGGAGACTTGTCATGAAACTCGATCTGCGCAACCGCTTCCTGCTCCCGACCTGCGCCGCCCTGCTCGTGGCGTTCGCCGCCTATCTGGGCGTGACCGTCCACAAGACCAGCGCCGCCCTCGAAACGGCCGTCCACGAGGAGATGGTCGGGGTCAACGATCTGGTCCAGAAGCAACTCACGTCCTGGATCGGGCACCGCGACCTGGACGTGGCACGCTGGGCGGAGCTCCCCGACGTGCGCACCGCCATCTCCAGGCCGGCCGACCCGGCCATCGATGCCCTGCTGTTCGGTCTCGAGAAGCACACCGAGGACTATGAGGGCATCCACGTGCTGGGACCCGACGGTCTGGCCGTGGCCTCGAGCGTCAAGGGCATGACCGGCAAGCTGAACATCAAGGACCGCGGCTACTTCAAGGAGTGCATGTCGAGCGGCAAGCCCGTGCTCTCCTCCGCCCTGGCAAGTAAGGTCACCGGCAATCCCATCGTGGTGCTCTGCCACCCGGTGCGCAACGCCGGCGGCAAGCAGATCGGCGCCATCATCGGCGTCGTGGACCTGGGCAAGTTCACCGCCAGCGTCGTCGACCCCATCAAGGTTGGCGAGACCGGCTACGTCTACGTGGTTGACGGCGCGGGCACGTTCCTGGCGCACCCCAAGAAGGATCTGATCCTCGCCACCAAGATCACCGAGTGGGATTTCGGCAAGGAGATCATGGCCCGCGGCGACGGTCTTCTCGAGTATCACTTCAAGGGTGTCGACCGTCAGTCGGCGTTCAGTCGCAACGAGCGGACGGGCTGGATCTCGGCCGTCGCCCTCGACAGCTCGCAGATCTACGCCGCCGCCAACGGCGTGCGCAACTTCGGCATCATCCTGACGGTGATCTCCCTGCTGGTCGTGTCGGGCGTGCTGTTGCTGGTGGTTCGCAGCGTCACCGGTCCGATCAACACCGCGGTCAACGACATCAACGTGGGTTCCGATCAGACGACATCGGCAGCGACGCAGATCGCCAACGCCAGCTCCACGCTGGCCGAACAGGCCAGCGAGCAGGCGGCCGCCGTGGAAGAGACGTCGGCCAGCCTCGAGGAAATGACCGCCAACGTGAGCAACACCACCGAATCGGCCGAGCAGTGCCAGCAGCTGATGCAGGAGGCCCAGCAGGTGGTGAAGCAGGGCCTGGAGTCCATGTCCGACATGGTCGAGGCCATCGACACCATCAAGACCGGCGCCGATCAGACCGCGCGCATCGTGGGCACCATCGACGAGATCGCCTTCCAGACCAACCTGCTGGCCTTGAACGCCGCCGTCGAGGCCGCGCGCGCGGGCGAAGCCGGCAAGGGCTTCGCCGTGGTGGCCGAGGAAGTGCGCAACCTGGCCCAGCGGGCCGCCGAGGCCGCCAAGGAAACCTCCGCGCTCATCGAGCAGTCGGTCAATCATGCCGAGCGCGGCGTCCAGGTCACCGATCGCACGCGTGAGGCATTCGAGGCCACGGCCGAGAACTCCGGGCAGGTGGCCGTGCAGGTCGACAGCATCGCCTCCGCCTCGCGGGAGCAGAAGCAGGGTATCGACCAGATCAACAAGGCCATCGGTCAGCTGGACCAGACCACCCAGAGCGCCGCGGCCAACGCCGAGGAAACGGCTTCGGCCGCCGAGGAGCTCAATGCCCAGGCGGGCCAGCTCCGCGGCATCGTGGCCCAGCTCCACAGCGTGATCACGGGCGAGCCGACGGCATCCGCAGCGACGTTCGACGCCCAGGATCGCCACCTGCACGCCCTGGCCGATACCGGCATCGAGCAGCGCCGCCGGCAGCCGGTCTGAGCAGGGGTCACGCCGGCTTGACCGGCCTGGGACCCGGCATCACCTTGGACGCCGTCCGCTCATGGCAGCGGGCGGCGTTCTTGCGCCCAGTCTCTTGCCGGGGAGTCCATTCATGAAACCGCAATTGCTCGCCCTGATCACCGCCGCCGCCTGGGGCATCGGTGGCTACTTCGAGAAGAAGGGCCTGCACGCCGGCAACCTGCCGCCGCAGGTGGGCATCACCCTGCGCACCGCGGTGGCCCTGGTGGTCCTCGCACTGGTGAGTTGGCCGCAGCTCAAGCTCATTCCCGCCGCCGGCGGCCGGTCGCTCCTGTACCTGGTGGTCGGCGGCGGTGTGGTGGCCGGATCGGTGGGCATGCTCTGCTTCTACGCCGCACTCAAGGGCGCGCCCCTGAATCGGGTCATGCCCATCGCCTTCACGTCGCCGCTTTTCGGGATGCTGGCGGCCATGGCCCTGGGAGGCGAGGCGATCACGATCAAGACGGCTCTGGGCGCCGTGCTCACCGTGGGCGGGATCGTGCTCTTGACCATCTAGGCGGCGCCGGACCCGTCCGGCGAGAGCAGGGATCTGGGCCGCACCGGCAACGTCGCCGTGAACACCGTTCCCTGCCCCTCCTCGCTTTCGACCCGGATCTCGCCGCCGTGGTCCTCCACGATGCGCGAGGCCGTCACCAGCCCCCAGCCCAGGTGGACGCGCTCGGAGCCGCTGCGCAGGCCCGGCTCGAACAGGCCTTCCCGCTGCGAAACAGGAATGCCGCGGCCGGTGTCGGCCACCGCCACGTGGACCCGCTCGAGGGTGTCCGACCAGACGCGCAGGGTGAGGGTCCCGCGCGCCTCCATGGCCTCCACGGCGTTGTGAACGAGCGCCATGAAGAGCTGATTGAGCTGCCCCGGATAGCAGAGGATCCTCGGCGACTCGGAGAACTCGCGCACCACCGTCACCTCGTCCCACTGACCTTCCCACATGACGCCCACGGTGGTGTCGATCAGCTCGGCGACGTCGGCCTCCTGCAGGTCGGCGCGGTCCAGGGCGGTGAATCGTTTGAGACCGCCCAGGAGTTCCTCGAGCCGGCCGGCAGCCGACGCCACGCCGCCGGCGCCGGACTCGATGGCCGCCAGGGCCCGCTGCAGTCGAGGATCAGCCTCGGGATCAGGGTTGCAGTCCTCGCCGGCCATGCGCTCGCGCAGGATGGCGGCGCTGCGCTCGGTGAGGTCGCTGCTGGAGACCAGCGCACCGAGCGGCGAGTTCAGTTCGTGGGCCAGTCCGGCCACCATGCGCCCCAGACTCGCCAGCTTCTCCGACTGGATCACCCGATCATGGGCGCGCCGCAACTCGTCCTCGGCCACCTTGCGATCGGAGATGTCGCTGATGGTGCCGACCATGCGCAAGGGCCGGCCGTCGGGGTGGCGTTCCACGGTTCGCCCCTTGATCGCGACCCAGGCGTAGGTGCCGTCCTTGCGGCGCAGTCGTGCCTCGACGGAGGCCTCGCGGCCCTCGGGATGCGCGTCGGCGAACAGCTGGCGCATCTGCTCCGGATCCACGCCCCGCATCATGGCGTTGACCTCGGCCACGTTGACGGGTTTCTCGTCGGGGGCGTAGCCCAGAATGGCAGCGAACCGGTCGCTGCTGTAGAACGCGCCTCCCGGCAGACGGACGTCCCAGATCCCGTCGTTGGCCGCGTCCAGAGCCAGGGCCAGGCGCTCCTCGCTCTCGCGCAGCGCGTTTCCGATCTCCTCGCGGCGGGCGATGTCCGCTTCCAGCGCACTCTGCATGTCGCGGAAGCTGTCGGCCAGCTGACCGAGGTCGTCGTCGGAACGGTAGTCGATGTTCTGCTCGAGATCGCCCTGGGCGATGGCGCTCGCGGCCACCCGCAGCTTGCGCACGGGTTGCACGATGGAAACGATGGCGCCCGTGGCGATGACCACCAGCACGATGACCGCGCCGAGAGCCAGCAGGGTCAGGTGACGCACGCGTCGCAGCAGGTTCTCGCGGGTATCGCTCAGCACCGACTGCATGTTCCGGGACTGATGCGAGGTGAGTTGATCGAGCTGGCCGCGTAGCTCGTCGTAGGCTTCGTTCATGGCCGTGGCGTCGTCGAGCAGACGCGTGTCGGTGTCGGCGATGTCGACCTGGGCGATGAGTTGCAACGAGACGCGGCGGGCAAGCGCGTCGTAGCGCTCGAAGGCGACGTTGAGATTGCGCAGAGGTTCGGTTTCCACGGTGGAGATGTGGCGACCGGCCTCCAGCAATTCGCGGAACCGCGCGGCCATGGCCTCGGTCTCCCTCACGAGGTCGGCGTCGCCGAGGCTGATGGCCGTGTCCAGACCGTGCCGGATCTGCATGGCCTCGATCTGCAGGTCATTGCTCAGGTTCACGGCCGCGAGATACTCGGCCTGCAGCCGCTGGAGCAGTCGCGTGCCCTCGCGCAGGTTGGCGAACGCGCCCACGAACACCACGAGGAAGACCGCCGCGGTGAGGATCGGCAACGCCATGATGCGGTGGGTGAAACGCACGCGCAAACCTCGTTCGATCAGTCGATCGTGACGATCTTCAGGTCGGAGGTTTCGGCCTCGACGGAGAGGAATCCGATGGCCCCCGGTGTCTCACGCAGATACGCGGCCAGCTCCTCGTCGCTACGGAAGGCGCGCGGCGGCCGGCCCTTGCCGGTGAAGACCATCCGCTTCCAGTAGACGCTGAAATTCTCCTCGGACCGGTCGAGCAGGTCGGTCACGAAGGCCTCGTGGACCTCGTGATCGTGCAGCATCACCGGGCGGATGGCCAGGCCACCCTCCCAGCGCGTGGTCTTGCCCAGGTAGATGCGCTGCAGCATGCCCGGCGAGATCGACTCCACCGGCACCTCGGCGTTGGCCACCACCACCAGGCAATCCGGCGCACCGGTCTCGGCCCCGGCCGCGACGGCGATCAGGGCGAGGATCAGTAGCGGGGTTGCCAGTCGGCGCATGCTCTCTCCGGTGTGCATCGGTCAGAAATGGAACGTCGTCTTGGCCGTCCAGACGCGCCAGCGACGCGAGGCCGTCTCGCCCTCCGCCAGCCGATCGAGCTGGGCCTGGGCGGCGCCGTCCATGTGGTGGTACTCGAACTTCACCAGCCAGAAATCGTTGATGTCCAGCCGCACGGCCAGGGCCAGGTCGTGCTGCCAGCCGTAGTAGTCGGGATAGCCCTCAGCCTCGGCCCAGGAGCCGTCGCGGTCGGCGGCGTTGGGATAGGAGCTGGACCAGTAGGTCTGGGCGGCCCACCGGCTGGAGAAACGATAGTCGGCCAGGGCGTACCAGCCGTCGCTCCGGTCTCCTTCCACCTGGATCCGGGAGTACTCCGAGGCCAGGGTCCACCCACTGCGCTGATACTCCAGCGAGGCGGTGATCACGTTGTCGAGATCGAGGTCGGCATCGATGTCGACGGGGCGCGGCAGGTAGGACGGAACGTCGGCGCCGGTACGGATGAACACGTGGTAGCCGGTCTTGCCGGTGACGTTGATCTCGCCGGCGAGCAGGGTGCTGCCGACCCGCAGACCGGGCAGCGGCGTGTTCCAGATCAGCGACCCGCCGTAAATGCGTGGCAGGGACATCTGCGCATCCTGGACCCCCGCCGGCACGGCCGTGACGCTGTCCGGGTCGAGGCCGTAGTACTCGGCGATCTCGTCGGCAACCGCGCCGGCCTGCTCCTCGGTCACGTCGCGGATCAAGTTCTCGCCGTCCTGGCTGTTGCCCGCGGGCATGGTCAGGCTACCGAGGACCAGTTCGTAGTCCAGGTCGCCCGCCGATCCCAGGGCGAAGTTGCCATAGAGTCCGGCCCCCTCGTAGGCGATGAGCAGGTTGCGATCGAGTTCCGAATAGACGCTTTGCGGCAGGAGCACCGACGTGCGCAGCATGTCCACGTCGCGCTCCTGGTTGTAGAGACCGTAGGGCAGCTTGATCCGCCCGGCGCGGAAGCCCAACTGATCGAACCAGCGATAGTCGCCATAGGCCCAGTCCACGACCACGGAACTGGTCTGGTTCGAGCCGAAGTCGCGGCCCATGAACTGGATTCCTACGCGCAGACGGTCCACCGGCTCGGCCGACACGATCACGGCCGCCTCGTTGAACGCCCCGGACCCATCGCGGCCGTTGCGCAGCAGATAGTCGTTGTCCTCGGAATTCAGGTAGCCCTGGCTGACGAAGCCACCGACGTAGACACTGGAGCCGATCTCACCGGCGCCGGCCGTTCCGACGGCCATCATCACCACGAGCATCGGTATCCATCGCGATCGCATGTGCCCTCCAGAGATCCGGGTCAGATGAAGGCTCGCAGGATGTCCTGTTGCAGATCGTCCAGCTTGCCGGCGGCATGGTCGGCCTCGGCGATCTTCTCCTGGAGGGCCCGCAGGAGGTGGCGCCGTTCCAGGGCATTGCGGATGACCAGCAGCAGGTGGGCGTTATCCCAGGGCTTCTCCAGGTACTGGAACAGGCCCACGTCGTTGATGGCCCGGATGGCGTTCTCCTTGTCCGCGTAACCCGTCAGCAGGATCCGCGGGGCCCATGGCTGCGACTCCTTGAGTCGCGCCAGGAGATCGATACCGTTCATGCCGGGCATGAAATAGTCGGAGATCACCAGATCGAAGTCGTGCTCGTCGGCATGGGCCAGGGCAAGGTCGCCGCTGGTGGCCGTGGCGATGCGGTACTCGGTCTCCAGTTCCAGCAGCGACGAGAGGCTGCCCAGCACCATCTCGTCATCGTCCACCAGGAGGAGTCGGTTCTCGGATTCGTTGATCTGCATCAGGGTCCTCCACGGTCGGCGGGCTCGAGCGCGCCGGTCAGGCCGCCCGGGACGCCAGCTCGCGCAGGCGTCGGGCCACGGATTTGAGCAGGCTCTGGGCCACGTGTACGTCCTCGGCCATGAGGTCGGCGAAGTCCTCGCGATCGATGCGCAGCAACCGGCACTCGGTTCGGGCCATGGCCGAGATCATGCGCGGCTCTGCCTCGAACAGCGCCCAGGCGCCGAACGGTTCGCGGGCCTTCGCAGAGGCGATCTCTTCCTCGCCCCGCAACAGGGCCACCTCACCGTCGACCACGAGGTACATGGCATCGCTGGCGTCGCCGGCCTTGTAGATCAGATCGCCCTCGTGGACCACCGTCTCCTCGGCGATGGCGGCGATGCCTGCCAGGTGCTCGCCGTCGACCTGATCGAAATGATCGACACTCTCCAGCAGGATCGCTTTCTCGATGGTCAGCATTGTAACGCTTCTCCTTGCGGAGTCCAGGGTCATGGCGACGGTCTCGGCCAGGAGCGGCGGCGCCCCCGGCAACAGGGATTCGAGATCACTTCTCAGCTGCGGCAGGAGATTCTGATCCACGGCCCGCACGGCGCAGCAGCGCAACCAGACGTTCTGTTGCCGGATCAAGCCGCGCAGGGCCGTCGCCCGTTGGCCGGTCACCGGGGTCGGCGATTCGCGCAGTCCGATCAGCATGATCTTGTGATTCGGAGCCAGCAGATTCTCCAGGAACTCCGTGGCGTCGGCCCGCCGGCGACGGTCGCCCCCCACGAATCGCAACCAGGCGCCCATGATGTCGCGCAGGTCGTAGAGCAGGGCCAGGAGCTGGAAAATGCGCTCCAGACGGCCGCGGCGAGTCTCGCGCAGGCAGCGTCGCAGGAGTCGATCGGCCGCGTCGCCGGTCGCCGGGCCCAGCTGAGCCGTCAATTGATCCAGCGTACGGACGTCGGCCACGGCGCGGCGCAGCACCCGTTCGACGGTGCCGCGACGGAACCGCAGTTCCGAGCGTCGTTCACGCAGGCGCATGAGCACCGGTATCACCGCCTCACGCACCGGAGCATCCGCGTCGGGTAGCCGTTCGAGCAACAGGTCGACCGTGCGTTGATACGGGATTCGTGCCAGGGCGCGGAGGGCCGCCGATCGAGCGCCCGGATCGGTCCCGAACGTGATGTCGACCAGCACCGGAACCGCCGCCGGTCCGTAGGCCGTGACCGCTCGGCGGGCCGGGTGGCGCAGGTCGCGGTCGCCGAGCAGGTCGGCCAGTTCCTTGAGCCGGCTGCGATCGCCCTGGCGGCCCACGGCTTCGATGGCTGCGCCTTCCACACCGTCGGCACCGTCGGCCAGGGACAGGCGCAGATCGGTCACTGTGCCGGCCCAGATCCGGCCGAGGTAGGCTGCGGAGGCCAGGGACGACTCGTCGGCGACGGTTCCCAGCTCCTCGAGCAGCGCATCGACGGGCACGAGTTCAGGCACCGTTTCGCCGGCCGGCAGCCCGGCCAGGTACTCGAGAATCCGCGTCCGGGCCGCGACGCTTCCAGTCGCCGCCCGGCGCAGGGCATCCTCGCCGGCCTGCCGGAACATGGCGGTCGCCGCCAGACGGCCGATCTCCGGGTCCGGATCGTCCAGCAGTTCGGCGGCACGGTCGCCAGCCTGGGGCGAGTCGGCGTCGACGAGCAGGGCCAGCGCCCGCTGCCGGACCTGAGGGCTCGTGTGTTCGAGCAGCTCCACGACCCGCTTCGGCAGATCGGCCGCCGGGAGATCGCGCAACATGGTCAGTGCATAGGCGATCTCACGTGGACTCTTCGCCGCGAGCGCTCCCTCCAGCACGGCCATCACGCCCTGATCGCGCAGGTCCAGCTGCATGCCCTGACGGTCGATGTCACGCCGCGCCACGGCATGGCGGAAGCTCTGGATGTACTGGCGACGCATGCTCGCCGCCAGCGAGATCCAGACCGCGACCACGACCAGGAGGGCCGCGGTCAGGGCCCGATCCGGCAACGCCAGGACCGAGGTCATCACCAGCAACAGCAATCCGGCCAGGCCCCGGCTGGCCCGCTCGACGAAGGTGTCGATGAAGACCTTCACCCGCCGTTTCAATCCCAGGGGTAGCGGCAGGTACAGCAACTCCCGACTCGTCTTGTCGAGGGAGTACTTGAGACTCATCTCGCCGGCGCGGACGCTGGCGACGGTTCCCAGGCCCGGCATGATCATCATGGCCACGGCGCCCAGGGTCAGCGCCGCCGGCAGCACCAGCACCGACCCGCCCACTCCCAGCCCTCGCAACAATCGCGAGGTGAGCACGAGTTGCAGGACGAAGCTGAGCAGATTCATACGCGCGTAGAAGGTGCCGAGGTAGGCCAGCAGATCGCCGCTGTCGGAATGGGCGGCGGCAGCGGACGATTTGAAGAGGTAATCCACGAACGTGGTTGCCAGCACCGAGGTCGCCACGATGCCGATGATGAGCATCAGATGGCGCGAGCCGCGGAGGTCGCGCAGCTGGTTGCGCAGCGGCCGGGGCCGCGAGCTGCGCGACTCCCGCCGAACCTCAGCGTCGACGATGGTCCGGCGGCGAAGGACGAGTCCCGACAAGGCCAGCGCCGCCGTCCAGATCACGGCGCAGATCAGGATGAGATCGAGCGGGCTCAGATCCCAGCGGCGCGCCAGATGTCCGGCGAACCAGCCACCGCCCACGGCGCCGGCGATGCCACCCAGGCTGAGCATCGGGAACAGCCGCTTGGCTCGTTGCGAATCGCAGACGGCGTTTCCGAGCAACCAGAACTGCGCCGCCGCCAACCCGCCGATCACGGCCGCCCAGGCATAGAAGAACGTGCTGGCCACCGGTCCCGGCGAGACAAGCAAGGGGTGCCACACGAGCAGACTCACGATGATCACCACGAAGCTCACCACGTGCAGCCGCGAGAGGCTCCACGAACGACTGGCTCGGCCGTAGGCCAGCGAGACCGGAATCGCCAGAGCCGCAGTCAGCATGAATGCAATGGGGAGATCGGTGGCCGCGCGGTGACTGAGGAAGAGACTGTCGCGGGCAGGTTTGAGGAGGTAGAGGCCGAAGAGCGTCAGGGCGTAGGTGACCATGAGCAGCAGCGCGAGCCCCCACTCGCCACGCCGCATGTTCCTGATGGTGCGCCCTGCGGTCGCCATGCCGTCAGGCCACCGGAAGGGTCACGGTGAACACGGCGCCACCGTCCGGACCGTTGGCCGCGGCGATGGTGCCGCCGTGTCGGTCGATGATCTTCTTGCAGTGCAGTAGACCGATGCCCGTGCCCTCGTCCGGACACTTGGTGGTGACGTTGCTGCAGAAGAGCCGGGCGAGCACATCGTCAGCGATACCATGGCCCGTGTCCGAGACCTGCACCTCCGCCATGCCGCCGCGCTCCCGCACGGTCAAGGTCAGGGTTCCCTGGCCGTCCATGGCCTGGATGGCGTTGCGGATGATGTTGAGGAGAACCTGTCCCAGGAAGACCGCGTGACCCTCCACCATGGGTTCGGCCTCGAAGCGTCGATCCACCGCAATGCCCTGTTTGAGCTGGAATTGCAGGAGCAGGAGGTTGCCCTCGATGAGATCGGTCAACGACACCCGCGCGGTGGTCGCCTGATCACCCGAGCGGCCCTGCAACCGCAGTTCACGCACCAGCGCTTCCATGCGCTGCATTCCCGCCGCCAGCACCGGACCGCCGCTTTCCATGTGCTCGAGGATGGCCCGCAACTGTTCGTGGTCGTCGGGACCCAGCGCGGGCCTGTCTATCACCTCGCGCAGCTTCTGCCGGCAGCGTTGCAGACCGTCGACCGTGCTGATCACCACGCCGAGCGGCGTGTTCAACTCGTGGGCGATGCCGACGAGCATCATTCCCAGTTCCCGCAGGTGCTCCTCGCGCAATGGGTCGGGCGCCTCGATAGAGTCGCTGGAGGTCGCGGAGGGATCGTTGGCGTTCATGGCTCAGCTCTTTCGACACGGGGTGGCGAGACGCTGAATCTCGGCCTGCTTCAGATCGCGTGATCCGCCCGACGGCAGATCTGCGAGGGTCACCGGACCGAGGCCCGTGCGCACGATGGACAGCACCTCGTGACGCAGATTGGTGAACACGGTCCGCACCAGGCGCTGATGGCCGCCTCGCACGAGCAGTCCGATCCGGGTACGATCGTCGGCAGCTACCAGGACCTCCACCTGCATCGGCCGGAACGGCCCCTGGCCCGCCACGCTCATTCCCGCTCGCAAGACGTCCAGCACCGGCGAACTCACCGTGCCTGAAACCGCCACCTCGTAGCGGCGTTCCAGCTTGTGGTCCCGGGAGACCGCGTCGTTCCAGGCGAGATCGTTGGAGACCAGCAACAATCCCCGCGATCGCAGGTCCAGCCGACCCACGGGTTCGAGGCCCGTGGCGTCCTCGGGAAGATAGTCACCGATCCAGCGCCCGGCATGCCGGCGCTCCTGGCAATCGACGCCGGCGGGCTTGTGCAGGAGCAGGTAGCGACGCGGCGCCTCCCGCAGAACCACGCCGTCGAGCCGCACCTCGTGGGGCCGGTCCACCGCCCGACCGGGATCCAGTTCCACCACGCCGTCCACGGTGACCCGACCGGCGCGCACCACGGCCTCGACGCGCGGGCGGGCTCCATAGCCCGCCTTGGCGATCACCCGCGCCAGGCCTTCGGGCCGTGACGGGCGCCAGGAACCGTCGGCGCAATGGTACTCGCGCTGCGGCCGGTTCTTGTCGGGTCGGTCTTTACCGGACACTGGTCATCGTCCTTCGGTCCATGGTGATGATCGCCGCTGGTGACCCTAGATGCTGGAGAACGAGTCCTGCCGGACATCGCGACGCAGCTCCGCCACCTCGAAGTCGCTGGCGAAGAGGACACGTTCGGCGGCGTCGAGTTGACCGTCGAGGCCCGCCGCGTCGCCGGCCACGGCGCCGATCAGCAGGAACGCGCGCTGGCGCAGATCGACCGGCCCCACCTGAGCCACGCCCAGATGACGATTCCGCAGGCGCTGAACCACCGAGCGCAGGGCCTGGCGCCGATCCTTGATACTCTGCGCCCCGGGCAGGCGGAGATCCGCGAGCAGGGTGCCGGAATGCAGCCTCACGTCATCCATGGCGCCTCCAGCGCGAAACACTAATGCACGCCACGACAGTTGTCACCCCGCGCCGGATACACCCGGGCCCCGACCACTAGGCCGGGGCCCGGCATCCGAAGTCGTCCGTTGAGCTGCAGGCGCCAAAGGCGCCTGTCTGCTCGAACGCGACGCTATTTCGCGAGCACCAGCTTCTGGCTGGTCACCTGGTCGCCCACGCGCAGGCGCGCAACGTAGGTACCCGAGGCCAGCCCGCGACCGGTGTCGTCCTGGCCGTCCCACATCACCTGATGCTGGCCACTGCCGAGATTATTGTCGAGCAGCGTGCGAACCTTGCGGCCGGAGATGTCGAAGATATCCAGCTGCGCCGGGCCGCCCACATCCACGCCGAACTTGATGACCGTGCTCGGATTGAACGGGTTGGGATAGTTGCCCGTGATGGCGAAGGCCGGCACGTCGTCACCGACGGCCATGGGATCGAAGGGCACCAGGTCGACAGTGAGCGAGAACGCCTCGCTCCCACCCGTCTTGTTGGCGTTGCCGACGACGATGCCCACCGAGTAGACGCCGTCGAGGTCGAACGGGATGTCGTAGACCACGTCGTTGTTCGCGTCCAGCGGGATCATGTACATGGCGCCGGTCTGGTAGAAGTAGGAGACGTTCACCACGGCCGCCAGGGTCACGAGTTCATGATCGGCGCCGTTGAACGTGACACGGAGCGCTTCGCCCGGCGAGTTGAGGTTGCGGCAGCGGATGAAGTTGGCCGCGATGCGCGGAATGAACCCGGCGGTGCTGTACGGGTAGGACAGCGTCAAGGCCTGCTCGCTACCGGTGGGATAGTCGAAGCCTTCCTCGTATCCCTGATTCTCGAGATGGCGCGCGCCGCTGGCGAAATTCCACATGGTGAATTCGTTCCAGGAATCCACCAGATTGGAGCCGTACTGGCTGATCCAGTAGTCGTACGTGTCCATCATCGCTTCGTTCTGGTGCTGAATCCGCCAGTCGTAGAGGTCGACGATCATCTGATTGCCGTGAATCTGGCTCAGGTAATGCTGCCAGATGCAATCCTCGTAGCTGCC
>PIVY01000791.1 GCA_003353795.1 bacterium
ACGGCTGGCCTGGGGCTCACGTTCGACCGAGAACTCGCCGCAGAACGTGGCGTCGCGCTAGAGGATCTCGTTGCCACGGCAAAAGAGGTGCTCGAGGGGGTGCCCGGGGTTCGCCGAGTCTGCACTGAGGGGCAGATCATGAGCGGAGAGGGAGAAACCGGGGAAGCCTACCTCCGGTCATTTGATCCCGAGCGAAGCGCCGATCTCTACGTCGAGTTGGTTCCCACCTGCCTGCTGCGAACGAGAGACGCGGGGACGACCCACGGCAGCCCTCATCTCTACGATCGCGCCGTTCCGTTGGTCTTTATGGGGCCGGGCGTGCTGCCCGGCAGCGTCTCCGGAACCGTGGGGACCGTGAGTATTGCGCCTACACTCATCGAGGTCATGCGGTTGCCGGCCGTCAATGGGCTCGACGCGCCGCCGTTGGACCTGCGGCGTCCTGCCACGGAGCTTCATCAGTAGCGCGGGAGGGTCCGACCCTTCGAGGGTCGTTCAGGGCTGCGATGTCGACCCGCGCAGCCGGGGCAGGTCGATTGCGCTGACCGCGAAAGTGGCAATCGAAGAGATCGGGATCCACCAGGTCCACGCTATGAGTGTGCCGC
>PIVY01000792.1 GCA_003353795.1 bacterium
ATTACGACCTCGTGATCCTCGCCTGCGCCACCAACACCACGTGCCTGTCGAACGCCGCGGTCGAGAGCGGCCTCGTGCAGTTCGCCCAGGAGGGTGGACACATCATGCTCGAGGGTGGCGAGCTCGGTTACGACAAGAACAGCTCGGAGCCCTTCGCCAGCGTCGTGATGCACAGCACGTCCTGGAGCGGTGACTCCGTCGGTAACATCTCCGTCGGTGCCACCGACCACTACGTGGCGACCTACCCGAACAACGTCACCAACACCGAGATCGCGCTCACCTACGACGGCTACGGCGACAGCGACGCCATGACGCCGCTGGCGGACGCGGAACTGGTGGCGACCTGGACCGGTGATGCCGGCGAGGCCAGCGTCATCGCCTACGATACCAACCCGGCCCCCGAGGGCGGGCAGATCGTGTTCTTCACCTTCAACTACGCCGCGGCCGGCCCCGAGCGCATCGACCTGCTGCAGAACGCCGTGCTCTGGCTGCTGACGCCCGAGCTCGGTGACTGCACCGTGTCGGGCACCGTGCTGCTCGACGGCATGAGCGACCATTCCGGCATCACGGTGCGCGCGGTGCCCAACGGCCCGAGCATGGTG
>PIVY01000793.1 GCA_003353795.1 bacterium
CGGCAGATCTCGGCCGCCGGCAGTTCCGTATTCTGCAGCAGTGCCCGCCCGGCGGCCAGGGCGTAGGGCCCGCCCGAACCGATGGCCGTGACGTCGTCGTCGCTCTCGATGATGTCGCCGTTGCCCGACACGACGTAGATGTTCTTGCGGTCCATGACCACCATCATCGCCTCCAGCTTGCGCAGGATGCGGTCGCTGCGCCACTCGCGAGCCATCTCCACGGCGGCGCGCTTCAAATGGCCGCGGTATCGTTCGAGGTGACCCTCAAACTTCTCGAAGAGGCTGAAGGCGTCGGCCGCTCCGCCCGCGAATCCGGCCAGCACCTGGCCGGCAAAAAGCTGGCGCACCTTCACCGCGCCGTGCTTGACCGCGGTGTTGCCCAGAGTGACCTGGCCGTCGCTGCCGATGGCGCCCTCTCCATCGCGCAACACCGCCAGAACCGTCGTCGCTCTCAATTTCATCGGTGTCTCCAGCTTCTATTCCGGCTTCCGGCCGCCGTCCCGGCCCGCCCGAACCGATGGCCGTGACGTCGTCGTCGCTCTCGATGATGTCGCCGTTGCCCGACACGACGTAGATGTTCTTGCGGTCCATGACCACCATC
>PIVY01000794.1 GCA_003353795.1 bacterium
TCCGGTTTACAGCGCCGTCCGCTCGTCGATCGGAGTTTCGACCCCGACCCGGGCCTCGGTGAGCAGGTCGAAGTGGTCCTGCTCCTCCTTGGCCAGGTCGTTGCAGATCTTCACCAGTTCGTCGCCCTCGACCAGTTTGGCGAGCTCGAGGTACTTGTCCCGCGCCTGGGCTTCCATGCCGATGGCGAACTCGATCACCGGTCGCATCTCGGCGTTCTCCAGCAGCTTGCGCTGCTCGGAATTCAGGACGTTGGCGATGTTGGCTTGCAGGTCGCCCAGAAAGGCCACCGCGTCCATGCCCTCGCCCTTCAGATACTCGCCGAAAATGTCCACGAGCCGCTGGGCGTGGGTGTCTTCCATCTCCACCAGTTCCATGAAGACCATCTTCGACTCGCCGGCCGTGGCCAGTTCCGACGCCTCGCCGTAGAAGACCTTCGCCCGGACCTCGTTCTCGATGGCGAACTTGATGATGTCGACGACCGATTCCATGTGCCTGGTCCCTTCGCGGCTGTGGCTCGAAATCTCGCCGGCGGCGGCTGTCGGTGCCGCCGCCGGCCTGTCGGTTCGGCGGTAAGATAATACTGGCATGCCTCGGTGCGCC
>PIVY01000795.1 GCA_003353795.1 bacterium
GCAGTCGGCGGGCTCGACCTTGCCCTGGATCACCTCGCCGCACCGACAGCCGGGCGGCTCGTAGTCTTCGCCCAGCGTCACGCCGAAATGGTCCAACGCGTCGAATCGTTTGTATGGGTCGCGGAGTTCCAGGCCGCTCAGCGGGATCGTGCCCATCGCCCGCCAGATAGCGTCGGCGGGGGTGAAGACCTCCTCCATCCACGCCAGGGCCACCGGGTTGCCGTCGGCCCCGACGGCCACGGGGTAGACGTTCCGCACGTCGGGGCGGTCCGCCGCGACCAGTTGGGCGAGCAGGAGGATGCCTTCGAGCATGTTCACCGGCTCGAAGCCGGCCACGACGCACGGCTTGCGGTACTGCTCGGCGATCGGTCGGTAGGCTTCGGCGCCGATCACGATACTGACGTGCCCGGGACAGAGGAACGCGTCGACCGGCACGTCGCCCGCCGACAGCAGCGTCTGCATCGCCGGAATCACCAGCTTGTGCCCGGGCAGGATGAAGAAGTTGTCGGCGGCGTCCTTCTCGGCAGCCAGGATGGCCGACGCGGACGCCGGCGAGGTGGTCTCGAATGCGACGGAGAGGAACACGATGGTACCATCGGG
>PIVY01000796.1 GCA_003353795.1 bacterium
ATCAGCGAGGTGCTGGCCGCGGTGGAGTATGGCTCGGCCGTCGAGAGCCGCGACCGGCCCATGCGAACGCCGAACATTCACGTCGAGACCGACTACGCGTTCGCCGGCTTCACGCCGCTGAACACGACCAAGTGGTCCGTCCACTGGGTGCCGGACCCGCAGTATCACACGCAGGTCAACTATCGCAAGGTCACGCCCTGCCTGCTGGAGGTCCGCCCGACGATCGGGCCGGAACAGACGATCGCCCCGGGCAAGACGTTCGAGAGTTTCCGGGCATTCCTCTTGCCGCAGGACAGCACCGACCGGGAGCGACAGGGCTTGGCCCTGCGACGAATGTACCGCACGATCGCGCCGTGGATTACCGAGAACCCGCTGATGCACCACATGCGGGTCGCCCGGCCTGACATGGTCCGCCGCGCGATCGACCAGGCCGCCCAGGTCGGGTTCGAGATGATCATCCTGTCGTTCGGCAGCGGGTTCAACATGGAGAACGACAGCCCGAAGTACCTCGCCACGTGGAAGACCATCGCCGATTACGCCCAAAGCAAGGGCATCGAGATCGGTTCGTACAGCCTGCTGGCCAGTCGGCGGGTCGGCG
>PIVY01000797.1 GCA_003353795.1 bacterium
GTGCCGGCGGTGGGGTCCTGGAGCAGGGCCAGGGTGCGCAGCAAGGTGGTCTTGCCGGACCCGCTGGGGCCGCGCAAGGCGACGATCTCACCGGCGGCGAGGTCCAGGTTGAAATCGGTGAGCAGGGTGCGGTCGCCGGCCTGCACGGCCAGGTCGCGCACCTCGAAGAGGTTGGGCATGATGCCTCCGGGGCGCCCCCCGGGGGCGTCCTAGAACCGGGCGTTGACCAGGGGCAGCCAGCGAGCGAGTCCGGGACCGCTGTCGACGCGGTTCAGGAGCCCGATCTGGATGCCGTGCAATGACTCGGCATGGTTGTAGATGCCGATCATCAGGCCGTGAGCTTCATCCACTCGATTGTAGACGCCGGTGGACACGCCGTAAAGCTGCTCCGTGCGCTGGTAGCCGATGGCGATGGCGCCGCCGTGGAACCTCTTGTTGGTGTGGATGGCGCCGCCGACAGCCACTCCATGCATGGTGTCGGCGCCCAGGCCGAGGCCGGCGATCACGAGGCCGTTGACATCTTCGGCGCCGAATCCCAGCAGGGCGGCGGCCACGCCGTCGAGATTGCCGGCTCCCGCTCCAAGGCCGGCCAGCATGA
>PIVY01000798.1 GCA_003353795.1 bacterium
CACCTATCACCATCTGCACGGCTTAAACGTGACCGTGCTGCGCTTCTTCAACGTCTACGGTCCGGCGGGCCGCCCGGATATGATGCCGCTGCGCGTCATGGAGGCGCTGCTCGATGGCACGGTGATCCCGTTGTTCAACGGCGGCGACATTCACCGTGACTGGACCTTCATCGACGACACGGTAAACGGTGTGATAGCGGCATTGGACCGGCCCCTCGGATATGCAGTGATGAACCTGGGTGTGGGCGCGCCTGTCTCGCTGATTGAGTTTGTCGACACGATTCAGGAACTCTCCGGCATGACGCTCAACACCAAATCTGTGCCGACGCCGCCCAGCGATCCGCCGATCACGTTCTGTGACAACACCCGCGCGCGCGAACTGCTCGGCTTCGCGCCGTCCACGTCGGTAAAGGACGGTCTCGCGGCGCTGTGGGACTGGTTCAAGGCGTGGAAGCAGTCCACCGGGGTGTGGCCGGGCGCGTGAGTGGGCCGATTGTTACAGACAACATCAGGCCGCAGATATGAGGCTGACCGAGGTCGGCCTCTTTGTAGTCCTGGCGTGATCGGCAGCAGAACCCCTGCGGCGCTATAATAGAC
>PIVY01000318.1 GCA_003353795.1 bacterium
TCGATCAGTTCTCCGCCGTGGGTTCGCTGGAGGCCAGCGAATCGATCACGGTGATGGCCGAGATCGACGGTTCGATCGAGACCCTGCCCTTCGCCGAAGGTCGCGCCATCGCCGCAGGCGGACTCATCGCCCAGCTCGACGACGCGGAACTGGGCGCGCAGGTCGCGCGGGCCGAGGCGGTCCGTGATCAGCAACGCGCCACCTACGAACGGACGCGCGAGGTGGTCGAGCAACGGGCCGGATCGCCCCAGGATCTCGACGACGCCGCCGCGGCGCTGAAGATCGCCGAGGCCGACCTGACCCTGGCGAAAGTAAGGTTGGCCAAGACCCGTATCACCGCGCCGTTCGCCGGCATCACCGGCGTGCGCCGGATCAGTACCGGCGCCTTCGTGCGGGCCGGCACACCCATCACCGACCTGGCCCGCATCGACCAGTTGCGGGTCCTCTTCACGGCGCCCGAGCGCCTGCTCGAGAAACTCACCGTCGGCGCCGAGGTGAGCGTCACCACCAGCGCCTTCGCCGACCTCACCGTCACCGGCACCATCGACGTGGTGGCCCCGGTGCTGGACGCCGCCACGCGCAGCGCCCGCGTTCTGGCCGTGATCGAGAATCCCGACGGTCGGCTGCGCCCCGGCATGTCGGCGGAGGTCTCCGTGGTGCTCAGCGCCCGCGACAACACGCTGACCGTGCCCAGCGAAGCGGTGTTCGTGCAAGCCGGTCAGACCATGGTGTACGTGGTCGAAGCCGACAGCACGGTGTCTGCGCGACCGGTGAGTCTAGGTCTGCGGCAGGTCAGAATCGTGGAAGTGGTCGAGGGTCTCGAGGTCGGAGCGCAGGTGGTGCGCGCCGGTCACCAGAAGATCTATCCGGGCGCCCGCGTCATGCCCATGGAGATCTCGCGATGAAGATCAGCGAGCTGAGTATCCGCCGGCCGGTGTTCGCCACGGTGATGAGCCTGGCGGTGGTCCTGCTCGGCGTGATCAGCTTCACCCGTCTGCCGGTGCGCGAGTATCCGGACATCGAACCGCCGGTGGTATCGGTGAACACCTTCTACCGCGGCGCCAGCCCCAGCGTGGTGGAAACCGAGATCACCGACGTTCTCGAGGAGCAGTTCTCCACCATCGAGGGCGTCAAGTCCATCACCAGCTCGAGCCAGGAACAGGGCTCGTCGATCACCATCGAGTTCGAGCTCAACCGCGACGTGGACGTGGCCGCCAACGATGTGCGCGACCGCGTGTCCCGTGTGAGCGGCCAGCTGCCGCGCGAGGCCGACGACCCCATCGTGGCCAAGGTCGACGTGAATGCCCAGCCCATCATGTGGCTCGCCTTCAGCAGCGACCGCTACTCCACCCTCGAGCTGTCCGACGTGGCCGACCGCATCCTCAAGGAACGCCTCCAGCGCCTGGACGGCGTGGGCTCGGTGTTCATCGGCGGCGAGCGGCGCTACTCCATGCGCGTCTGGCTCGACTCCGGCCGCATGGCTTCCCACGGACTGACCACCGTGGACATCGAGCGAGCTGTCCGGGCGGCCAACGCCGAGATCCCCGCCGGCCGCGTGGAAGGCGCCGAGCGGGAGTTCGCCGTACGCACCCGCGGCGAGTTGCAGTCGCCCGAGGAGTTCGCCGCCGTCATCGTCGCCCAGCGCGGCAACGACCTGGTGCGCCTCGGCGACGTGGCCCGCGTGGAGGTCGGTCCGGAGGACGAGCGAACCATCACCCGTTTCAATGACCTGCCCGCCATCGGCCTGGGCATCGTGAAGCAGAAGCAGGCCAGCACCGTGGCCGTGGCCCAGGTGATCCGCGCGGCGCTCCCCGAACTGCAAGCTGCGGTGCCCGTGGGCATGACCATCGACGTGGCCTTCGATTCGGCCGAGTTCATCGAGGACTCCCTGGATGAGGTGGCCAAGACCCTGCTCCTGGCCACGGGCCTGGTGGTGCTGGTGGTCCTGTTGTTCCTCAAGAGCTTCCGCGCCACCGTGATTCCCATCATCGCCATTCCCATCGCCATCGTGGGAGCCTTCACCATCGCCTACGCCCTCGGCTTCACGGTGAACATCATCACCCTGCTGGCGCTGGTGCTGGCCATCGGACTGGTGGTGGACGATGCCATCGTGGTGCTCGAGAACGCCTTCCGGCACCTCGAGATGGGCAAGCACCGCCTGATCGCCGCCCGCGACGGCGTCAACGAGATCGCCTTCGCGGTCATCGCCACGACCATATCGCTGGTGGCGGTGTTCATTCCCGTGGCCTTCCTCACCGGCTCCATCGGGCGGCTCTTCCGCGAGTTCGGCATCACCCTGGCCGTGGCCGTGCTCATCTCGTCGTTCGTGGCGCTGACGCTCACGCCCATGCTCTGCTCGCTCATCCTGCGCCGCGCCGCCGGCCACTCGCAGACGGCAGCCGACCGCACCTTCAACGCATTTTTCGAGGGCCTCGACCGCGTGTACGGCGCAATCCTCGCCTTCG
>PIVY01000799.1 GCA_003353795.1 bacterium
ATGCCGAGTTCGCCGAGTACTGGGCGGCGTTCGTGCCGCGACGCGACGGCGAGGACCGCGAGGACGACCGCCCCTGGTCCGGCGTTTTCGACTTCATGCACCGCGGACGCATCGCCGTGCGCACGGTCACTACTCAAGCGGCCGAGGGGCGCGATCAGCTCTGGAATCCCCTGGTGCGCCTGTTCGGCGAGGACGCCTCGATCGACGACCTCGCGCTGCCGTACGCCGCCGTGGCCCTCGATCTGGTGTGTGGCGACATGGTGGTCTACCGGCAGGGCTCGCTCATCGAGGCCCTCTACGCAAGCTGCGCCATCCCGGGCGTGTTTCCTCCGGTGGAGCAGGACGGCCGGGTCATCTGCGACGGCGGTGGCCCCTACCGCACCCCCGTGGACGCCTGCCGGGCCCTGGGCGCCGACGTGGTCATCGCCATCGACATTCCCGGCTTCCAGGAGCCACGGCTGCGCACCGGCTTCGGCCTCGGCATGCGCAGCAACAGCGTGGTCCGCGACCGGCTCAATGCCATCACCTGCGCCTCGGCCGACGCCATCGTCCGCCCTGCCGTCGAGCACGTGCACTGGGCCGATTTCAAGGCCGGCG
>PIVY01000800.1 GCA_003353795.1 bacterium
TCGCGGTGCCGTGGCCCGCCTGCTCGTGCTGGGTGGTACGCTTCGCGTCGGCGACGTGCTGCTCGCCGGTAAGGGGCACGGTCGCGTCCGCCAGATCGTCGATAGCATGGGGCGGGACATCCCCGAGGCCCCGCCCGGTACGCCGGTCGAGATCGCCGGCCTGGACGAGGTGCCCGACGCGGGCGACCGCTTCCACGTGGTGACCGACATCGACCAGGCCCGCTCCGTGGCCGTGGACCGTCGCCAACGCGCTCGCGCCGAGGAACTCGCCTCCGGCGCCGCGGCCAACCGGGTCACGCTGGAGAACCTGTTCGACCAGATCGAAGACGGCAAGGTCAGCGAAGTCTCGCTGATTCTGAAGGTCGACGTGCAGGGCTCGGGCGCCGCGTTGCGGGGCCAGTTGGAGAAGCTCGGCACCGACGAGGTGCGGGTGAACATCCTGCACATCGGCGTGGGCGGCATCAGTACGGGCGACGTGACTCTGGCTGAGGCGTCCAACGCGATTATCATCGGCTTCAACGTCGTGCCCGGCGCGGGTGCAAGGCAACTGGCCGAGGCCCAGGGCGTGGACATCCGCATGTATCGCGTGATTTACG
>PIVY01000801.1 GCA_003353795.1 bacterium
ACCACTAGGACGCCCGCATGGTCGCCTGCTGGCACGGTGACACCAGTGAACGGAGCCTCTTCTGGTACTTCTTCGGCGGCATCCTGCTGCTGGCGACCCGGGCCGCCGACTGGATGGGCGTTACCGACCCGCTGGTCGCGCAGCTCCCCGCGGTGGCGGCTGCCAGCATACTGGGCTTCTCGCTGATCAACGAAGCCCGGAAGGAGATCATGCGGGGTGCTGCCAGCAGCTCGACGCTCGCAGCCATCGCCATCATCGCGGCGATCGCGGCGACCAAGTACGAGACCGCGGGCTGGCTTGCCTTCATCCTGCTGGTGGCGGACGCGGTGCTCAACCGGACCGCCTTTGGCGCTCGCCGGGCGATCGAAGACCTCATCGCCCTCACCCCGGACACCGCCCGCATCATCATCGATGGCGTCGAGTCGGAGGTCAGCTTGGGTGAGGTCAAGGTCGGGGACATCGTGCGCGTCCGTCCGGGTGAGAACCTCCCGGTCGATGGTGTTGTCACCACCGGCAGGACCACGATCAACCAGGCCTCGCTGACCGGCGAGGCGGCGCCCGTTGAGGTGCAAGAAGGCGACGAGGTCTACGCCGGC
>PIVY01000802.1 GCA_003353795.1 bacterium
CGGCAAGCGGCGACGACGATCCGGTGCCGTCGCGGAGACTGGGGCCGAACGGTGATCGATAGCCACGTGCACTTCAATCGTGAGGAGTTCGAGCCGGACCGTGCGGCCGTCCTGGCCCGGGCCGGCGAGGCCGGCGTGACGGGTTTCCTCAATGTCGGCTACGATCCGCCCAGCAGCCGCGCCTCGGTGGCGCTGGCCCGTGGCGACCACCGGATCCTGGCCACCGTCGGGGTCCATCCTCACGACGCGGCGCTCCTGGCCGACGAGGAGGGCCGTCCCACCCCAGCGGCGCCGGCCATTCTGGCCGAGTTGCGCGACCTCGCCGGAGATGCGCGGGTCGTGGGCATCGGCGAGATCGGCCTCGATTTCTTCCGCGACCTATCGCCACGCCCGGCCCAGTGCGCGGCGTTGACCATGCAACTGGAGCTGGCGGCCGCGCTCGACCTGCCGGTGGTTTTCCACATCCGTGATGCGTATCCCGAGACCCTGGCGCTTGTCGACGAGGTGGGACTGCCGCCGCGCGGCGCCGTGCTGCACAGCTTCGCCGGTGAGGCCGAACATGCGGCCTGGGCCCGTGAGCGGGGATGCCTGCTGGG
>PIVY01000803.1 GCA_003353795.1 bacterium
CGTTCTCGATGGACGCCGTCCTGTTCGGAGTCGAGGCCGGGCCGAACGACGCCTACGCGTTCGCCAAGGGTGCCCCCATGACCTTGGCCCCCAAGTTTCGGCAGGTCACCGGGTCTGCCGCCGTGACTCAGCTGGCGCGCCCCCTCGACTTCACCGCAGTCACCGACCATGCGGAGTTCTTCGGCGAGTTCCACCTCTGCACCGTTCCGCCCGCTGACCCGTCGGACCCCACGGCGCCCTACAACGACGACTTCTGCGTGAACTACCGGGCCGTCGCGTACGGCAACCGCAACATCTTGACCACCCCGGGACCCGCAATCTCGACGGGTGTCTTCCAGGCTTTCACGGCGCCGCTCCTCGAACCGGTCCCGATGCGCAATCCCATCTGCGGCCCGGGCGACGTCGACTGCCTCGCGAGGACGAGCCTCCTCTGGCAGGAAACCCAGGACGCGGCCCAGCTCGCCAACGACCCGTGCACGTTCTCGGCGTTCAACGCCTACGAGTGGACCAAGGTCGAGGACGACCCCACCCTTACGGCGGGTGCCGCCATTCTGCACCGCAACGTCATCTTCCGGGGCGATTCGGTCCCCTCGGCC
>PIVY01000804.1 GCA_003353795.1 bacterium
CTTCCCGACGCACATCCGGCTGATGTACGACATCATGACGTTGGCGTTCCAGACCGATGCGACGCGGATCTGCACGTTCATGACCGCCAACGCGGGCAGCAACCGCAGCTACCCGATGATCGGCGTTCGCGGTGGGCACCACAGCATCTCGCACCACCAGAACAACAAGAAAAAGGTCGCCGACCTGGCCAAGATCGACCGTTATCTGGTCGAGCAGTTCGCCTACTTCCTCGACCGCCTGGCCGCCGTCCGCGAAGGCGGCGGATCGCTGCTGGACCACTGCATGATCCTCTACGGCTCGGGCATCGCCGACGGCAACCGGCATAGCCACCACGACCTGCCGATCCTCCTGGCCGGCAAGGGCGGAGGGACGATCCACACCGGCCGCCACGCCACCTACCCCGCCAACACGCCGCTGAACAATCTCTTCCTGAGTATGTGCCGTCGCGTCGGTGCCCCGGGATAACTTCAACAACGCCGGCGCGGCCGAAGCGATCTTACGCCCAGCGGCCATGTCGATGGCCATTTGGCAAGTCCGAACGTCGGTGCTTGTGAGCATGTCGACAATCGCCGTGTTGATCTGGCCGCTATCGAG
>PIVY01000805.1 GCA_003353795.1 bacterium
GTAACGCAAGTTGGCGGTGAGTACGCCACCCTGCACCCGCATGATCACCGACAGGCTGGTCTGGTAGAGGGCCGCCTCATAAAGGCGGCCGATGAGCCGGCCGCGCGCCGTGGCCAGGCGCTGCTGGGGCGTGGCCCATTTGAAGAGCAGAAGGGCGACCACGGCGAAGGCCACCGCCGCGAATCCGATCAGCCAACCGGCGTGGTCGCCGAACGGAGCGGCCAGCAGGTCGCCGACCCGGGTCGTCATCCGCGTGACCCAGTGCGCAATCGAGGTCACGAGATGTACCCCAGCCCCTGCATGCGCTTGCGGATCTCGTCCTCGTCGGCCGCGCCCTTGTCGAGCTTGTCGAGTTCACGCTCGAGGACGTGCTGGACGAACTCCTCCACCGATGCGTAACCGGCGGCCTTGCTCACGCGCTCGCAGCGTTCGAGCAGGTCCTTGTCGAGCTTGATCTTGGAGCCACCGAACATGATCATCTCCTCGTGGTCTGGAGGTGGAAGAGGTCGCGACCGGACATCTGCGGCGGCGGCGTGACTCCGAAGAGCCGGAGGATGGTCGGCGCCCGGTCGGCGAGGTCGGGATCGCCGATGAC
>PIVY01000806.1 GCA_003353795.1 bacterium
GCGGCTCAATGCGGCGGCCGGCTACTCGTCCGCGGGTTACGAAGTCAATGACGTGGGCTTCATGTTCCGTACCGACCGGGTGAACTCGTCGGTCGTCGGCGGCTATCGTTGGCTCGAGCCCAATGACATATTCCGTCGCCAGTCCCTCGATATTGCGACCTATTCGACCTGGGATACCGGCGGATTGCACGACGGCGGCGGCTTCGGCGCCTGGTACGGGGCCCAGTTCGCCAACTACTGGCGCTTCAACGGCCACGTCTTCGTGAACCCGGAAACGAATGATCCCCGCCTGACCCGCGGCGGACCGAACATGCGTTCCTCCGACTCCTGGGAGTACAGCCTCGGCGTGGGGACCGACGGCCGCAAGAGCCTGGTGGTGAACGCCGATTTCTATGCCAGCGCCAGCAAGGCCGGCGGCCGCTACACCAGCGGTGGCATATCCCTGGAGGTCAAGCCGGTCAGCAATCTGAGCTTTGAGATCGGCCCGCAATACAGCTGGGACCGCGAGGACGCCCAGTACTACGATACGGTCGAGGATCCGGCCATGACCGCGACCTATGGTCACCGCTATGTTTTCTCGGACCTGGAGTTCAAG
>PIVY01000807.1 GCA_003353795.1 bacterium
GAATGAGAAAGGCGTGGAGTACGTCTGCCTCGTGCACCCGAGTGTTCCGGATCATCTCCGCGGGGACCCCGGTCGGCTGCGCCAGGTGCTCACGAACTTGATCGGCAACGCCGCCAAGTTTACCCGGGAAGGCGAGGTGGTGTGCGAGGTCACGGTGGTCCGGCAGACGACAACCGACGCCGTCGTGGAGTTCGTCGTCACGGACACCGGACCAGGCATTCCCCAGGACCGTATCGACGCCGTGTTCGAGGCGTTCACTCAGGTCGACGGCAGTACCACGCGCAAACACGGCGGCACCGGCCTGGGGCTGGGAATCGCCAGGCGTCTTGCGCGCCTGATGGGCGGCGACATCTCCGTGGAAAGCCGCGAGGGCGAGGGGAGCACTTTTCGGTTTACGGCGGCCCTCGGCGTGCAGGGCGCAACCTGTGATGCCGACGAGCGCGGGCGTGATGCCGTACCTGTCGTGCCGCTCAGCGGCCAACGCGTTCTGGCCGTTGACGACAATGCAACCAATCGGCGGTTGCTGGCGGCGGCGCTGGAGAGCTGGGGGTGCCGCCACGATGAGGTGGAGAGCGCCCGAGGGGCACTGGAGGCG
>PIVY01000808.1 GCA_003353795.1 bacterium
GTGCGAGAAGGACCACTCTTCGCCAGGTCGCCTCGTCTGCGGTGGTGTCACTGGTCACCTCGGCGACGGGCTCGATGCGAACACGCATCGCGGGCTCACTGGAGACCAGTTCGCGGATCTTCGAGCGGCAGATTCCGACGACCAGGGCCTGCTTGCCCTCGCGGCGCGCGTCGACGATGCGAATCACCTTGACCACGGATGCCGTAGGGTAGATTTCGCTGAGGCCCGGCGATTCGGTGTCGGCCTCACGCTGGGTCGCCACCAGCAGGAACCCACCAACGCCGGCGTCTTCGAGGGCCGCCAGCGATCGCCGTCGGCCGATGGTCAGGGGAATCGTCACGCCGGGGTAGACCACGACATCGCGGACCGGAAGCAGCGGCATGATGCTGGGAATCTCGAACTCCTCGCCCGTCGGATCGGTCAGCTGGAACTTCTCTAGCGCAGCACTTTCTTCTGACACTCTTGCCTCTCCTCTTCCTCTGGTCCTGCCCGCGCCGTTCCGGCCCGGGTCGCGCGCGTACTCTCCTCCGAATCGCTCTTCTCTACCGTCGGGAGTCCCAGGCGGGGACTGACCCGACTGGAACCGCCGCGCCG
>PIVY01000809.1 GCA_003353795.1 bacterium
CTCGGCAACGACACCCTGTTGGGCATTCTGGCCCATGGGGCGCTGGCCCTGGGTCTGGTGGCGGTGTCGTTGCTGGAGACGGTGCGCGTCGATCTGATGGGGTATCTGTTCGGCGACGTGCTCGCCGTGAGCGCGACCGACGTTGTTTGGATCCTTGGGGGCGGGGCCGTTGTCCTGGGGGCGCTCGCCGCTCTCTGGCGGCGCCTGCTGGCGATCACGGTGCACGAGGAACTGGCCAGGGTCGAGGGCGTCCCGGTGGCCGCGACCGAGTTCGCCTTCATGCTGCTGATGGCCGTCGTCGTGGCCTTGGCCATGAAGGTGGTCGGGGTCCTGCTGGTGATCTCGCTTCTGATCATTCCCGCGGCCACGGCCCGCCGGTTCGCCCGGACGCCGGAGCAGATGGCCTTGCTGGCCGCCCTGGCCGGTGTGCTGTCCGTCGGCGGCGGACTGTGGGGCTCGTGGAAGATGGATATCCCAGCCGGTCCCGCCATTGTCGTCGCGGCAACGGCGCTGTTTGCTCTCGGCAGCGCGCCCAGGGCGGCGCGTTGAGGCGTTCCAACCCCATTTCCAGATCGGCGATCAGATCGTCCGGG
>PIVY01000810.1 GCA_003353795.1 bacterium
TGCACATAGGCCCGGAGATCGAGCGGCGCCACCAGCCAGCCGAGATAGCGCACGACGGTCGGCAAGAGACTCAAGAGCACCGTCTCCGGCCGGTGTTCCGGCGGCGCCCCGGGGACCCCGACCTCGATCACCGTGAAACGCCATCGCCGCGGCGCAGAAGAAGAAGGCCACGAGGTCGGTGCGACCGGCGATCCACGCCACGTTCTCCGTGTGGATCGGATGGACGGCAAAGAAAAGCGCCGCCACGACCGCCGCCCCGGTGCCCAGACCGAGCCGCAGCAGAAGGCACCCCACGAGCAGGGTGCAGGCGGTGTGCAAAAGGACGTTGGTCAGGTGGTAGCCGAAAGGGTCGAGGCCGGAAAAGGTGAAGTCGACGAGGTAGCTCACCGTGACCAGTGGCCGGTAGTAGCCGTAGCCGCGCTCGTCGACGACCTGGTCCTGGTTGAAGAAGTCGTGGGTGAAAACGGCCCCCAGGTGACGGAGCGAGCTCAGGCGGTAGTCGTCGACGATGAGGTCCTGGTCGTCCCAGACGAAGCCGTTGCCGAGCGAGTTGGCAAAAACGGCAAGCGCTGCGAGGGCGGCTACGAGGAGCC
>PIVY01000811.1 GCA_003353795.1 bacterium
AGGGAATGCCAAGGCAAATCTGGAACATGGGCGGCGCGCTGATGAGGCCGTCGTCGATCAGGCTGCGCGCCAGGCGGATCTGCCCCAGGTCGAAGACCTCGAGTTCCGGTTTGACACCGAGATCCATCGCCATCTGAGCCATAACGCGTAAATACGGAGCGGTGTTGATGTAGGTATAATTGCCGCCGAAGTTCATGGTGCCGCAGTCGAGACTGCAGATATCGGGTTTGCATTCGACCACGTGCGCGAGACGCGCCTCGGGCCCGATCATGTCGGTGCCCGGGCCGGGTAGTGAAGGATCGCCATCGCTCGGCACCCAGTCGCCGCCCATGCCGGCGGTGAGGTTGATGATCATGTCGACGCCGCTGTCGCGAATCATGTCGACGGCTTCGCGAAACAGTGCGGGGTCGCGCGAACCGGCGCCGGTTTTGGGATCGCGAACGTGCACGTGTACGACCGCGGCGCCCGCGTTCGCGGCCTCGATTGCGGCATCGGCCACCTGCCGTGGCGTAATTGGTACCAGGTGACTGCGGCTGGTGGTATCGCCGGCGCCGGTTATGGCGCAGGTGATGATGACATCGTTATTCATGTA
>PIVY01000812.1 GCA_003353795.1 bacterium
AACTGCGTACTGTCGTGATCACCGGCGCGACACGCGGCCTCGGGCGCGCGCTTGCCGTCGAGATCATCGCCCGCGGCCATACCGTACTGGGTTGCGGCCGCAATGCCGATCAGGTCGCGGACCTCCGCACACTGTTTCCCACTATCCACGATTTCGCCGTCGTTGACGTGGCCGAGCCCTCGGCGGTGAACGCCTGGGCCGAACGGATCTCCACCGCCCACGGCACGCCCGACCTCGTGGTCAACAATGCGTCTCTGATGAACGATCCGGCGCCGCTTTGGGAAGTGTCGCCGGAGGAGTTCGGTCGCCTCATGGATGTGAACGTCGACGGCACGGTGAATGTGATCCGTGCCTTGGCGCCCGCCATGATAGCTGCGGGTCGTGGCGTGATCGCCAACCTGAGCTCGGGCTGGGGGCGGTCGACGTCACCGGAGGTAGCGCCCTACTGCGCCAGCAAGTGGGCCATCGAGGGACTCACGCGCGCACTGGCCCAGGATCTGCCCGCGGGATTGGCCGCGGTCGCCGTGAATCCCGGCATCATCGACACCGACATGTTACGGCGCTGCTGGCGCGGTGGCGCGGGTGCCTACCC
>PIVY01000813.1 GCA_003353795.1 bacterium
GTGCTCGACGCCGTCGAAGCCAACCCCGACGACCCGGCCAAGGCCGCCGAGCAGTTGCGCGAGGCCATGGACACCCACGAAGACATCGATGCCGCGCAGGTGGCGGTCACCGCCTACGCCCTCGACGAGTGCGGGATCCGCCTCGATGCCACCCTGGGCGACGAGACCGAGCCCGACGCCGGGTCACCGCCGTCGACCACCGTGCCCACCACGACCAGCACCGTCGTGACCTCCACCACCGCCGGCTGAGCAGCCGGCGGCTGCGATCAGTCGTCCAACGCGGCCCGTCGGGTGATCACGTTGTCGATGAGTCCGTACTCCTTGGCCTCTTCGGCCGTGAACCAGCGGTCACGCTCTGAGTCTTCCTCGATCTGCTCGACGGTCTGGCCGGAGTGCTCGGCGATCTTCTCGGCCATCAGCCGCTTGATGTAGACCATCCGCTCGGCCTGGATGGCGATGTCGGATGCCTGACCCTGGATGCCGCCGGAAGGCTGATGCATCATGATCTGGCTGTGCGGCAGGGCCGACCGCTTGCCCTTGGCCCCTGCGGCCAGCAGGAACTGACCCATCGAGGCGGCCAGGCCCATGCA
>PIVY01000814.1 GCA_003353795.1 bacterium
GACGGCTCGACCTGGTGCGATGCGTTCGACCATCTCCAGGATGCCCTGTCAGCCGCGCGTGCTCCGGGCAGCGGCGTGACGGCGATCCACGTGGCACAGGGCCTCTACAAGCCCGACCAGGGCGTGGATGTGGTGCCCGGCGATCGGGAGGCGACGTTCGAACTGATCGACGCCGTGCCGCTCTATGGTGGATACGCCGGCTGCGGCGGCGCCGATCCGGACCTGCGCGATCCAGCCCTGTTCGAGACGATCCTCAGCGGCGACCTGCTCGACAACGACGGCCCCGACTTCGCCAACTACGATGAGAACAGCCGTCACGTCGTTTCCGCCCTCACGGCCGGCGCTGAGGTCACGATCAGTGGCTTCACGATCACAGCCGGTGATGCGAGCGGTCCCCCTCTCGGATCCGGGAGTCGTGGCGGCGGACTTTATCTCTACTACGGTGTTGCATGGATCGCCGACTGTGTTCTCCACATGAACCAAGGGCCTTCCGGCGGTGCGATGTACATCGGTGGTCTTTCCGATGCGAACGTTGCGTCGTCTGTATTTCATAACAACCGAACCACAGGCTATGGCGGCCGTGGCGGCGC
>PIVY01000815.1 GCA_003353795.1 bacterium
ATTGAAATTCCGAGCACCATTGGCGGCGACACCTACGGCGCCGATCCGCACACTCTCTACACCACCGTCGTCCTGACTCAGGCCAATCCCGAGTTGATGGTCACCTACCCCAACGGTGGCGAACATTTCATCGTCGGTGATACCGAAACCATCACCTGGAATACCGTCGGCGGCGTCGACAACGTCGACATCGATATTTCCAGGGATGGCGGCGACACCTGGGACAGCCTTGCGACCAATCTGGCCAACACCGGCTCTTTCGAGACCACCGTGGACGGCCCTGGCACCATTCACGGCCTGTTTCGCCTGAGTGACAGCCGGATGTCGTCGTGGATCAACATGGCGTTGTGGAGCATCTCGAGCGCGGCCGCGGTACCGAGGGCCTGATCGGGAGAAGCGCCGAAGGCGCGGGCGGTCGCGATCAACAAGCTCGAGCGCAACATCTTACCGCCGCGGCCCGGATAATCGGCGACCAGGCGGTCGAGGCGCTGAGAGGGCGAATCCGGGAGGTAGCGTTCGAGGACGGCGCGGGTTCGGGTGCCGTAATCCTGAAGAAGCGCCGAAACGATCGGCGGAGTGCCCGCGATCCC
>PIVY01000816.1 GCA_003353795.1 bacterium
CCGCCGAGAGATCTCCGCGCACCAGCGTGCGTACGGCGCGTCCCTGCAGGTCATGGATCACTAGCTCGCAGCACGCTGACGCGGCTAGCTCGAAGGCGATCACGGTCTGGGGGTTGAACGGATTGGGTGCCGCTCCCACCAGTCGCGTCGCCGTCGGCGCCACCTCGGGGGCAGCCGTCGCATCGTGGGTCAGCCACAGCCGGTACGGCGCAGTCGTCGAGAGGTCGTTCACCCTGGTTTTCCAGACCGCAACGCAGTAGAAGTCGTCTGCGGGAAGGGTCATCTGGATCCACTCGGACCCACCCGGTCCGGCGTCGTTGCCGAAGCCGTCGGCCACCGTCTCGGTCTTGCCGAAGAACGACCCGTCCGCCCGGAAGACCGACACGCCCCAGTCCACGCCGCCGCCCAGGTCGTCGACGCGCAACGCGAGGTCGCCGGCCGGCAGTTGCATCTCGTGCAGCTCGATCATCCGGCCCGACAGGATCGTGAAGGGGCCCAGTTCGCCGGTGTCGGGAGCACCCTGGTAGTCGGACAGCTCGTCCTGCGCGATGTAGCCGCCGCCGTTGCCGCCGGTGCCCTCGAGGACGCCG
>PIVY01000184.1 GCA_003353795.1 bacterium
GATTACGACAACGACGGCGACCGGGACGTCTACCTGGTTCGCACCGGCGAGGCCAACCGCCTGCTCGAGCAGGAGGGTGGCGCCTTCACCGACGTGACGGCCCTCAGTTTCGGGCTGGACGATGCCGGCGACGGCACGGACGCATCCTGGTGCGATGCCGACGGCGACGGTCAGCTTGATCTGTACCTGGTGAAGTCCGGCGCCGAGAACGTGTTCTTCGACAACTACGGCGACATCGGGTCCGGGCATCCACTCATGGTGGCGCAGTCGCTCGCGGGCCTCAACGATCTCGGTCCGGGGCGCGCGGCGGTGTGGTGCGACTACGATCTCGACGGCGATCGCGATGCCTACCTTGTCAACAACGGCGACCTGAACTTGCTGGTGCGCAGCTACGGCGGGACGGCCTTCGAGCCCTCCGGCGAGCCTGCCATGACCGATGACGGCGCGGGCTGGGACGCAGCCTGGGGCGATTTCGACAACGACGGCGACTGGGATTCCTACACCGTCAATGCCAACGACGAAGATGTCTGCTGCCTCTGGACCCTCGGTTACTTCGCGCGCCAATTCGACCCGACGGTCTCCGACGACGGTCCGGGTCGATCAGTCTCCGCGGCCGATTTCGACAACGACGGTGTCCTGGATCTCTACGTGGCCCGGGACGGCGCTCCGGACATGGTGCTCTTCGGCGACGGCGACGGTGGCTTCACCCGCAGTTCTCTCGCCGTGGCCGAGACCGAGGGCGCGGCCGTGACCGCCGTCTGCGCCGACCTCGACGGTGACGGTGGCGTGGACGTCTACGTGGCTCGCGACGGCGCGCCGAACCTGATCCTGCGCAACCAGGTCGTGGGGCGTGGCCACTGGCTCGCCGTGGACCTGCGCGGCGACCCGTCCAACCGCGACGCCATCGGAGCCAGGGTCCGCGTCGTCGCCGGCGGCGTTTCGCAATTGCGCGAGGTCCAGGCCGGCGACGGACGGGGCGAGACCGCTCGCATCGTACACTTCGGGCTCGGTGCGGCCACGGCTGCCGACAGCGTGATCGTCACCTGGCCGGACGGCGAGCAGTCCGTGCGGGTTGCCCAGGTCGCCGACCGGACCATGGTGGTCGAGCAGACGGAGAACCCCCTCGGTGTCGAGGATGGCGAACTCCCCGGCGTGACGCGGCTCCAGGGCGCCTATCCGAATCCCTTCAACCCGCAGACGACCATTGCCTTCGAGGTCGCCGGTGCGGGGCCCGTGCGGCTGACCATCTACGGTCTCGACGGTCGACGGGTGGCGGATCTCGTCAACGAGGATCTGCCCGCAGGTGCCCATACGGTGACCTGGAAGGGTCGTGACGGCAACGGCCGCCAGGTGGCGTCGGGAACGTATCTCATGCGTTTGCAGACGCAAAGCGGCGCTCTCAGCAGTCGCCTGACCCTGGTGAAATGACCCCTGGGCGAGCCCGCGGGCGCTCCTTGCGCACCGCAGGCTCGCCCGACCCGTTTCGGGGGACGAATCTGGCGAAACTGGTCATTCGGCGTCCAGGGTGCGCCGCTGGCATCAAAAGAAGATAAAAACTATCGTTGTAGTGTTCGGTCGGCCTTGCCCGGCGACCACGCGAGCCGTAAACTCATTCTATGGTTTCGTCGTCCCCCGCACGGATCCCGCGCTACCTCCAGCGCATACCGCAAGGATCGCCATGACGATTTATCGAGCCGCCAGCCCGGCGATCGCCTTGGCTCTGTCCATTTTCATCATGGCAATCTCCGTTGACGTGTCCGCCCTGCCGATGTTTGGCGAGGCGGCGTCGCTGGTCCAGCCGGACGGCAGCGAGATCATGGTGCAGGTGTGGGGTGACGAGTACCACCAGCGCCTGGAGGACATGGCCGGGTACACGATGGTTCGCGATCCGGATGGTTGGATCTGCTTCGCTCGTCTTGACGTGTCCGGCGAGGAACTCGAGTCCACGGGCGTGCGCGCCGGATCCCTGCCGCCAGCAGGAATCGAGCCCGGAATCCGGTTGCCGGGCGACATCGTGCAGCAGCGTGTGATCGAGGCGCAGCAGGTTGCCGGGCGGATTCCGCGCGAGGGCGACAAGGCCGACTACCCGGTTCCCGCCACCGAGGGCGCCGTTCGCGGCATCCTGATCCTGGCCGACTTCCCCGACGAGCATGCCGTCATGGATCCCGCCATCATCGAGGCGGCGTTCAACGAGATCGGCTTCTCAGGGTTCGGCAATAACGGGTCGGTGCGCGACTACTACCGCGACATCTCCGCCGGTCGGCTCGACCTCACCCACGAGGTGCCGGATCACTACTACCGGGCCGCGCATCCCAAGTCCTATTACGAGGATCCGGGCCAGTCGCAGGGATGGCGTGCCCGTCAGCTCGTGACCGAGGGGCTCCAGGATCTCGAGCGGCACGGATTCGATTTCAGCCAGTACGACGCCAACGGCGACGGCTACGTGGATCTGGTGACCTGTCTGTACGCCGGTTCGCCGGCGCTCGGCCATGGTGTCGGTCTGTGGCCCCAGGCCGGCGAGGCCGGCTACCAGGTCGACGGCGTCACGGCCCGTCTCTGGAACATCAATCCGATCCGGGACGAGTTCTTCATCGGCACCGCTTGCCACGAGATCGGTCACGCCCTGTGCCAGTGGCCCGACCTCTACGATACCGGCTTCGAATCCTGGGGTGCGGGGCTCTTCTGCCTCATGAGCAATCCCGGTTCGACCCGCAATCCCACCGAGCCTTGTGGTCCGTTGAAGTATCGCTCGGGCTGGACGCACGACATCCTCCTCGACGGAGTGATGCCCGACCTGGAAGCACGCGCCGGTGAGAATCAGGTCTTCGTCCTGCCGCACCCCATTGTCTCCAACGAACTCTACATCGTCGAAAATCGACAGCGATTCGGCCGCGACGCATCCATACCCGACGACGGTCTGGCGGTGTGGCACGTGGACTGGCGCGGCAGCAACAATCGCGAGGCCATGCAGCCGGACATCCACTACATGGTGACGTTGGTGCAGGCCGACGGCCGCTGGGACCTGGAGCACGATGCCAACTGGGGTGACGACACCGATCTCTTCGGCGGTGAGGGGTACGATCGGTTCGCTCCGGACACGAGCCCGTCGGCCCGGTGGTGGCGAGGGCTCGCCGCGGATCTCCATCTCGAAGACATCGGCGAGCCGGGACCCGTGATGGAGTTCTCCTTCCGTGACGGCGTCGGCCGCTGGCCCCTGGAATTGATCGTCGAACCGGTCGATCTGGACGCGCCGTGGCAGATCACCGGTGCGGACGGATACATCAAGTTCGGCGCGGGCGGCAGAACGGCCCACGTGCCCGACGAGGGCTCGTACGTGGTGACGTGGCGCCACGTGCCGGGCTGGCAGGCTCCGCCGTCGGAGGCGGTCTGGGTGCCGGAGGCGGGCCCTGCGCCCGAGGTCACCGGCATGTATTCGCATCCTCCGTTCGCATCGACGGCCGTACCGGCGCTGGCGAATCCCGCGCCGGGTCGCGGCGGCCAGATCGTGGACTTCGATTCCGACGGCGACCTGGACCTGTTCCTCTGCCGGGACGGCGAGTCCGACAACCTGCTGCGCAACGACGGCGGCTGGCAGTTCACCGACGTGACGCCGCCGGTCCTCGCCCAACCCGCCGCGACGGTGGCTGCAGCCTGGGCCGATATCGACGCCGATGGTGATCAGGACGTCTACCTGGTGCGGCGTGGCGCCGCGGGGCTATTGCTCCGCCAGACAGCGCCCGGATTCTTCGCCAGCGACGCGGAGTTCACCATCGTGACCCTGGATTCGGTGCGTGGCGCGACCTGGCTGGACCACGACCATGACGGCAAGCTGGATCTCCATCTGGTACGCGAGGGTGAATCGGATCTGCTGCTGCGGTCGCCCAACAAGGCCGGGCCGGTGCTGGCCGAGTACGAGATCCGCGACATCCTGCCGGGCCACAGTTTCGCCCGAACGGTCACCGGTACCTGGTGCGACTTCGATCGCGACGGTCGTCCCGATCTCTACATGGTGAACAACTTCGGCAGCAACGTGCTGGCCCACAATCGCCTCCCGGTGCAGTTCGCCGACGTGACCCACGGTGGCCTGGGGGTGCCCTATCGCGGTGGCGCCGCCGCCTGGGGCGATCATGATGGTGACGGCGACTTCGACCTCTACATCGCTCACGACGGGGGCTCCGACGTGTTGCTGACCCAGTACGAGGGCACATTCGTCATGGAGTCCGAGGAGAACACCGATACGCCGGGCGCGGGCCGCGATGCGACCTGGGCGGATTTCGACAACGACGGTGATCTGGATCTCTTCATTGCCCGCTACGGCCAGTCGGATCGCCTGCTCATGAACGAAGGCGAGGATCTCTGGCGAGAGTCGCCGCTTATGCTGGCAGGCCTCGATGGTCCCACCGTGGCGGTGATCGCGGGGGATCTGGATGCCGACGGCGGCGTGGATCTCGTCCTCGACCGGGACGGCATGCCGCCCCTGGTGCTGCGCAATTCCATGAATCGTGGCCACTGGCTCCAGGTCGACGCGCGCGGCTTCGCTGGGCTGCGGGATCCTGTGGGGGCGATCCTCACCCTCCACCTGGGGGACCGGGTCGTGCTGCGGCAGATCGATGCTCGGAGCGGACCATCCGGCAACGCCCGCCGGGTGCATTTCGGACTCGGGGCCGCCACCGTTGCCGACAGTCTGGTGATCAACTGGCCCGACGGAGAGACCCAGATCGTGCGCGACATCGCCGCCGATCAGATCCTCGAGGTGGTCGAGCCGGCGTCCGGAGGCACCGGAAGCGAGGAAGTCCCGGTGGTGACCAACCTGATGCCGGCGTGGCCCAATCCCTTCAATCCGGGCACGAACCTGGCGTTCGACCTCGCGAGCAATGGACCGGCCCGCCTCGTGATCTACGACGTGAAGGGCCGGCGGGTGCGCACCATCCATGACGGTGATCTGCCGGCCGGGCGCCATCCGTTCCGCTGGGACGGCCGCGACAACGGCGGCCGCGGCGTGGCGGCGGGGGTCTACGTGGCTCGCCTCGAGGCCGGCGGCATGACCTTCAATACGCGTCTGGCCTTCGTGAAGTAGCTGCCGGATCGTGATCGGCGCCCGCTCCGTCGGGAAATGCCGGATGCATCGCTGCGGCCGGGAGGTTATAATTCCCGGCCATGTGGACCCACGAAGACCTACACGCGAGGCTCCGGCCCCCTCTCATCGGCATGATCCATCTGCCCGCGCTGCCGGGTGCGCCCGCGTTCGCCGGCGATCTCGGCACGGTGATCGAGGCGGCCGTCGCCGATCTCGCGGCACTGGCGGCCGGCGGGATCACGTCGGTGATGATGGAAAATTTCCACGACGCCCCGTTCTGGCCTGACCGGGTGCCGCCCGAGACCGTGGCGGCCATGGCCGTGGTCGCCGCTGTGTTGCGGCGTGAGCAGCCCGACATGCTCCTGGGGATCAACGTCCTGCGGAACGATGCGGAGGCAGCCCTGGCCGTGGCGGGGGCCGTCGGCGCCTCGTTCATCCGCATCAACGTCCACACCGGCGCCATGGTCACCGATCAGGGCCCGCTGAGCGGTCGCGCTCACCTCACGTTGCGCCGTCGCCGTGAGCTCGGATTCGATCACGTGGGCATTCTGGCCGACGTGCGGGTCAAGCATGCGGCGCCGCTGGCGGTGCGGGAACTGGCCGACGAGGCGCGCGACCTACGCCTGCGCGGACGAGCCGACGCCTTGATCGTGTCGGGCGCCGCCACCGGCAGCGCCACCGATGTGGCAGTGCTGGCGGAATTGCGCACGGCCTTGCCCGACAGTCCGCTGCTGGTTGGCAGTGGCGTGACCGTCGACAATCTCGACAACTACGCGGCGGCCGACGGATTCATCGTGGGCACGTCGTTGAAGACCGCGGGCCGGGTCGATCCCGAGAAGGTCCGCGCCCTCGTGGCGGCCACTGGCCGCGGAAAGGACTCGGTATGAAAGGCGTCATCCTGGCCGGCGGACTGGGTTCCCGGCTGCTGCCCTGCACCAAGATCACCAACAAGCATCTGCTGCCGGTCTACGATCAACCCATGGTCCACTACCCGCTGCGCTGCCTGGCGTCGGCGGGCATCGACGAGATCATGCTGGTGACCGGCGGCAGCTTCGCCGGCGACTTCCTGCAGCTTCTGGGCAACGGCAAGGAGTTCGGTCTCAAGGATCTGCACTACACCTACCAGGAAGGCGAGGGCGGTATCGCCGACGCGTTGCGTCTGGCAGAGGACTTTGCCGACGGCGGCAAGATCGCCGTGATCCTGGGCGACAACATCGTGGAGTACAGCATCCGATCGGCCGTGGAAGCCTACGAGGCCCAGGGCAGCGGTGCCCGCATCCTGCTCAAGACGGTGCCCGACCCCGAACGCTTCGGCGTGCCGGTGTTCGAGGATGGTCGCATCGTGCGCGTGGAGGAGAAACCCAGCAATCCGCTGTCCGATTTTGCCGTCACCGGCATCTACTTCTACGACCATCAGGTCTTCGAGATGATCCGCGACCTCAAGCCCAGCGACCGCGGCGAGCTGGAGATCTCCGACGTCAACAACATGTACATCGAACGCGGTCAGCTGGAATGGTCCGAACTCGAGGGCTGGTGGACCGATGCCGGAACCTTCCCGTCGCTGCTGCGCGCAAGCCAGCTCGTGGCCGAGAGCGGCGCCAACAAGACGACCTAGGAGCATGCGTTGAACATCCTCGTCACCGGTGGCGCCGGCTTCATCGGCAGTAATCACGTGCGGATGCTCATCGGCAAGACCGATGATCGCGTGGTGAACCTGGACCTGCTCACCTACGCCGGCAACCTCGAGAACCTCACCGGTATCGAGGACCATCCCCGCTATCGCTTCGTCAAGGGCGACATCCGCGACGCTGATCTCGTCGCGTCGTTGCTGGCCGAGGAGTCTATCGACGCGGTGATCCACTTCGCCGCCGAGAGCCACGTCGACCGCTCCCTCGACGCGCCCGGTGCCTTCCTCGATACCAACACCCGCGGCACCCAGGTTCTGCTCCAATGCGCCCTGAAACACGAACTCGACTGCTTCGTCATGGTTTCCACCGACGAGGTCTACGGCTCGCTGGATCCCCATGCGCCCGGCTTCACCGAGGAGACGCCGCTGGCTCCCAACTCGCCTTACGCCGCGAGCAAGGCGGCGGCCGATCTCCTCTGTCGCGCCTACCACCACACCTTCGGGCTCGACGTTCGCATCACCCGCTGCAGCAACAACTACGGCCCTTACCAGTTTCCCGAGAAGCTCATCCCGCTGATGATCGCCAACGCTCTCGAGGACCGGTCGCTGCCCGTGTACGGCGACGGCCAGCAGGTGCGCGACTGGCTCCACGTGAGCGATCACTGCCGGGCCATCGATCTGGTTCTGCGCCAGGGACGCGCCGGCGAGGTCTACAACGTCGGCGGCCGCAACGAGTGGGCGAATCTGGACCTGGTGAAACGGCTCCTGGAGATCCTGGACAAGCCCGAATCGCTCATCGAGTTCGTGAAGGATCGGCCGGGGCACGACCGCCGGTACGCCATCGTCGCCGACAAGATTCGCGGCGAGCTCAGCTGGCAGCCGACCTTCGCGTTTGGCGACGGACTCGCGCAGACCGTGCAATGGTATCTCGACAACCGGAACTGGTGGGAGAAGATCCGCAGCGGCGAGTACCGCGCTTACTACGACAGCATGTACGGCGACGGCGGACGCTACCAGGGCCGCTCCTGAATGGCGCCCACCGAGGAGGCACCGTGACCCGTGAGCTGACCCTTCCCGACGGCCGCGCCGTGGCGCTCGACGACACTACCTCCGGCAAGCTCCTCGGCGGCGTGGTCTGCCTGGACGAGGTGTCCGTGCGCGAGGAGCCTGCAGTCTGGTCAGAGATCGCCACGACCGCCGCCGCCTATCGCGAGCAGCACGTGGGCAAGAAACCCAGCGAGATTCCCGAACTTCGCGAATCCCGCGAACTCTACCGCGCCTTCGGCATGGACTTCACCCGTCATCGCCCCAGCAGCGAGGCCCTTCTGCGTCGGGTGCTCCAGGACAAGGACCTCTACCACATCAACAACGCCGTGGACTGCTGCAACCTGGCCAGTCTCTCCTACCTGCTGCCCATCGGCATGTATGATCTCGATCGGGTCGACGGCGACATCGTCCTGCGTCAGGGACGCGACGGCGAGGAGTATCCCGGCATTCGCAAGGGATCGGTCCATCTCGCGGGCCGGCTGGGCCTGTTCGACGCGCGGGGCGGCTTCGGCTCGCCCACCAGCGACAGCGCTCGGACGTGCGTGGGGGAGTCCACGGTTCGAATCCTGGCCGTGATCATGGCCACGCCGCATCATGGCTCGGAGGCCATGGCCGGCCACGTGGAACACTTCGTCGATGTCTTCGCCCGGCACTGCGGTGCCCGGTCCGTGGCCACCGGCCTCCTGGGAGGATGACGTGAAACGCATCGTGATCGGCCTGCTGCTCCTCGTTCTGCCCCTGGCCGCCGCCGCCCTAGACGCTCCGGCCGTGGGCGACCATTGCATGGTGGCCACGGCAGAACCCCATGCCACGCGCGCGGCCCTGGACGTCCTTCGCGAGGGCGGTCACGCGGCTGACGCGGCCGTCACAGCCGCCCTGGTGCTGGCGGTCACCGAGCCCTACAGCAGCGGACTCGGTGGCGGAGGTTTCGTGGTGGGCCACCAGCGAGATGCCGGCGAGAGCTACACTCTCGATTGCCGCGAGACCGCTCCGGCCGCAGCCACCCGCGACATGTTCCTGGGACCGGACGGCCGACCCGATCCGGCCCTCAGCCGGACCGGCCCGTTGAGCGTGGCGGTGCCGGGCCTCGTTCGCGGCCTCTGGGACCTGCACCAGAAGTACGGTCGCCTGCCCTGGGCGCGCCTCGTCCGGCCCGCCGCGGACCTGGCCCGCGAGGGTTTTCCGGCGCCGGAGATGCTAGTGCAGCGTCTCGCCTACCATCACCGGCGAAATCGATTCGACGCGGCGTTCCTTTCGGTCTTTCTGCCCGACGGCGACCTCCCTGCCGTGGGTGATCCCATCCGCCAGCTCGATCTGGCCCGCACCCTGGACGCCATTGCCGATGCCGGTCCCGATGCATTCTACGCGGGGCCCGTGGCCGAGGCCCTGGTGGCTGCGGTCGAGGCCGATGGCGGCATCCTCACCCGCGAGGACCTCGCTGCGTATCGCAGCGTCTGGCGAGAACCGGTCCGGGGCACCTATCGCGGACTCGACATCGTGAGCATGCCGCCGCCCAGCAGCGGCGGCGTGCACCTCGTGCAGATGCTCAACATCCTCGAGCCGTTCGACCTCGCAGGTGCCGGGTTCGGCTCGGCGGACGCCTGGCATCCCCAGCTCGAGGCCATGAAGTTCGCCTTCGCCGACCGCAGTCGTTTTCTCGGGGATCCGGACTTCGTCGACGTGCCGGTGGACTGGCTCACCGGGAGCGCTCACGCCGACAGTCAGCGCGCCCGCATCGAGGCCGGCGCGGCCGTGCCGCCGGCAAGCATCGACGGCGCTCCGCGGACACCCGAATCCGAACACACGACCCACTTCTCGGTGGTCGATCCGGACGGCAACGCCGTGGCTGCCACGCTCACCATCAACCTCAATTTCGGCGCGGGCATGATCGCCGCCGGAACCGGCGTGATCCTCAACGACGAGATGGATGATTTCGCCGCGGCTCCGGGATCGCCCAACGCGTTCGGCTTGATCCAGGGCGAGCGCAATGCGGTGGCGCCTCACCGACGCCCGCTGTCGAGCATGACGCCCACCATCGTGCTCCGAGGCGGCGACGTGCAAATGGTCGCCGGATCCCCGGGCGGATCGAAGATCATCACGGCCACCTTGCAGGCGATCCTCAACGTGATCGACTTCGGCATGGACGCGCGCCAGGCGGTGGCGGCGCCGCGGATCCATCACCAGTGGTCTCCCGAGACCGGCTGGTACGAGCATTTCGGCATGGCGCCCGAGGTGCGTCGAATCCTGGAGAGCCGCGGCCACGTTCTGACGGCTCGCTCGCCC
>PIVY01000817.1 GCA_003353795.1 bacterium
CTCCAGCCGAATGTGGTTGCCGGCCAGGAACTCCGGGGCCGACGGCTCACGGTGTATCCGCGAGCCGAGGAAGGCGTCGAGAAGGACCGGGAGCCTTGGCGCGAGGATATTCGGCGGCTCACCGAGAGCGTCAGGTGGCAGAAGTCCCCGGCGGAGTATCGCGACGCGCTGCGCCAGACCGGCATGGAGGATTACCTCCGGGGCGCGTCCGGTGCACTGCCGGCCGGACGCGACGTCTGGAGTCTGGTTGGTCCCATCGGCAACTTCGGCGACGAGCCGCGGAACGGTCGTATCTCGGGGATCCAGATCATCGACATCGGGACCGGGCCGGCCGTGTTCGCGGGAGCGTGCCAGGGCGGTCTCTGGATGACCCAGAACTCGGATGCCGACGGCGGCATCTGGAACGACATCGGTCGGAAGCTGCCCAATCCCTCGGTGCGAGCGTTCGCCGTCCACCCCACCAACCTCGACCACATCATCGTGGGTACCGGCGACCATAGGCGGTACGACGGCGCCGGCATGTTCGTGACCCACAACGGTGGCGACAGCTGGAACCCGGTTTCAGTGCCGCAAGACGCATCCACGTACT
>PIVY01000818.1 GCA_003353795.1 bacterium
GCGGGCCGTCCACCGGCCTGCCGACCAAGGTCGAGCAGTCCGACCTCCTCCAGGCTTACGCTGGTCGCAATGGGGAAAGCCCGCTGCCGATTCTGGCCGCGGCGAGCCCTGCCGACTGCTTCGACGTGGCCATCGAGGCCTTTCGCATCGCGGTCCGCCACGGCACGCCGGTGTTCGTCCTCACCGACTCGGCGCTAGGCAATGGCGCCGAGCTCTGGCGCATCCCGACATTCGAAGAAATGGAGCCGATCGAGGTCGTACATCCGGCCGATTCCGACGGCTTCCTGCCCTATGCCAGGGACCCGGAGACACTCGCTCGCCCCTGGGCCATCCCCGGAGCGCCCGGGCTGGAGCACCGCCTCGGCGGTCTCGAAAAACAACACGAGACCGGAAACGTGAGCCACGATCCCGACAACCACGAGACGATGTGCCGGCTGCGCCGGGAGAAGGTCGAGAGCGTCGCGAGATTCATTCCCCCGCAGGAGGTCGCGGGACCTCCCGGGGGCGACCTGCTCGTCGTCAGCTGGGGCGGCACGTGGGGTCCGGTCAGAGACGCCGTGACCCGGTGCCGGGAACGCGGGATGACCG
>PIVY01000819.1 GCA_003353795.1 bacterium
CCAACAGAATCCATCCTTTCGACGGGGACGGCGATGGCCGTGTCGACGTCCTGGTCGCCACCGCGGACGGTTTGTGGTTTTTGCGCGGTACGGAAAAGGCAGGCCTGGTCCACGATGCGGTGGCGACCGGCTCGATGGCGGAGCTCGTCGGGGGCTCGTCGCCATCGTCGTCACCATCTTCGGCTCCAGTGTCGCCCGCTGTCGTGCTGCTGGTGAATCAGGGCGATGGCCGGTTCGAGCCGCGGGCAGGGCTGCTACCGGACTTGCCGGAAGCCGCCGGGCTCCTGAGCCTCGACCTCGACGGTGATCGCGATGCCGATCTCCTGGCCTGGTCGGAGGATGGATTGGCGAGCTGGCAGAGTTCCGGTGCCGAAGGTCAGAACTGGCTGGCCTTACGGCTTCTGGCACCGGGTCGTAAAGTGCCGCGGGACGGCCGCGGCGCCCGTCTCGAGATCACCGCCGGCCACCGCACACAGCGCCTCGAGCTGCGGCGGCCGTACGTCGTCGTCGGGCTCGGTCAAGGTCGGCCGGCGGTGGTCAAGGCCACCTGGCCCAACGGCATCAGCGAGTACCTCTTCGACCCCGAA
>PIVY01000820.1 GCA_003353795.1 bacterium
TTCAGGAGCTGACGCAGCTCGTTGCAGTCGGCCACCTCGGGCAGGGGACGCACCTCGATGCCGGCCGTGGCGGGCAGGAGGTCGATGGCAGACTGGAGGTAGACGTCGCTCTCCACCAGGAACTCGCCCACAATGAGCACGTCGTCCTCGCCAGGCGGGATCTCGCCGGGCATGCCGCGCAGAGGGCGCACCAGGCGGGCGGCCTCTCGATGATAGGCGGTTTCACTGCGATTGATGCGTTCGTGAGTCAGTTCGAGGAATCGTCGCATTCGTGAGGTGCGGTCGAGGAAGGCGGGGTCGAGGAGGACGTGAGCGGTGAAGTCGGCATCCCAGCGGACGTCGGCCCAGGAATCCATGATCTTGTCGGCGCGAATCCACTGTTCGTTCATTCTGTTCCTGATGGTTGGGGCGCCGGCGCGATCACCGGCGCCCCAACCATGTTAGATGGTATCCAGGACACCGGCCAGGTCGGCCTCGATGTCGGCGTAGTCCTCGCAGCCCACGGCGATGCGCACGAGGTCGTCGGTGATGTCGGCCTTCTGGCGTTCTTCCTTGGGAATTCCGGTGTGAGTCATGCTGGCGGGAT
>PIVY01000821.1 GCA_003353795.1 bacterium
ATCAACACGGCGATCGCGACGCGGTCGGGCGGTTCGCAGGGTGTCGGCTTCGCCGTGCCGATCAACCTCGCCACGCAGATCCTCGAGGATCTCAAGGAGCACGGGAAGGTCACACGCGGCTGGATGGGCGTGATGATCCAGGACGTCAGCAAGGACATCGCCGAGAGCCTGGGGCTCCAGGAAGCGGTCGGCGCCTTGATCGCCGACCTGGCACCCGATGGGCCGGCCAGCGAGGCTGGCCTGCAGCGCGGCGATCTGGTGGTGGAGTTCGGCGGCAAGAAGATCGCGACCATCCGCGACCTGACCCGCATCGTGGCCGGCACCGAGCCTGGCACCACCGCCGAGGTGATCTTGCTACGCCCGAAGAAGGGCAAGGTCAAGCGCATCACGCTGGAGCTCGAGGTGGGCACGTTCCCATCCGACGAGGCCATTGCTCGTGGCGAGGATGGGGAGAGCGATCTGCTGGGCCTGCAGGTTCAGGAGCTCACGGAAGAGATCGCCACACAGCTGGGAACGGAAGACACCGACGGCGTCGTCGTCACGATGGTGAAGCCGGTAGGCCCGGCGGCCGAGGCGGGGCTGGAG
>PIVY01000185.1 GCA_003353795.1 bacterium
CAGATTCACGATGAGGCCCCGAGCGACGAGCCAGGTCCAGAAGGCTTCGCGGGGTGGGATCTCGCCGGCGAGGAGTTGCCTGATCGTCTTCACCGAGTCGCCTTTCGTCCCGGGAAGTCTAGCAGCAGCACGTGAAATGGAAAAGGCAGCGGTCGGCACCGGGAGGGGGGGAGCGCCACGGGTCGCTCGGTTGGACATAGAAAGGAAGACAGATAAATCGTGGTTCTGCGATCTGCTAGAAAACCAAGCCGCCGTCAACCACCACTACTCCCCGTCACCCCGAAACAGCGACGTATCCCCGGCCACTGCCGGCCGGAGCTGAAGGGTCGGATTGTCTCTAATTGGTTGGCCGCTCCATATCACTTGACCAGAGCCACCCTGCCCACGTCGACATCTCCGGCCGCGCTCAGGCGCACGACGTAGGTGCCACTGGCCAGCGCGAATCCCGCGTCGGACCGGCCATCCCAGGCCACGCGATGTTCCCCCGCACGGAACCCGCGCAGCGGGAACGTGCGTACCCGACGGCCCGCTAGGTCGAAGATCTCCAGCTCGCCGTCGGTCGCCCGATCCAGCGAGACCACGAGTTGAGTCGTCGGATTGAAGGGGTTGGGGCTGGCGCCCACGAAACGCGCAACGGGTGCTGATGGTGGCCCGGAGTCCACCGCGACCGTCACATCCACGATCCAGCTCACCGCGGCCTCCACCACGGTGTCGATTCCCAGGGCCACGTCCTCGGGCGCCAGCCACACCGGCACGTCCACCGGGAAGTCGAGATGGGTCAGGGGGGCTTCCAGATCGTCGAGTCGGACGGCGTCCGAGTGGGCATTGCGGCCGGAGAACCCCGATGGGAGCGGCACGTCCTCCGGCGAGTTGAAGGCCGCGGCCGTGCTCTTGCCGAAGCTTCGGGCGAAGGGATGATAGGTCATGCGCAGCGCGACCTGGTCGCCGGAGCTCACGGCACCCGGGCCGGTGAGCACGGCAATGGGACGGTCGTAGTGGCGGTCTTGAGGATCCGAATCGATGACGTATACCGGCCAAGCATTCTGCCTGCAAAGCGTCAGGTGATCCACGGGCGAGCACCGGACGACCCAGTCAATGGTCGGCATGTCCTCGGCGAAGAGGAGTCCCAGCGCCGCATCGGAGAGGAACATGTTTCCGCCGGCATTCTTGCGGAAATCAACGATGAGCCCGGCGGTGTCGTAATTGGTGGTGAGATCGTCCACGGCGGCGTAGAAGTCGGTACCTGCGGTACCGGACCAGCCAAAGACGTAGATGTAGCCGATTTCCTCGCCGCCGCGGTCGATCACGCCCCAGGTGACCGGCTCTCCGCCGACCCAGTCGGGGAATGGAATCCCGACGTCGAGCTGGTCGCTGGCGTACAGTTCGCCGTAATAGCCGCCGATCGCGGACGTGGCCAGATGCAGGGTGTCGCCCGTGGCGTACGCGACCACGTCCATGGTGTCGAAGAGATGCCAGTTGGTCCCGACGGCCGCCGTCCAGTGGTGTTCCCAGGACTCGGGGGAGCATCCCCAATATCCGGACACCGGCAGTTCGGCCGCGAGCAACTCGGCCAGGCATTCACTCCAGGGCCGACCGTCGTAGCCGACGATCCTGTCGCCGGGTTGGAGTCCGAGCGGATTGCCGTCGAGAGTCCGGTATACGAGTCCCGTGCCGTCGGACTGCGCGGTCACGGCGGCGCCCAGCATACCGGCGCGGCGCGCCAGACCGTGGGTGAAGAGCAGGGGAACGCCGCGGCCGGCGAAGACGTCGCGGACGGCCTGGTCATAGGCCTTCGTATGAGACTCGCGCAGGCTCAGACTCAGCTGGCCCAGGATTCCCGCGAAACGGCCCCGACTCACGCCGGCGGTCACCTCGTCGACGTACTGGTCGTGAAGCTCCTGCCAGTTGTCCTCGATGTCGTGGAAGCAGGCAAAACGCTGATCCACCCAGTTCCAGAAGGTGTCGAAGACGTCGAACTGGGTGGCGGCCGGATGGCCGGGGCCCCAGGTGGCGTCGATGATGGCGGCCCAGTCGGTTCGGGTCTTGTGGCCCGGCGTCCAGGGGACTGGAAAAGGCGCTGGAGAGGAGAACGAGTTCTCGAGTTCGAGCACGGGGAGCGCGTGGCCTGCCGGGTCCGAATGAGTGAGACCCGGTCCGGCCACGAGCGCTACGAGAAACAGTATGGGGACGAGCACGGGCGTACCTCCTGACTGGAGTCATCGGCGTCGGACTACTTGACCAACGTCACGCGAATCGCATCCCGGGCATCGGGAGCCACCAGTCGTACGATGTAGGTGCCGTCGGGCACGGCACGTCCACGATCGTCGCGGCCGTCCCAAGGGACGCTGCCCAGGCCGGCTTGTCGCCCTCCCAGGTTCCGGCTGTACACTCGACGTCCGGCGACGTCGAAGATCTCGATTATCACCTGCCCCGGCCGGACCAGATCGTAGTGGACCGTGGTCCGGGGATTGAAGGGATTGGGGGCGGCTGCCACGAGGTGGCTGTGCAGTCCGGGCGTGCCGGCGATCCCCGGATCGACGGGAGTCACGGTCTCCTCGTCCAGGAACAGCATCCAGACCGCGCCGCGATAGTCACCGCCGTCGTCGTCGGCCTCGGCTCCGACTGCGAGTTCCGGAAACCCGTCGCCATCCAGGTCGCCGATCAGTTCCGGCGTGGTTCCGAAATGGTCGCCGGCATCGAGGTGGCCCTGGAAGTTGCCCTCGGTGGCGCTGATCTTCCAGAGGCGCTTCACGGTGCCGTCGACCCGAAGGTTGAGTAGCCACAGGCAGCCCGCGTTCGCAGCCCCGTCGTCGTCGCTCAACGACGTGACCGCCAGGTCGAGTACGCCGTCGCCGTCGAGATCCCCCAGTTCGGCCATCGCCACGCCGAACCTATCTTCCGCCTCCAGTTCCCCGTAGAAGCCGCCCTCGGTGGCGCTGATTTTCTGGTGGGAGTCCACGGTGCCCGTAGGATCGAGGAATAGAATCCACACGGCGCCGGCTGCACTGGAGCCGTCGTCGTCAGAGTGGGCGCCCACGGCCAGATCCGTGTCGCCGTCGCCGTCGAGGTCCCCCAGGTTGGCGGTCGAGATGCCGAACTGGTCGCCGTCGTCCAGGTCGCCCGTGAATCCGCCAGCCGTATCGCTGATCTTCACGTGTGAGGTCACCGTGCCGTCGGGGGCCAGGAACAGGATCCACACCGCGCCGTGCAAGGTGCCGCCGTCGTTCTGCTGGTGAGCGCTGACCGCCAGTTCGATCGTCCCGTCACCATCCAGGTCGCCCATGTTCGCCAGGTAGGAGCCGAACCAGCCATTGAAATCCAGCTGGCCGGTGAAACCTCCCTGCGTGGCGCTGATCTTCTGATGGGAGAGCACCTGGCCGATATCGTTCAAGAATAGGATCCACACGGCGCCGCGGTCCGGGCCACCGTCGTTGTCCAGCGGCGCCCCCACCGCGATTGCCCGGGTAGAGGGGCCGTCTCCGTCCAGGTCGCCAAGATCCTCCACTGACCAGCCGAAATAGTCCCCGAGATTCAGAGTCCCGGTGAAGCCGCCCTCCGTGTCGCTGATCTTGCTCTCGGACTTCACCGTACCATCGTTATTCAGGAACAGGATCCACACTGCACCTTTGTCGACACCGCCGTCGTTGTCGCCACCCGCGCCCACGGCCATGTCGATGATTCCATCGCCATCGAGGTCGCCGATCCTTGCTGGCACGCAGAAAAAGTCACCGTTATTGAGAGGGCCGGCGAATCCGCCCTCGGTGGAACTGATTTTTTGATGGTGGTCGACGACGACCTCTGCCGGCGCCGATCCGGCCAGGGACAGCGCCAGCACCAACAATGCTGGCCGGAGGCACCGGCGAACGAATTCCCGGCGCGGTATCGAGAGAACGGTATGGGCGATCATGATCGGCTCCTATTCGTGATGAGCCGGATCTGGATCAAGACGACACATATTTTTTAGCGAGCAAAGTCATACGGCAGATCGGCGCCATAGATCCGGATCTCGGGCTGTGCCCGAAGACGCCGACCTGCTCGATCGTCGTTGCAAAAACCTGGGGAACAATCAATGGATACGGGCCGGGACGGTGTTCTTCGGTCGAGACCAAACGGTGGGAGAAACGGTGGTTCAGTGAGGGGTCAGCGGGTTACTGCTCCCACAGCGACGGGTCCAACTCACCGTATCACGACCGGGATTTCTATACAAGATTATTCTTGTCGTCTTTCTAATGATCCGGTCGTCGAGGTGCAGCCTTGCCGTCAACTTCATCCCGACCGGGAACCCCTCCGCGATGGTCTGGCTCCTCCCCATGGGCACAAGAAACCGCCGCCGGTACCCAAGGGCACCGGCGGCGGTCCTGACACGGGGCAATGCCAACGGCGCGTTATCGCACCAACACCATCGCCTTCACACTCGCCATTCCACCCGACTCCAGCCGAGCGAAGTAAGTGCCACTGGCCACGCCACGACCGGTCTGGTCGCGACCGTCCCAGTTCACCTGGTTCGCGCCAGCCGACCGCACCTCGTCCAGCAGCTCACGCACCAGGCGGCCCTGCACGTCGTAGACGTTCAGGCGCGCACCCTGGGTGGCGGGCAAGCTGAAGTGCACGGTGGTCATCGGGTTGAACGGGTTGGGCACGGCGCCCACCAGGGCGAAGGCCTCGGGAGTGCCGTCCACGCCCAGCGGGGTGTCGCCGACCACCAGGGTCACCGGCACCATCAGCGACGGGTTGTCCGGATCGTTGCTGGACAGGGTCAGATTGAACACGTGGTTGCCCTCGGCAAGGCCGGTGGCATCCGCGGTCAGTCCCACCACGTCGTAGCCGGCCGGCGACAGGGTGCCGCCCGCGTTGTCGATGGCCACGTTGGGCAGGGCATCGCTGAGGGTCCAGGTCAGGTCCAGCACGCCCTGGTTGAGCACCAGCAGCTCGCCGGCGGCAACGCCGCCCACGGCCACCTCGATCGTCACGTTCTCGGGGCAGGCCACGGCGCGAGGCGCGTCGGGGTCACCGCCGGGGAACTTGATGAGGTCGACGAAAGCCAGGTCGCCGCTGCCACCGCTGCTGGTGGTGTTCAGGCGCCAGCGGAAGGTGTGCGCACCGGCCGTGGCCTGGTAGGAGTAGTACATCCAATTGCTGACGCCCTCCCAGGTCTCGATGGTGGCGAAGCCGTCCCAGAACGACAGCGAGCTGCCGCCGCCCTGGGTCTTGAACCAGAAGCTCACCGGGCCGTCCTCGGCCACCTCGATGTCCAGGCGCAGGATCGACGAGCTGCTGCTGCCGATGTCGCCCGAGCTCGCCGAGTAGGTGCCCTCGAAGGCCTGCTCGCTGGTGACCAGCCAGTCGGCGTCGCCGGCGAAGACCCACGGGAACGAGCTGAAGTCACCCGACTCGAAGCCGTCCTCCACGGAGGCACGCAGGTAGAGCGCGCACTCGTGGTCGGTCATGGCCGGCAGGGTCTGCACCACGGAAGCCTGACCCGGCAGGACCGCGCTCACGGTGTACTCGTTGTCGGCCGGTGCATCGATGGACCACAGGCCGCCCACGCCGGTGGTGACCGACGCCAGCGGAGTGTTGGCCAGCGACACCACGGTGCCCGCGGCAGGAGTGCCGCCGGGGGGCGTGTCGCCCGGGCCGTAGACCGTACCGGACAGGGTCACCGTGGGCTGCGGGATCAGGCGCAACTCAGGGTTGATCTCGGTGCCGGCCGGGATCTCGAGCGGGGAGTTGAGGTCCTCGTAGGCGAAGGCTGTGGTCTTCAGAGCCGCGGGACCGGCAGGCAGCACCAGCCGGAACTCGCCGAACTCGTCGGTCACGTCGCTGGGAATACCGTCGACCAGTTCCACCAGCGCGCCGACCACGGGATCACCCGTCACGTCGTCGACCACGGTACCGGCCACGGTGCCGTAACCGGCGGTGGCGGCGGAGACCGCCTCCCACGCGTCGAGGAAGCCCCAGCCGTAGAGGTTGTCCTCACCCGGTGCGCCCAGGTCGTTGGCCGTGTCGATGAGGATCTGCTTGATGGTGATCACGTCGAGATCGGGATTGGCCGACCGCATGAGCGCCACCACGCCGGCCACGTGCGGCGTTGACATGGACGTGCCGCCCATGTAGGTGTAGCCGCCGCCCGGAACGGAGCTGTAGATGTTGTTGCCCGGGGCCACGACCTCGGGCTTGATCAGGTTCTCCTGCGGACCACAATTGGGGCCTGCCGGACCGCGACTGGAGAAGCTGGCAATGTTGTAGGGCGGGAAGTAGTTGGTCGCGCCAACCGAGAAGCTGTCGTAGGGAGTGGAGGCGCGGTCGCCGGGCGAACGCACGGTGCCCAGGCCCGGGCCCTCGTTGCCGGTGGCCCAGACGTGCACCACGCCCGCGGCCTCGCAGGCGTCGATGGCGGCCCACCAGCCGTTGTAGCAGTCGGGGTAGCCGAAGTTCTCGTTCACGCCCCAGGAGTTGTTGGCCACGTCGGGCACGTCGTCCATGGTCGCGGGATTGCCGTCGGGGTCGGCCAGCCACTGCAGGGTCGTCAGGAGCTGCCCACCCAGGTTGCCGCCCACGATGGTGTTGGCGGCGATCCAGAGGGCGCCGGGGGCCACGCCGATGGTGTCGTTGGGCGCGGTGCCGCACATGGTGCCCATGGTGTGGGTGCCGTGGTTGCTGCTGTCGACTGGCGGGTCGTTGAAACCACCATCGAAGTCGAGCCAGCACTCCTCGGCCGGGGCGAAGTTTCCGCGCCAGCGGGAGGCCAGGGCCGGGTGGTTGCCGTCGACGCCGGTGTCCAGGTTACAGACGATGGCGCCGGCGCCGTTGATACCCAGGTCGCTCCACACGCGCCGGGCGCCCACGTTGACCACGCCGGGGGTAATTCCGATCGCCAGCGCGGGCGAGTCGACGCGGCTCACCGGCTCGATGAGCTCGATCGTGAGCGGCGGCTCGACCATCTCGACGTCGTCGCGCAGGGCGATGTCGCGAATGGCCACGTCGTCCTTCGCGGTCACGAAGACGGCGTTGACGATCCAGAAGGGTTCGTAGGAGTCGATCTCACCCAGCTGCTTGCGGATCTCGAGGTCGGCCAGCAGCGAACCCTGGGTCCGCTCGGCGTCCTCCATCAGCGCGGTGATCACGGTGTAGTGCCGCTCGGCGAGCGGCGCGCCTGCCTCGTGCAGCTCCCAGTCGAGAGCCTTCACGTCGAGGCGGTCGGTGATGAAGATGAGGCCCTGGACGGGCTCGCCGGCTGCCTTGGTGGCCAGGTAGCCTTCCATTCGGGGAGTCAGTTCGCCTGCCAGGGCGGGACCGGCCACGGTCATGGCGACCAGGCCGATCAGGATCAACAGAGGGATCTTGCGCATGACGTCCTCTCGGGTGGGGTTCGGGACCAGAAAACAACTTCTAAGGATATCCTTATTTCTCTTTACCGTCAAATCATACCAAAATTCCAGGTTTTGAACAACTCTTACCGGTTGTTCACGCCACCGCCGACGGTCCTGCGACCGCCGGCGGCGGCTGGAGCGAAGCGCATGCAGGAGCCCTAGCGCACCAGCACCAGATTCTTCACGCTGTGCTGGCCTCCGAACTGGAGACGCGCGAAGTAGGTGCCCGAAGCCACGGCACGACCGCGTTGGTCTCGGCCGTCCCAGCGGGCCTCGTCGGAACCGCCTGGGCGCACTTCACTCACGAGATCGCGAACCAAGCGCCCCTGCACGTCGTAGACGCGCAGGTCCACGTGGCCCGCGGCGGGCACCGTGTAGCGAATGGTAGTCGCGGGATTGAACGGATTCGGCACGGCGCCCTGCAGGGCGAACGCGCGCGGTGCGTCGCCCACGGGCGACACTCCCTCGGCGACCTGGAACAGGACCTCGACCAATAGCCGTGGATTGACCGGGTCATTGCTGTCGACGAGCACGATGGTGGCATGATGACCGAGCGGCAGTCCCGTGGGATCGACGGTCACCTGGGCGAGCTGGTAGCCGTAGGATTCCACGGTGCCCGAGCCGCCCCCGACGGTCACCTGCGCAGCCCCGCCGGTCACCGAGATGTCGAGAGGTTGCTCGCCCTGGTTCATGATCACGAGCGGCAATGTCGCCTGGTCTCCCTGTCGGATCGCGCCGAAATCCAGGGTCCAGGGCGCGGCCACGGCCAGGGGCTGCGGTGCGTTGCCGCCGGGGAAGGTGATGGCGTCGAGCCAGGCGGTGTCGTGCAGGTAGCTGACGTACTGATCCTTGACGTACGACCAGCGGAACGTGTGCACGCCCGGCTCCACGTTCAGCGAGTGCGGCAGCCAGCCCGAGTTGCCGGACCACTGGTCGTCGAGGACGCCGTCGACGGTGAAGCGGAGGTAGTCGAAGTCCTCCTCCGAGGAGACCCGGTAGAAGAAGGTCATGGCGCCGCCGGCGCCGCAGTCCACGGTGACCTGCAGATTGGTCTGTCCCGGGCTGCCGATGTCGCCGGCGCGGGCGGCGTAGGCGCCCTCGTAGGTGTCGGAACTCTGGACGAACCAGTCGGCGTTGCCGCTGTTGATCCAGGGCAGGGCGCTGAAGTCGCCGGTCTCGAAGCCCTCGAAGCTGAGTGGGCTGAGATAGAGATCGAGCTCGAGGTCGCCGCCCAGAGGCACGGTCTGACCGATGCCGCCCTGGCCACTGAGTGAGGCCTGGATCTGATAGTCCGAACCCACCGGAAGAATGAACTCGAAACGACCGTCGGCGCCGGTGGTGATCGCGCCGAGCGGCGTGCCGGCGATGCGAACCTCGGCGCCCTCGGCGGGGTCCGCGTCGGGTGGGACGGCCGCAGTCTGGTGCACCACACCCGAGAGCCGAGCGGTGATCGCCGGGGTCAAGGCGAGGTCCTGCTGCACGGTCTCACCGTCGATGATGGTCACCGACGCCGAGGCCTCGTCGAATCCGAACGCCGACGCCAGCAGGACCACCGGTCCCTCCGGCAACGTGAACCGGTAGGTTCCGTCGGCACCGGTCACCGCGGTCTGGTAGCCGTCCTGCACCGAGACGGTGGCGCCGACCACGGGCCAGCCCGTGTCGGCATGACGGACCACGCCCTCGACCCAGCCGAGCCCCCCCATGACCGCTTGCACGGCCGCGAACGCATCGAGCAGACCGTGCCCGTAGGAGTTGTCCTCGCCGGTCTGGCCCAGGTCGACGGCCGTGGCCATGAGGATCTGCTTGATGGTGATCACGTCGATATCGGGATTGGCCGACCGCATGAGCGCCGCCACGCCGGCCACGTGCGGACCGGCCATGGACGTGCCGCTGAAATACTGGTACCCGCCGCCGGGCACGGAGCTGTAGACGTTCACGCCGGGCGCCACGATCTCGGGCTTCGTCCGGTTCTCCACGGGACCGCAATCGGGGCCCGCCGGACCGCGGCTGCTGCTGGCTGCAATGGTGAAGGGCAGCGTGGTCATGGTCGACCCCACGCTGAAGCCGTTGTAGAGCGTGGTGGCGCGGTCGGCGGGCGATCGGACGGTCTGGGGACCGGGGCCCTCGTTGCCGGCGGACCAGCAGAGCATGACGCCGGCGGCCTCGCAGGCGTCGATGGCGGTCCACCAGCGGCTGTCGCAATCGAAGTAGCCCACGAAGCCCTCGTGGACGCCCCAGGAGTTCTGCACCACGTCGGGCACGTCGTCGAGGGTGCCGGGGTCGCCGTCGGGATCGGTGAAGAACTGCAGGCAGGCCAACACGTCGCTGTCGAACAGGGGGCTGGCGCCCTGGTCGATGCAGTTGACGGCGATCCACTCGGCGGCGGGCGCCACGCCGATGGTGTCGTCACTGGCCAGGCCGATCATGGTGCCGGTGGTGTGGGTGCCGTGGGCGTTGAGGTCGGTGGGGAACTGGGTGCCGGTTCCCAGCACGTCCAGCCAGCACTCCTGCCAGGGCGCGTGGTTGCCGCGCCAGCGG
>PIVY01000822.1 GCA_003353795.1 bacterium
TGCCGCTTTCACCAACCGCCGACCCGAGTTCGCCCTCGAGGACGCCATCGGTCGCACGGTCGAGGACCCGACCGAGGATGTGGCCTTCGATCCGGTGCGCCGTCGCCTGAGCGGGACCGGCACCCTGGTCTTGGGTCAGGTGCTGTTCGGTGCTTCTGCGGCTTGGACTCGTACCGTCGACCCTGACTTCCCGTCTCAGGATCTTGTCGCTGGTGCCCACGGCGGCGTGGGGTTCTGGCGGATCGCTGCCCGGGGAGAAGTGGTCTGGCGGAGCGCCGATGATCGTGCTCCCTGGCGCTTCCAGAGGCGTCAGACCTATCGCCAACTTGCCGCGCTCGCTGCCGTCGATGTGCAGACCTGGCGCGGCTTGTTCCTCAGGGCGGGGGCCGAGAGCTTCGATCCGGTGCTCGCCATCGACGACAACCAGCGCGCGCGCTACCGGTTTGGTGCCGACTGGACCCCGGTGCAGCGACTGATCCTGCGCGCAGAGATGAGGGTCAATCTCGACATTCCGCAGCGCACCGACGAGAACCGTGACGAGCTGAGGTTGTCGATCCGCGGAGTGCTCTGAGCTCACAGGGGT
>PIVY01000823.1 GCA_003353795.1 bacterium
CCTTGCTGAGGTGAAGATCGCCGTGCTTGACCTCGAGCACGACGACGCCGTCGATCGGGCCGAGGCCGCATACCTCGCCGACGGTATCCGCACCGTCTTCCTCGAGACCCTGGCCGCCGACCGCTTCCTGGTCTACACCCGCGAGAATATCTTCGCGCTCCTGCCCGAGGGCACGCGCTTGAGCGATTGCGGTGCGGACGAGTGCGAGGTCGTCGTCGGTCAGCGCCTGGGCGCCGACTACGTGGTGTCGGGCCAGTTGCTCCAGTTCCAGGGACAGTGGCGGGTGGTGCTCAAGCTGCACGAGACCCACGGCGGCGTCTTCCTCGACGCCCGCACGGTGAAGGCCGTGAGCTTCGCCGACCTCGAGGATGCGCTGGCCGAACCGGCCCGGGATCTGGCCCAGGCCACGAGCCGACACGACCGCGGGGTGGCCGCGCGCTTGGATGAGGACGTCGCGGCCGGCGCCATGGGCTCCTGGACCTGGCAGCCCGAGGACCTGATCCTCGTCACCCTGGCCAGCGAACCGCCGGGCGCCACGGTACTCGTGGATGGGGAACTGGTCTGCAAGAATACGCCGTGCACG
>PIVY01000824.1 GCA_003353795.1 bacterium
CCGAGGAGGCGCTCCGCACGGCCGACCACGACCGGCGGCTCGTCGCGCGCAACGGGATCCGTGAACCCACCACTCTCCCGGATCCTGGCGATCACACCCTCGGAAGCTACCGGAGCGGACTTGCTGTCGGACGAGACGGGAAGGGTGAAAAAGAAGGTCGAGCCTTCCCCGACCTCCGATTCCACCCCCAAGGTGCCGCCGTGCAACTCCACCAGCTGGCGAGCGATGGCCAGGCCCAGACCGGTGCCGCCGAAGGCTCTCTCGGTGGAAGCGTCGACCTGCTCGAAGGCTTCGAAGACGCGGTCCAGCTCACCGCGCACGATGCCGATGCCGGTGTCCGAGACGCTGACCAAGAGATGGTCCACCTCGACTCGCGCCGCCACCTCGACCGTCCCCGATTCGGTGAACTTGACGGCATTGCCGATCAGGTTGTGCAGGATCTGCTGCAATCGATTCTCATCGGCGTCGGCCGGCGGCAAGTCGGCCGCGACACCGTTTCGGAGCTCGAGCTTCTTGTCTCTCACCAACGGCCGCGACAACGCCAGGATCACTTCGGTCAGGGTGCGCAGATCCACCGGCCGC
>PIVY01000018.1 GCA_003353795.1 bacterium
CTCGGGACCGTACGCGGCATGCCCGATGGCCACGGCTTTCTGCTGCGACGCCAGGGCCGCCTCCAGATCACCGAGCCCCTGCTGGGCGCGAGCCGTGTGCATGTACGTGGTGGCCGTGTTCTTGTGATCGGGGCCGATGAGTTCGAGCTTGATATCCAGCGCTTCGCGATGGAGTTCGAGCGCCTCGGTAAAGAGACCACGATCACTGAGGTGCCAACCCAGACCATCGAGCCGACCGGCCGTGATCCGATGCGCGCCCAGGTATTCGCGGGACATGGCCACGGCCTCGCGCAGCAGCGGTTCGGCCTCTTCCCAGCGGCCGCCTCGATGGACAGTGAGGCCGACCGTGCCCAGGGTCTTGATGAGATCCGGGTGCCCCGGCGCCAGCACGCCACGCCGGATCTCCAGCGCCTCGCGGAAGACCCGTTCGGCCTCGTTGTACTCTGCATTCTCGACCAGGGTCCCGCCCAGGCTCATGAGGCTGTAGGCCACGTTGGGATGGGTGTCGTCGTAGTGCTGGCGGTCGAGAGCGAGCACCCGCCGCTGGATGGGCTCGGCGGCCTTGTAATCGCCGCGCTCCTTCAGGAGTAACGCCAGGTTGAACAGGGTGTTCGAGACCTCGGGATGATCGTCGCCGAGCAACTGCTGCTGCAACGCGAGCGCCTCGCGGAACATGGGCTCCGCCTCGGCAGTCTGTCCCTGCTCCAGGAGCAGGAGGGCGAAGTCGTTGAGGCAGGTGGCGTAGGCCTCGCCCATGAGCGCGGGTCGGGAACGGTAGATGGCCACGGCCTCGCGGTAGTAGGCCTCCGATTCGAGCGGCTTGCCGACGTGGTCGGCCACCAGTCCAAGCCCCTGCAGGTCGATGGCGACCATTTCCGACTGAGGACCCAGCTCGAGTCGGTGCACCGCCAGGGCATGGAGATAGAGCGACTCGGCCACGGCATAGTGCCCCACCTCGGCCTCGAACTGGGCCAGATTGGCAGCCGTGGCCGCCAGTTCCACGTGGCGATCACCATAGAGGTCGCCCTTGATGGCCAGCGACCGGTTCAGCAGATCGCGGCCCTCGTCGTAGAGCCCCAATCGCGAGTGGACGTTGCCAAGCACATCGAGCATGGCTGCCTGCACTCCCGGCTGGCCGGTGAGGCTGGCGTCCACGCGCTCGGCGCCGCGAGTGAGGATCTCCCGGGCGGTGATGTCGGCGCCGCGGCTCTGATCCGGATCGGCCAGGGCGAACATGTCGGTGAGGAAGGCAGCCACGTGCTCCGCCTTGGCCTCGCCGCGGCGAGCGCGGTCACGTTCGTGGGCCAGGCGCACCGTGTAGAAGCTCACCAGGGCGATGGTCACCACGAGCACGGCAGCCAGGGCGCCGAAGGCACGTCGATAACGGCTCATGAGCTTGCTGGTGCGATAGCCCAGCGTCGCCGGTCGGGCGGCCACCGGATCGCCGTCCTGGTGGCGGGCGAGGTCGTCGGCGAGCTGGCCCGGCGTCTGGTAACGGCGCTCGGGCTCCCGACGCAGGGCCGTGAGGCAGATGTTGTCGAGGTCGCCCGCCAGACGGCGGCGCGGCACCGGCGGGGTGGCGTCCGCGGCGAGGCGGCTGGGACGGGCGGGGTCGGTCTCGCAGGTCTCCTTGGCGATCTCCTGTGCCGTGGACCCGGCCTTGCCGAAGGGGCGCACGCCGGTGAGCAACTGGTAGAGCACGATGCCGAGACCGAACACGTCGGTGGCCGTGGTGATGGGCTCGCCGGTGATCTGCTCGGGCGCGGCGTAGCCCGGGGTGAGGACCTGCAGACCGGGCATGGTCTCGGGCGCGTCGCTCACGGGCGCCGACGCGTCCTCCGAGGCGAGGATCTTGGCGATGCCGAAATCCATGAGCTTCACGGTGCCGTCGCCCGTGACCAGGATGTTGCTCGGCTTCAGATCGCGATGCACGACGAGGTTGTTGTGGGCGTGCTGCACGGCGGCGCACACGGTACGCATGAGCATCAAGCGCGCGGCGAGGTCGAGTTTCTCCTCGCGGCAGTACCGTTCGATGGACCGCCCCTCCACGTACTCCATCACCAGGTAGGGCCGGCCGTCCTCGCTGATCCCGCCGTCGAGCAGGTTGGCGATGTTGGGGTGCCGCAGTCGCGCCAGGATCTGCCGTTCCACCCGGAACCGCCCCACCACCTGCTCGGAGTCCATGCCCCGCCGGATGACCTTGATGGCCACCTGCTCGTCGTAGACTCCGTCGCTGCGTCGGGCCAGGTACACCGCGCCCATGCCGCCGCGGGCCAGCTTGCGCTCGATGGTGTAGCGATCGAGCTGGGATCCGACGAGGGCGTCGGCCACGAGCTCCGAACCGTCGTCGGGCTCGGCGGAGGTCGCGCTCACCAGGTCGGCGAGTCCGGCCGCCATGCCGTCGAGGTAGTCGGGATTCTCCGCGTCGGCGGCCACGAGGCTCAACACCTCCAGGGCCAGCTCGGCGTCGCCGTCGCAGCGCCGAGCCACGAAGGCCTGTCGCTCGGCGGGCGCGACGTCCAGCGCGGCTTCGAAGAGTTTCTGCACGCGCTTCCAGCGATCCGCGCCCGGGGCTGTCATCCCGACATCTCCCGGTTGAGCCAGGCCTGGGCCAGCCGCCAGTCGCGGCGCACCGTGGGCACCGACACCGACATTACCTCGGCCACTTCCTCGTGGGTCATGCCGCCGAAGAACCGCATCTCCACCACCTGGCGCTGGCGTGGACTGAGTTCCTCGAGGCGCTCCAGAGCGCGGTCCAGTTCCAGGAGCGACTCGGGCGAGGCGATGGCGCCCGCGACCTCCTCGTTGAGCGTGATCTTGATCTGGTCGCCCCCGCGCTTGCCGGCCAGCTTGCGGCGGGCGTGATCGATGAGCACGCGGCGCATGACCCGGGCGGCGATGGCGTAGAAGTGGGCACGGTCGCGCCAGTCCATGGAATCCTGGTCGACCAGGCGCAGGTAGGCCTCGTGGACCAGGGCGGTGGGTGAGAGGGTGTGGTCGCCGCGTTCGGCGCCCATCTGGCGGTTGGCCATGCGGCGCAGCGTGGCATAGACGTGGTCCACCAGGGAATCCATCGCCGCCCGATCCTGCCGGGCGGCATCCTGACAGAGACGCGTCACCTGTTCCCGCGAGATGCTCATGTATCCTCCCTCACCGTACACCGGATGAACTCCTTAATTTAAAAACGAGAATCAATTGCGACCAGTGATTCAACGGCGCGGCGGGGCAGTCGCCAGCCGAGTCGAAGGACTCGGCTTGGACGAGAAGGTCATGCAGTTGCGAAGGGTGGTCATGAACAGTCCTCCTGTGGGAACCGATAGGGTGATCGGGTTCTCACAGGAGGACGCGGCAAAATCAGACCAATGTGATCACACTATTTGCGAGCTCAGTCGCGGGCGCGCGGCAGGACCGGCTGCCCCCAGACCTCGATCTCGGCACGCACCAGCAGGCGGCCGGCATCCCAGCGCTCGATGGTGAGGAGCTCGGCCCCCGCCCAGACCGTACGCGGCTGGGTCTGCTGGGACTTGTAGCCGGTGGTCGGCGGACCGAACCAGCCCGGATCCTGAGGGTCGTCCGGATCGTCGACATTCCAGCCGTAGCGGTAAGTGACGGTGTTGCCCAGGGCCACGCCTTCTCCGGCGCGCCAGTAGAACTGGATGGGCTGATCCGGCATGACATTGACGATCACGGGCTCCGAATCGGCGCTGAAGAGCCAGCGACCGTAGCCGGGAGCCGTCACGCCCAGCAGGGCGTCGCCGTCGGGCTCGACCACAGGTTCGAGCTGGGCCAGATAGTCCTCGGAAGCCGGGACCACGGGAACGGCCGGAGCGGTGGGATCGGCGGCGTCGCCGCAACCGCTCAGGGGCAGCGAGAAGGTCCCGATCAGGACGAACGCAAGGCAGGTCGGCCAGATTGCACGGCCGCGGGCGAGATACTGCAGGGTACGCTGGGTCATCATCGAACCTCCCGGTATCGGATGCGCCGCTCGGAGGATCCAGTGAGGGCGCGGGCAAGGAGGAACGAGGCAAGTTGTGAGCCGCGTTCAGCCGATGCCGTGCTGCTCACACCAGATGCCCAGGGCCAGCAGCGCCCAGAGCGTGCCCTCGCGGGGTTCGCCGAAGCGCGCGGGCGGCTGGTCGAGCCAGGCCTCGAGACCGGGAAGGGCGCGGCGTAGCGGCGCCGCGTTCAAGATATAACCGCGCAGGGTGTCGCCGTCGGTGGCCAGGAGCTGCGGGAGATTGCCGAAGGGAAAACCGTGCTTGCCGCGGCCGATCACGGCGGGATCCACCCGACCGTGCGCCCAGCGGCGCAGGATACGCTTGGTCCGGGTGCGCCCGGGCCAGAACACGGCGCGGTCGCGGGGCGACAACCCGAGGGCGAAATCCACGAGGTCGCGGTCGAGGAAGGGTAGGCGGAGTTCCGCCGACGCGTCCATGGCCACCGCATCGGCCCAGGACACCAGGTTGGCCGACAGGAACGTGTGCAGGAGCACCTCCTGGATGCGATCCAGCGCGTGCGCGCCGTCGCTGGCCGCATAGACCCGGTCGACGGTGGCCAGGCCGGCAGTGAGATCGGCGCCGGGGCCCAGAAGCTGCGCCAGGTCCGGCGACTGGAGCGGGCGGTGGATGAGGTGGCGGACGGCGTCGCCGGTCCGGCCGGCGGGCATGCGGCGCACCCGCGACCACCGTTCGGCGAAGCTCTCGGCGCCGTGCACGTAACGCTCGACCGTGCCCTCGACCCACGCCGCGGGCAGCAGCGACAGTGCCTTGAGTTGCTGCAGCCGGAAGCCGTCGTAGCTCAGGCGGTAGCCACCCAGGACCTCGTCGCCACCGTGGCCGCAGAGAAAGACCGTGGCCTGCTTTCGGGCGCCGCGCACCAGCAGCCAGACCGCCAGCGCGGCGCCGTCGCCCACCGGTTCGGTGAGGGACGCCAGCGCGGGCACCATCTGCTCCACGCGATGGTCGGCGGGCACGCGCACCTCGATGGCACCCTCGGCGGTGGTCCCTCCCAGGTCCGGGGCACCGGTGCCGGGAACCGGCGCGAAGGTGTAGGCGGGAACGTCGTGACCGTCCCGACGCAGGGCCTGGTGGATGCCGTTGCTGTCGATGCCGTCGGAGAGGAAGAGGGCCACCGGCACGTCGCTGACCAGGCAGCGGCGGGAGGCCTGGGTGAACAGGGCGTCGAACTCCTCGACCAGAGCGGCGCGTGAGCGGCGGCGGCCGGCGCGCTCGAAGCGTGGCCGGTACCACTGGCGCTTCTTGATCTCGCCGCCGGCGACACTCAGCACGTGCCCCGGCTCGAGCTTGGCCACGTCCCGCAGCACGGTGCGCGGGGCCATGACGTAGCGCATGGTCAGGTACTCGGGCAGGACGTCGGGATCGAGTTCGCGGGGCACCCACGGTGCTGCCACCAGCGCGGGGATGCTCGAGGCGAAGGTGAGCGCCGCGCCGTCGTGGTGGTAGTAGAGGGGTTTCTCGCCGAAGCGGTCGCGGGCCAGCCAGACGCGGCCGGTGGCGCGCTCGAGCATGGCGAAGGCGAACTGGCCGACGAGGCGGTCGAGGGCGTCCTCGCCCCAGCGCTCCCAGGCGTGGAGCAGGACCTCGGTGTCAGAACTGGAACGAAGATCGCCCTCGGTCAGGCCCAGTTCCCGCGCCAGTTCGTGGTGGTTGTAGATCTCGCCGTTGAAGGTGACCACGTGGCGGCCGCTGGCCGAGGTCATGGGCATGTGACCGGCGGGCGAGAGATCCTGGATGGCGAGGCGGCGGTTGCCGAGAGTGACGGCAGGTTCCTGGTGGGTGCCTTCGTCATCGGGACCGCGGGGGATCAGGCGGTCGTTCATGGCGCGGACCACGGCGAGGTCGTCGCCGTGGCCGGAGAGTCTGATGATGCCGGTGATGCCGCACATGGATCAGAACCGCCGCCGCGGTGCCTTCTGCCCCTTGTCCCGCGCCACGTTCACGCGCACCCGGCAGCCGCGCAACTCGATACCGTCGAGCGCGTCGACCGCGGTCTGCACGCGGTCGTCGGGCAGCTTCACGAATCCGAAGCCGCGGCTCTCCCCCGTCTCCTGGTCAAGGATCAACGTGAGCTTGAGCACCTCGCCGTACGGCGCGAAGAGCCCCCGGACCTCCGACTCGTCGGCGTCCAGGGGCAGGCTCCCGATGTAGATGTTGCGGTCGTCCTTCACGGGCGGGCGCTACTCCACGGTGATGTTCGCCACCACGGCGATCTCCGAAGGCTGCAGGCAGATCTTGTCGTCGCAGGCCTGGACCGACAGCACGAAGGGGATGCGGGCGCTGCCGCTGGCGTCGGCGGGCAGCGTGACCGAGACCTGGATGGTGGCCTCGTGGTGCAGCATGACCACCTTGTCGCCCATGAACGTGCCCTCTTCGCCGGCGGGGAACACGGCAGCGAAGCCGGCCAGGTTGGCGTCCTCGGCGGGCATGAAGTCCACGCCGATGAAGTAGCTCTCGGGATCGAGGGCGTACTGGTGGTCGTAGAGATGCCAGGTCTCGGTGATGTCCAGGTGCACCTCGAACTCGACAGCCTCGCCCGCCTTGCCCACGAGTTTGCCGGGCAGGATCTTGGCCTTCACCACGTCGGCGCTGGTGCGGGGGCGCGCGGCCTTCTCTTCGCCCGAACCGGCCACGGCCGTGGCGGCCAGGGCCACCAGGGCGACGATGATCATCAGAGAGCGGAACTGCCGCATCGTGTGTTCTCCTCGTGAGGTCAGGGTTGGTTCGGTCCCGGCCCGGCCAGGATCCGGTCGGCGGTGCGGCGGATCACCCGCACCAGTCGCTCGATGTTCTCCCGGCGCATGCGCCGGTTCTCCACATTCACGCGCAGGGCAGTGCGGCCCCGCAGATCAGTGTAACTGAACCAGGCGTCGCCTTCACGCTCCACTTGTTCCTGGAGTTGCCGGTTCAGGCCGTCGGTGGTCTCGTCATCGAACCGCACGGAGCCGTCGGGGTTCCGGGGTTCCCAGCGAAAATTGCACACGCCCAGGGTGTTGGGCCCCAGCAGTGCGAAATCGGATTCGCGCCGCAACAGGGCCGCCAGCAGTCGCGCCAGGTAGATGTCGTTGTCCACCCATTCGCCGATCTGCTTGCGCCCGGCGAGTTTGAGCGACATCCAGACCTTCAGCGCGTTGAAGCGTCGGCTGCCCGCCACGCCGTACTGGAAGAAGTTCACCTTATCGCCCATGTGGAAGCCGCGCGGGTCGGGCACGATGCGGCGGCCGAACTCGTCGAACTCCTCGGCCTCGCCGTCGTCGCCGGCCTTGACCTTCTCCATGTAATACTCGGGGTGCACCAGGAAGCTCTGGCGCAGGAAGTCGCCCTCGCGCACCAGGATACCGCCTGCGGAGAAGGGCATGTAGAACCACTTGTGCGGATCGACCGTGATGCTGTCGGCTTCCTCGATGCCCTGGAGCATGGGCTTGTACCGGTCGGACAGGATGACCGCGCCGCCGTAGGCCGCGTCCACGTGATACCAGCAGGCGTGCTTGCGGGCGATGCGCGCCAGCTCGGCGAGCTTGTCGATGGAGCCGGTGTTGGTGGTGCCCGCGATGCCGATGACGCAGCAGGGCTTCAATCCAGCGGCCAGGTCGTCCTCGATGGACCGCTCCAAGGCCGCCAGGTCGATGCGGTAGATGTCGTCGGTGGGGATCCGCCGCAGCTGGCCGCGACCGAGGCCGAGCAGGTCGACCGCCTTGATGAAGCTGTAGTGGCCCTGGTCGCTGACGTAGAAGGTGAGCTTGGCGATCTCCGGCCCGGGAGGCGAGAGATCGTCGAGCTGCGAGAGGTGGCGGCCCAGGGCGCGGTTGATGGCCAGCTTGAGGCCGGTGATGTTGGCCAGCGAGCCGCCGTCGATGAGGGTGCCGAAGCTGGTTTCGGGCAGACCGAAGAGATCGCAGAGCCAGCGGATCACGCGCTTCTCCACCGCGGTCCCGGCGGGTGCGTGGCGCCAGCTGGCGGCGTTCTGGTTCATGGCCGAGCAGAGAGCGTCGGCCAGCACGGCGATGGGCAGCGGCGCCGGATTCATCATGCCGAAGTAGCGACGGCTGCCGATGGCCATGGTGTTGGGGAAGATCTTGGCCCGGGTCTCCTGCACCAGGTCCTGATAACTGCAGCCTTCTTCGGGCAGTTCCTCGCTGAAGAGGTCGTCCATGCCCATGGGCGACATGGGGCCGTACACGCGGCGGCCCTCGATGCCCTTGAAGTAATCGAGCACCAGGTCGACGAAGGCGTAGCCGGTCTGGCGCAGCTCCTCGAAGCGGTCGTCGTGTTCGGGGCGCCGGGCCGATTCGGTGGCGTCGCCCTGGCCGGGAAGATCGGATTCGGGGCGGGACGATGCGCTCATGCCGACTCCTCGTCGCGTGGGGCGGGTAGCGGGAACGTTCCGGCGGCGATCTCCTCGAGCACGGCCGCGGGTCCGGATTCCGCGATGGGTGCGGCCACACGATCGGCGGCCGCCTGCACCTCGTCGGGGCCGCCGCTCACCGCCACGCTCACCGCAGCCACCGAGAACATGTCCAGGTCGTTGTAATTGTCGCCCATGGCGATGATGCGGTGGGGCGGAATATCGAATGTGCGCGCCAGGAGCTCGACCCCCGCCCCCTTGCTGCAGGCGCGATGATAGACCTCGGCCCAGAAATAGCGGCCGCCGCCCAGCAGCGAGCGAGTGTTGATGACGCGGACGCGGTCGCTCAATTCCGACCGGATGGCGTCGGTCAGCGGCCTGATGTTCTGCTCCAGATCGATGGTGCCCACCTCGAACGCCGCCTGCGGCAAGTGGTCGAGCAGGTCGTCCACCGGATCGACCGCCTCGACATGGTCGCGATGGTGGTCGAGGTAGCGAGTGAGCACGGGATTGATCTCGGCGCGCTCGTACATGAGGGCCGCACCGTCGGTGTCGGTAGCGTAGATCATGGGCACCACGCCGTGGTCGCGGAACAGGAGCACAAGCCGGGCCAGATCGGCGCGCGGCACCACCTGGCTCGCCAGCAGGCCCAGGCCATCGCCACCGTGCACGATGGCGCCGTTGAGCAATACCTTGGGCAGGTCGGCCGGGTGCCAGCCGCTGCGGTCCAGCAGGCTCTCCAGCGACGGGCGATTGCGACCGGTGCAGATGGCCACCACGTGCCCCGCGGCGCGTACGGCCTCGAGCGCGGCAATCTCGCGCGGGCGGAGCCGCTGATGAGCCTCGGTGTCGAGCAAGGTGCCGTCCATGTCGACGGCCACCAGCAATCGATCCTGCACGGATATGCTCCTCGTCGCGTGCGGGCCGCAGGGCGACCGTGCTTCAGCCAGTCACATCGAACGTCGTGTACTGCCCAGTGGCCTGCTGCCAGCGCGGCCGGCATGCATCCACCCGGGCGTGGTCGGGTCCGTTGCCGGCCCAGATCAACAGCGCGTCGAGCGCCGGGCGAGGCCCCTCGGCCACCATTCGCACCGAGCCGTCGGGACAGTTGCGGACCCAGCCCGTGAGCCCGAGGCTCAGCGCTTGCTGGACCGTGGACCAGCGAAATGCCACGCCCTGGACCCTGCCGATGACGGTGATATCGACGCGTTCCATGTCACGACCAAGGTATCGTGCCCGGGCGGGGAATGCCAGGCGGGCTAGCGGTCCTCGTAGGCTCGCCAGGTCGCGGCGCCTTCGGGATCGGTGATCCGGCTCCAGCCGCTGCTGTAATTGGCGAGTCCCCGCGCAATGGGCCGGCCGTGGTTCTCGATCTCGCCGGTGCGGAAATCGAACTCCCCGTAGATACGCCGCCCCTTGCGCCCGGCGCTGTTGCCCACCCCCACCATCTCGCCTTCCAGCCAGCAGGCCGTGAATCCCTGGATGACCGAATCGTCGGCGCCCTTGCCCAGGATCCGGTCGAGCCAACCGTCCACGTCGAGGATCAGCCAGCCGCCGGCCGCCTGCCAGACCGTGATGGCGTCGGCGGTGTACTGGCGGGTCTTCCCCTCCACGGTGACGTGGATCGTTCGCGTGCCCAGCTGCCACTCGTTGAGTACCAGCGGCGTCATGATGCTGAGCGAGCCCGGGTGGTAGCCCAGAATGCTGAAGGGCAGCGGAAACTCGGCCAGGGGCGGCCGCAATCGCACGACCCACCGCCGTCGGCAGCGCGCGCCCCGATGATTCAGAACCGCGTCCTCGGGGATCACCTCGCGGGTCAGGCTCTCGAGGTGGTCGGCCAGAGGGAAGGCCGACTCGTGTCCCCAGTGATCTGCAAACGTCGCCAGGTCGTCGGCTGTCCACGTGCCGAGGCTGTCGGCCTCCACGATCAGGAACACGAAGGCGAACAATGGCTCGATGACCTGTTCGCGCAACGCGGCTTCATCAGGGACCAGGCCGTACCCGGTCGAGCCATACTGGACGGAAAGGAAAGTGCTGGAGTCCGGGCGATCGCCGACGGCGCCGTCGTCGGCCACGGCGGACGAGGCGATGATGAGCGTCAGTATGATCGTCTTGAATCGGCGCGCGTTCATGCCTTCAAACTCGATCAAGCCGCACGCCCGGTCAAGGAAAGGAGCGATGGCCAAACGAAAGGCGGCAACCAGCTGGTTGCCGCCTCATCATGATTCTATCCGGCGCGGTCGTGCTAGCGGTAGTGGCTCTTCAGGCTGCTCCACGTCGTGTCCTCGGTGGACACCACGCCGCAGAAGAACTTGGGCTGACGGGTCACCTCATCCACGTCGAGTCCGGTCGGATGTGGAGCCGAGATCGCCAACGTCGCGCGTACGTGGTACCGCCCGGCAGGCCCGTAGTAGGTCCACTCGCCGGCGAAGTTGTAGACCTGGGTCTGGTACGACATCTCGTCGCGAACCAGGGTCGCCTCGACGGTCTGGGTCTCGAGCACGTTGTAGTCGAGATCGGTGAGTTCGACGACCAGCACGGCGTCAGCCTCGAAGCAGGTCGAACGGAATCGGATGGTCGCATCGACCGACCAACCCACGCAGTCGCCAGTGGGCTGTAGGCCCGTGATGTCCGTCGCCGAAGCGATGGCAGGCAACGCGAGAATCAAAAGAAAAGCAGCGATGAATTTTCCATTAACGAATCGCACGGGATTCACCTCCCGAAATACTCATTTACCGACCCTCCGGCCGGCCGCACCTGTGATGACAGGAAATAGTATACCACCGAAGGCACGAATAATCAACAGAGCGTATTATTCTATTTTCATCACAGGGGATCTCGATATCGAGACAGAAAAGCGTTCTCAGAACGTGCGGCGGAATCCTCATTCTTGATTATTTTGGTCGTGATTCACGATTTCCATGACCGGAGTCAACCCAAGGAGGAATCATGGCTTACACCACACCTGACCTGCCCTACGGCTACGATGCGCTGGAGCCTCATATCGACGAGGCGACCATGCGCGTGCACCACGACAAGCACCATGTGGCCTATACCACCAAGCTCAACGCCGCCGTCGACGGTACCGATTTCGCGGAGAAAACTGCCGAGGAACTGCTCCAGAACCTGGATGCTCTGCCCGCCGAGATCCGCACCGCCGTGCGCAACAACGGTGGCGGTCACGTGAACCACGACCTGTTCTGGAAGGTCATGTCGCCCAACGGCGGCGGCACGCCGGACGGCGACCTGGGTGCGGCCATCGACGTGGCCTTCGGCTCGTTCGAGAACTTCAAGGATCAGTTCGCGGCGGCCGGCGCCAATCAGTTCGGCAGCGGCTGGTCGTGGCTCGTCGTGGACGGCGGCAAGCTGGCTGTCATGGGCTCGGCCAACCAGGACACGCCGCTCAGCCAGGGCAAGACCCCCATCCTGGGCATGGACGTCTGGGAGCACGCCTACTACCTGAAGTACCAGAATCGCCGCCCCGACTACATCGAGGCGTTCTTCAACGTCATCAACTGGGAACAGGTGACGGCGAACTTCGTGGCGGCAACTTAGCAAGCGGACGATCTCGCAACGACGACGCCCCCGGCCTTCCTGGACGGGGGCGTCGTCGCGTCAATGAGAGCCCGCGCCGTCCGGTTGATCGGCCGGCGTGATCGCGCTCACGTCGCCGGCACCGATGTCCTGCCGCGGCTCGACGATGCCCGCGACCTCATCCGGCACGCCGGACGTATCGGCCCCGGCCGGCCAGGCTTCCAGCCGCATGTCCAGCGACTCGAGCTGGCGCATGAGCCGGTCGCGATCATCGAGCAAGGTTTCGTACTGGATACGCATGGCCTTGCGGCTGTCGAGCTGGGCCTGGGCCGCCTGGGCGCTGGCGGTGGTGACTCCCTGGCTGACCAGATCGAGGTCGCGATCGAGAGTCACGAACTCGGTGCGCAGGCTGTCGAAGTGGGAAACGAGCGCCGCCTGCATGGCGGCCCACTGGCTGGTCGCGTCGGCCATGCGGCGATCGAGTGCGGCCATCTCTTCCCGAGAAGCCTCGATATCCTGGTCGAGGCTCGCCAGGCGCGCCTCGAGCTCTCGCTGATGGACGGCCTCTTGCTGCATGGCCGCCTCCAGTTCGCCCTTGGTGGCGATACCGAAGACTGAGCAGCCGGACAGCGCGGCCAGCAGGATCACGAGAAGGATCTGGGATGCGAAACGGATCATGCAAAGACCTCCCGCCAGGGTGGTACCGGGCGTAGCACGGCCAGGCGTGCGTTGTTCAGGCGGGGTGGCAATGATCGACGCGGTGGGGTCGTCCGTCAGACGATATCACGTTCGGGAAAAAACCGGTCGATGGCAACCGTCCGATCAGCCGGAGCTCCGATCAAGGCGATCGTCGGCCTGCGCCAAGAGGGCGCTGCTCTCGGTCAGGAAGACGTCGGCCAGCGGACCGAACCACGCGCGCACGGCCAGGAACTGGCGTCGAAATTCGTCGCGATCACCCCTGCGGTAGAGGTCGACGGACCGGGTGAAGCGCTCACCGAAACGCTCGGCCAGTTCGAGGCCCTCGGGGGAATCGAAGACGATGTCGGCGTAGAGGTCGGGATCCTGGGCGAAGAGGCGACCGGTCATGGCGAGTTCCAGTCGATAGATCGGCGAGCTCAGATCGAGCATGGCCGCCAGGTCGGCGTCCTCCTCCTGGAGGTGGACGCCGTACACGAAGGTGGCGAAGTGCCGCAGCGCCTGGACCAGGGCCATGGCGCGATCGTGAGCCCGGGCGTCGGCGTCGACCACGCTGGCGCCCCAGAGCTTCAACTGGTCGAGGACCCACGCGCAGTCGTCGTGGTCGCGGCCGACGCAGCGCACCACCACCTGCTTGGCCAGGGTCGGCACCGTCGGGCCGCACATGGGGTGCAGCCCCACCACGGGACCGGGATGCGCGGCCAGCATGGCAGCCAGGGGCGCATCCTTGCGGCTGGTCACGTCGGCGAGCACCGCGCCCGGGGGCACCAGCCCGCGTAGCTTCTCGATCACGTCCACGGTGGCCGCGATGGGAACCGACACCAGCACCAGGGCCGCGTCGGCGAGGATGTCGGCGGCACGATCCCAGTCGCCGCTCTCGAGCACGCGAACCTCGTAACCGGACCGCGCGAACAGCCCGCCGAGCAGGCCACCCATGGCGCCGCCACCACCGATGATCACCACCGCGCCGGGATCGTCGAGGACGCAGCGGTAGCCGTGGTCGCCCTCGGCCCGGTACGACTCGCGCATGATCCGGCGCAGCAGGTCTTCCACCAGATCGGGAGAGACGCCGGCCGCCGCGGCCTCGTCGCGCCGCGCACTCAACAATGCCGCCTCCCGGTCCGGCACGTAGACCGGAGCACCGTGGGCGGTCTTCCAGCGCGCCACCTCGGCCACCAGATCGCGGCGCTCGCTCAGGAGGTCGAGAAGGCGCCGGTCGACATCGTCGATGGCGGCGCGGAGGACGTCGAGGTCGCGGGGACGGTCGGGCATGGGTCGCGGACTCCCGGATGCAGGTGGCCAGGGTATCGACGAACGGCGATGGCATCGAGGCCATCGCCGTCCGGCATCATAGCGTCGATTCGGGATCGGAGTCAGCCATTCTTAGCCGCCACCGATTCCCCGCGTGGTCCGGGGATCCTTGATCTTGATGTACGGCGGCGAGTTGCCGATCAGCATCTCCCCCGCCACGCCGATGCCGGAGAGGAAGAAGATGTAGGGAATGACGGTGTCGGGATCCAGGTCGGGTTGGGTCTGCACCGAGATCGGTCCGGACGAGAGATCCCGGGTCTCCTTGCCGACCACCTGCCCCGCCACGGGAAACCACAGCCGGCCCGGCCTCTTCCCGCTGTCGAAGTTCACCCATTCCCCGGGCTTGACCTCGACCTCGTCCTGGCTCGCCCTCCAGGTATTGTCGACCTTCCTGGCCGTGATGACCGGCCCTCCCTCGGGATACGCTTCGGACATGACATTCCTCCTCGCTCGGGTATCACTGGCCTTCGCCGTCGAGCCGGGCCAGCATGTCGATATACTCTGGACTCTGGCGTAGATGATCGAATCCCGGATTGTTCTCGATGCTGCGCAGGGGATATCCGTTCCGCAGGATGTACTCCAGATGCACGAGGGCCAGGGCGCGGTCGCCTAGGTCCTCGTAGCAACTGGCGAGCATGTACCGCACCTCGTTGCTGCGGGGTTCGCCGACGGCGATCTCGGCCAGGATCCGGGCGGCCCGCTTGCCGTCTCCCAGACGGATCAGGTAGGACGCCAGGTTGACGCCCAGCTCGAGGTCGCGTGGACGCACGGTCAATGCGGAGTCGGCCAGGACCGCAGCGCGGGCGTAGAGATCCCGGGCGCGTTCGAGTTCGACGCCGGCCCACCAGTAGCATTCGGCGGCCCAACCCAGCGGCAAGGGGTCGCCGGGCATGAGTCGCCCCGCCAGTTCGTACATGCGACCGGCATCGGTCAACCGGCGCTGGAAGAAGTAGACCGTGCCGAGATTCAGGTAGGTGAATGGGTCGGGCTCGATGGCCTGGGCGCGCTGGTACATGGCCGCGGCGTCGTCCCAGTTCTCTTGCAAAAAGGCGATGCTGCCGAGGCTGATGTATCCGTCGACACGATCGGGCGCCAGGTCGATCACGCGGGCGAACACCTCGGCGGCTTCGTCGAGGCGGTTCTCGCCGTACAGCAGGGCCCCGAGCCGGTAGTGGGAACTCGGATCGTCGGCGCGCCGCTGCACGACACGGCGGAGGATCGCCTCGGACGAATCCACGGCGCCACTGGCCGCGTGGGCGTCCGCGAGCCAGACCTGGGACAGCCAGTGCCCAGGCACCAGTTGCAGGCATCGCCGGAACGCATCGGTCGCACCGGGGCCTCCCTGTTCCAGCAGGATGCGGCCGCGCAGGAAGTAGGCATCCAGCAATCCGGGCGCCAGTTCCAGCGCCTCGTCGACGGCCGCCAGGGCGGCTTCGGGCCCATGGACGCCGTCGGTCGGCGCGCCGAGCAAGAGGAGTCGACCCGACCAGACCCGGGGAGCCGCGAAGGACCCGTCGCGGGTCGCCGCCATGTTCAGCGACTCGGCGGCATGCACGAGGTCGGGCGACCGCCCGTCGGACGGCCCCATGGCACCTATCCCGTCCAGATAGGCCGCGAGCGCGGCATGACTGTGGGTCGCCGAGGATGCCGCCGGTCGCACGGACCGCGGCAAGCGCCAGCCGAGCATCTCGACGAGGGTCTCGAGGACGTCGTCGGCCCAGGCCACGAGCTCGGCGCGCGAGCCGACCACCGTACGCCGCAACGGCGGGTCGCTCAGATCCTGGCCCTCCCTCGCGCCCGTGTCGTGGAGCAGCAGATCGAGTCGGAGCACGCCGCCGTGAACGTTCAGCGTGCCGCTGACCGCGTCACCCACACCCAGCCGCCCTCGCGCGCGATCGGTGCTGGTGATGGCGCGATCGCGGACGTCATGGGCCGGAACGATCCACCCGTCCGTCTGTCCGGGCTCGAGCAGGAGCAGTTCGCTGGTCAGGTACTGGACGAGTCCGTCGCCCAGCCTCTGGTCATCCGGTCCGCCGCCGATCACCGTCCAGGGTAGCAGCGCCACGCCATGGCGCGACTCCGGTCCCGGCCAGAAGACGGACGACAGGACGACGACCGCAGCCACGATCAATGCGCCCACACCCGCGAGGCGCCCCGTGGATCGGCGCGTCTGGTGGTTGCGAGACGTGGGCATGGTCACGGTAATGTCGTCCTCGGTGACGCGGGCCAGGATCGCCAGTCGCGCCACCAGATCCGCAGCGGTATCAGGCCGCCGGTCGGGCTCCTTCGCCAGGCACCAGCCGACCAGCTGAACCAGTTCGGTGGGCACATGCGGCGTCAGCACGGTGAGGTCGGGCGTGGGATGGCCGGCAATGGCCACCGCGAACGCGCCGGGAGTCTCGGCCCGAAACGGTCGCTGACCCGTGAGCATCTCGTAGAGCAGCACGCCGAGGGCCCAGATGTCGCTGCGCTGATCAGCGAGATCGCCCTGGATCTGCTCGGGCGCCATGTACGGCAGCGTCCCGACCGTCATGCCCTCGACGGTGATCGACTCCTGGCCGGCCAGCCGGGCGACGCCGAAGTCCAGGATCTTCACCTCGCCCTGGCTGGTCAGCTGGATGTTGGCGGGCTTCAGGTCGCGGTGGATCACACCGTTCTCGTGAGCGCAGGACAACCCCTCGGCCACTCGCAAGGCGATGCGGGTCGCCTCGGCAACGGACAGGGGACCCGACGCCAACCGGTTGGCCAGATTCTCGCCGTCGCAGTGGGCCATGCTGATGAACTGGGTACCGTCCTCCAGCTCGTCGATATCGTAGATGGTGCAGATGCTGGCGTGGTTCAGCCGGGACGCGGCCTGGGCCTCGCGGATGAAACGCTTCCGGGCGGACACGTCCTCGGCGTTGGCGCGCGGCAGGAATTTGAGGACCACGGTGCGGTCGAGGCGCGTGTCGCGGGCGCGATAAACGTCGCCCATTGCTCCGGACGCAATGCGGGCGACGATCTCGTAGTGACTGACCTTGCGTCCGATCATGACACCTCGACACGATCGGGGCGACACGGCCCCGTGGGCGATCGTTCCGGGCCGGGGTGGCGGGTCCTTCCCCATGGATCCGCACCCTAACACGGATGACTCTCGACGTACCCGACAATAACGGTTCGCGCAGTCTGGTTTCGGTACGCCGTACTCGAATTCATGGAAGATCAGGCTGTCGTCGCCGGTCTTCGTCACCGAGAGGGTTGAACCGACCCCCTTCTATCCGGTATGTTCCAGTCCCTCGGTGACCGGCAGGTCACCCGTCGGCACCAGCCCGCTGGCCCGACACCGCCGTCTCTCGCATCAGGGCTCCAAGTACCCGAGCAAGGAGAGCGGCCATGCCCTGTCTAAAACTTTTACAATACCTGGAGGAGAACGCCGTCGATTACGAGTTGATCGACCACCCCCAGGCGTACGCGGCCCGCGAGGTGGCCATCAAGGCTGGCGTGCACGGGCGCGAGTTCGCCAAGACCGTCCTGGTGAAGCTGGATGGAATGATGGCCATGGCAGTGGTCCCGGCCGAGCACAAGCTGAACTTCACCCTGCTGCGAGACGCGGCCGGCGCCGAGACCATCAGCCTGGCGCTGGAGGACGAGTTCGAGGCGCGGTTCCCGGACTGTGAACTGGGTGCCATGCCACCCTTCGGCAACCTTTACGGCATGCGCGTCATCGTGGAAGGGCATCTCGGCGACGCCGAGACCATCACCTTCAACGCCGGCACCCACACCGAGGCCATCACCCTGGCCTACCCGGACTTCATCGACCTGGTCCGACCCGAAGTGGCGAGCTTCACGTTCCAGCCGCTAATGGAATTCAAAGGCGAGCAGTGACGGCGGCCCGGCCTACAGATCGCCTGTGAACTCTTGATGGTCGCGAGCAGCGGCGGTCGCGGAACCTCTTTAGGACCGGCCACCAGGGGTTCGTGCTAGGGTTTCCGCGCAGCTCTCAACGAGTCCCTGCTCCCGCCCTACTCCTCGCCCCGCACAAGGCCGGCTGTGATTCCGTCGTCGCCCCGGAATCGGCTCTTCGCGTCCTGTTCAGTGAGGAGGTCATCATGAAACGGCCGATCGGATTGGCCTGTATAGCTGCGCTTTGTATGGTCCTCGCAACCACGGTCGGTGCTGTGACCGTCCGTATCACGCCCGACGGCTCGGGCGACTTTCCCGACATCCAGACCGCGCTCAATACCTGCGTCACCGGCGATACGATCATGGTGGCGCCGGGGATCTTTCAGGAACGGATCGTCTGGCCCGCCACCGAGGGGCTGGTGCTGATCGGGGAGACGACGGCGGAGGAGTGCATCCTCGACGGCGAGGATTCCTACCGCATCATCACCATGTTCAACCCGATGGACGACACGACCGTCATCAAGGGACTGACCTTGCAGAACGGCAACGCGGGCGGCGTCTCCGGCGGCGGGATCTGGTGCAACGCCGGCGCCTCGCCCACAATCGAGGGAAATGTCATCCGCCACTGTAGCGGGCTGGGCGGCTCCGGGATCGGCTGCTTCAACGGCTCGGCACCCCGCATCATCGGCAACACCCTCCACGACAACACCGGCGGCAACGGCGGCGGAATCGGCGTGCGCAACGCCTCACCCACGATCTCGGCCAACTGGATCCACCACAACGTGGGTCCGTGGGGCGCCGGCATCGTCGTCTGGGACGCCTCCAACCCGACGATCACCGAGAACCTCATCGAGGACAACTACGCGACCGCGGGCGGCGGCGGGATAGCCTTCTACGCCAACGATGGCACGTGTGCCGGCCTCTGCGCACGCAACGAGATTCGGTCGAACAGCGCCACGCAGACGGGAGGGATTGTCCTGGCAGAAGGCTCGGATGACGTCGAGGTACGCGACAACCTCATCGTCGGCAACACCTCCGGATTCTCCTGTGGCGGCATCACTGTCACCGGCGAGTCCAACACGCCGACCATCTCCGGCAACCTGATCCTCGAGAACAGCGGCCCCGTCAGCGGCGGCGTGTACGTCTATGGGGGCTCGACGCCGACTATCACGGTCAATCTGATCCGCGCCAACCTCGGCCACGGCGTCTACTGCGAGGACGGCGCGAACCCCTTCATCGAGCACAACGACTTCCTCGGCCACGCCGGATTCTACGGCGTGCTCAACGCCGACGCCGCCGTGGTCGTGATGGCCGAGAACAACTGGTGGGGATCGAACACCGGCCCGTATCACCCGACCGGGAATCCCGGCGGCACGGGCGACGAGGTTTCCGACCACGTGGACTACGACCCCTGGAGCGTCGTCACCGGCGGTGAAACGCCGGACGCGATCGCGTCGCCAGTCCTGCACCAGAACCACCCCAACCCTTTCAACCCCGCCACCACTATCGCCTTCACCCTCCCCAGCGCGCAGCGGGTGCGGCTGACGGTGCACGCGGTGGACGGCCGTCTGCTAGCCACGCTGCTGGACGCCCAGGCCGCAGCGGGCCGCCGGGAATTAACCTGGCTCGGCCAGGTGGACGACGGGCGTCTCTTGCCCTCCGGTGTGTACTTCTATCGCCTCGCCGGTGACGGCTGGAGCCGAACCGAACGAATGGTCCTCGTGCGCTGATCCGCGCGGAAGCCATTGCTTGACGAAAAGACCGCCCCGGTCGCGCAGGACCGGGGCGGCCGCCTATCGTCGTACACCGTCGGGGCTACAGCCGATTCAACCCATTCAGCGCCGCCACGCGATAAGCCTCGGCCATGGTCGGATAATTGAACGTGGTGTGGATGAAGTAGTCGAGGGAGTTGGCCTCGCCCTCCTGCGTCATGATCGCCTGGCCGATGTGGACGATCTCGGCGGCTCCGTCGCCGAAGCAGTGGATGCCGAGGATCGCCCGCGTCTCCCTGTGGAAAAGGATCTTTAGCATGCCCACTGTGCGACCGGTGATCTGGGCCCGCGCCAGGTGCTTGAACATGGCGTGCCCCACCTCGTAGGGCACCTTCTGCTCGGTGAGCTCGCGCTCGTTGTGCCCCACGGAACTGATCTCGGGAATGGTGTAGATGCCCGTGGGGATATCCTTGACCAGCTTGTAGCTGCACACCCCGTCCACGAGATGGCTGGCCGCGATGCGCCCCTGGTCGTAAGCGGCGCTGGCCAGACTCGGATAACCCACCAGATCGCCCACGGCATAGACGTGCGGTACGACGGTCTGGAAGCTCTCGTTGACGGCGATGTTGCCGCGCGAGTCGGTGTCGATCTTGATGCCGGCGAGTCCCAGCTGGTCGCTGTTGCCGGTACGGCCGTTGGCCCAGAGCAGGTAGTCGGCGCGCACCCGCTTGTTGGACTCGAGATTCAGCGTCACGCCCTTCTCGTCGGCTTCCACGCCGGTGTACTTCTCGCTGTGGTCGATGCGCACGCCCATTTCCCGCAGGTGGTAGGCCAGGGCGTCTATGATCTCGTCGTCGAGGAACGACAGCAACGCCGGGCGGGTGTTGATGAGATTCACCTTGAGGCCCAGGCCCCTGAAGATCGACGCGTACTCGCAGCCGATGACACCGGCGACGTAGATGGTGAGCGACTTGGGTGTTTCCTGCAGCTTGAGGACGGTGTCGCTATCGCAGATCCGCGGATGGTCGAAGTCCACGTTCTCCGGTCGGTAGGGTCGCGAACCGGTGGCCAGGAAGAACGCGTCGGCCGTGTACTGCCGCTTCTGCCCGGTGGCGGCCGTGACCTCCACGGTGTGGTCGTCGAGGAAGCGTCCATAGCCGCAGAGGATGTCCACGTCGTTGGCCTCGTAGAAGCCGCGATGCAGGGCGACCTGGGCCTCGATCACCGTCTGGGAGTGCCGGAGCAGGGTCTGGTAGTCGGCGTCCTGGAACTGGAGCCAGTTGGGCTTGCGCTGGATGATCTGGCGCAGGGCCTTGCTGGGGATGGTGCCCTTGTGGGTGCAATTGCCTCCCACCTCGAACATGGCCTCCACCACGGCCACACGTTTGCCCGCCTTGGCGCACTGCATGGCCGCGCCCTCGCCGCCGGGTCCGCTGCCGATCACGATGACGTCGTAGTCCCGCTGCATGATTCTCGCTTCCTGGCATTCCGGGGTTCATTTCGGGCGGCCGGCCCTCCGGGCGGGGCCGGCCGCCGTGGTCCAAAGGTACAGCGAGCGCGAAGATTCCGAAACCGGGGAACCATGGTCAATCACGAGGAATCTCCCGCCCTCACGAGGGCGACCCCCGTCCGCGGCGAGTGATGAACAGCCTTGTTCTTGGTATAATGTCCTTCGACTCCCGGCCCTCACGAGACCATCACGTTGGAAGGTGTTTCATGCTGCGGATCCTGCGCCCCGTGCTGTTCGTGCTGGCCGTCGTCCTGCTACTGCTCGTGGACCGCACCGAGGCGAGTCCGCCCGCCTCGGGCAGCTTGCCGGAGATGCAGACCCCCGCGCCCACCGGCCGGGTGGTCGTGAAACTCACCGTCGGGGCCGACCAATCCGACCGCGATCGCCTGTCTGCCATGGCCGCCACCGCAGCCACTGCTCGCATCGCGCCCGACCTGCTGCTCGCCGTCGCCGACAAGTCGCGCCGGCCCGCGGCCACCTTGTCCGACCTGGCTCGCTACGTGCAGTTCGATCGCACGGGCGCGAGCCGAGATGAGTTGCTGCTCCTGGTCCGGCGCCTGGCGGCCGACCCCGCCGTGGAGACCGCGTTCCTCGAACCCCGGGCCGTGCCGGCGTCGCTGGGCTTCGACGCGTTCACCGGCGCGACCCCGACGCCGTCGGACGGCGAGATCACGCCCCTGCCCACCGACGACTTCACCCCGATGCAGGGATATCTCGGCGACGCCCCCGACGGGGTCGGCGCCCGGACCATGTGGTCGCAGCCCGGCGCCCGTGGCGGCACCGTGAAGATCGTGGACATCGAGGGCGCCTGGCTCTGGGACCACGAAGATCTGCCCGCACCCTTCCTCGACCTGGGCATCCACATCGACGACCTCGCCTGGCGCAACCACGGCACCGCGGTCCTGGGCGAGATGCGCGGCATCGAGAACGGCTACGGCGTGGACGGCATCGTGCCCGACTGCCAGGTGGGCAACTCCAGCATCGGCAACCAGTCCGTGGCCGGCGCGCTGCTGAACGCCGCCGTACATCTGGACCAGGGCGACCTCTTGCTCATCGAACTGCACGCGCCGGGCCCCAACGCCAATGGCAGCGGCCAGTACGGCTACGTGCCCATGGAATTCTGGCAGGACAACTTCGACGCCATCCGCGCGCTCACCGAGATGGGACTCATCGTCGTCGAGGCCGCCGGCAACGGTCAGCAGGATCTGGACCTGCCCGTCTACAACGGCCTCTTCGACCGCCAGGTCCGCGATTCCGGCGCCATCATGGTGGGCGCCACCGACGGCGGCACGCTGGACGCCGCCTGGTTCACCAACCACGGCCAGCGGGTGGACCTCTGCGGCTGGGGCCTCTACGTGACCACCTGTGCCTACGGCGACCTCCAGTCCGGCGACGAGATCGAGTGGTACACGCAGCAATTCTCGGGCACCAGCAGCGCCTCGCCCATCGTCACCGGGTCGGTGGCCTCGCTGCAGGGCATGATCGAGGCCGCTAACGGTTTCCCGGCCGACGCCAACCTGGTCCGCGAGATCCTGCGCCAGACCGGCACCGCCACCAGCGGCCCTCAGCTCATCGGTCCGCGACCCGATCTCGTGGCGGCCTGGAACCTGGCCGACATTGGCGTGAGCATGCTCACCGGCACGGTCACCGAGCAGGGCAGCGGCCTGCCCATCGCCGGCGTCGCCGTCACGTTGCTGCCGTCCGGCCCGACGGTGACCACCGGCGCCGACGGCACCTACCGCCTCGGTCTGCTGCCGGGCACCTACATGCTCGACTTCGACTCCTACTTCCACGATGTGCACACGGGCGACGTGACCGTCACCGCCGGCACGAACATTCACGATACGTCGCTGGTCCTGCTGCCCCTGGAGGTCATCGGCGGCACGGTGACCGCGAACGATCTTTCGCCCCTGGCCGGCGCCCGGCTCGAGCTCATCGACGAACCCGTTCCGGCCGCGTTCACCGACGGCGGTGGCGTCTACGCCTTCCAGCCGGTACCCGAGGGCCTGATCCACGCGATGTTCGCCGGCGGCGTGCCCGGCTTCGGCGGCGCCTATCGCGAGTTTCCGCTGCCGGTCGTCGGCCTGATCGACGTCCCGGTGACGCTGCCCGACGTGGACTACGATTTCGAGGCCGGCGCCCAGGGATTCTTCGCCACCAACGCCACCTGGCAGCGGGGCCGCCCGTCGGACTCGGGCATGGGCCCCGGCAACGCCTTCGACGGCCAGTGGTGCTGGGGCGTGGGCATCGACGGCGGCGGCTACGGCGACGAGGCCAGCGGCCACCTCTGGAGTCCGTACTACGAGCTGGGCGACCATGAGGGCGACCGCCTCTACCTCAGCTTCCACTACTGGAGCGGCACCGAGTCCGGGTTCGACGGCGTTCACGTGAGGCTGGATCCGGGCTCCCTCGACGAGGTGATCACCCCCGTGAACGGATACACGGACCTCACCCTGGGCGGCGTCGACCACCAACCGGGCTGGTCGGGCCATTCGGGCGGCTGGCGCACCGCGGTCTTCGACGTGACCTCCCGCCTCGAGGCGTCCATCTGGAACTTCGGGCTCGTCTTCGGCTCCGACAGCGCGGTCACCGATGAGGGATTCCTCGTGGACGGATTCTGCCTGGAAGCCGTGAACCTGCCGACGGCAGCCCCCGACGGCGCCGTGCCGGGAGCCGCTGCTCCCGTGCTGGCCGCCTGGCCCAATCCGTTCAATCCGCGGGTGAATCTGGCCTGGGAGCTGGCCGCGCCAGGACGCATCGACCTGGTGATCTATGACGTTCGCGGCCGCCTGGTCTGCGGCCTGCTGCAGGACGCTCCGGTCACCGATCGCGGTCATGTGATGTGGGACGGCACCGATCGCACCGGCCGCACCGTGCCCAGCGGCATCTACCTCGTGCAGATCCGCGACGAGAGCGGCGCCACGAGTTCGCGGCACATTACGCTGGCGCGCTGATTCCTGACTTGGCTCTCGGGGCGATCGACGCTACGATCTCCCCATGAACCAGCACCGAACCATCCTCTCCGAGAGCCAACTCGACCGCTGGAAACAACGCCAGCTCAGGCCGTCGATCATCCTGACGATCGTGTTGGCACTGCGCGTCTTCCTGGCGCCGGTCATGCCCGCCGGTCAGTCGTTCATCGAATCCATCAGCCAGGTCCTGGTCATCGGCGCCCTCGTCTACATGGCCGCCACGACCCGGCGCCACCTCGTCATCGCCGGAGTACTCGGATCGGTCGGAATCGTGCTGGAATTCCTGGAACTCGCCATGCCGGAATTCCACACCATCGAATGGATACGCGTCGGCGATTTCGCGCTGCTCTTGATCTACGTATTCTGGCTCATGATCAGGGATCTGTTCACCGCCAAGACCGTCGACGCCGTCATTCTGCTGCTGGCCGTGAACTGCTACCTGCTCATCGGGATTCTCTTTTCCTTCTTCTACATGCTCGTGGAGATCTACGAACCCGGGACGTCCTTCGTCCTGGCCGGTGATCTCACGCAGCCGGTCTGGAACCACCTCTACTACTTCAGCTTCGTCACCCTGACCACTCTCGGCTATGGCGACATCCAGCCGGTCTCCCCCATCGCGCGCTTCCTCGCCATTGCGGAGGCGGTCAGTGGCGTCCTCTTCACCGGCATCCTGGTGGCACGCCTGGTGGGCCTCTACGGCGCGTCGTCCCCCGACAAGAGCTAGCGTTCGACTCCCCCCTCGCAGTCGGCTATATTGGCGGGCGAGCCACCTGCCTAAACTTTCCGTCTCGGAGGTCCCCGTGATGCGTCGCTGTCTCCTCTTGCTGCTCGCGTTCGTCGCCGTGGCCGGCTCCAGCCTGGCCGCCGCCCCGCACCCCTTCTCCGTCCACGACATGCTGGCCATGGACCGCATCGGCGATCCCCAGGTCTCCGGCGACGGCAAGCTGGTGGTGTTCACCGTCCGCGAGACCGATCTCGAGGCCAACAAGGGCCGCTCCGACCTCTGGCTCGTCGACCCCGACGGCAAGAACGCCCGCCCGCTCACGCGCAGCGAAGCCGGCGAGTCGAATCCCCGCTGGTGCATGACCGGCGACGTACACTTCCTCTCCTCCCGCTCGGGCGGCTCCCAGGTATGGTCCATCAATCCGGGCGGCGGCGAGGCCACTCAGATGACCCACGCGCCCCTGGACATCGGCTCCTTCGAGCACGCACCGCCCTTGAAGAAGATGCTCGTCACCATGGAGGTCTACCCCGGCATGACCCCCGAGGAGACCGTCGCCCGCGACGAGGAAATCGCCGCCGACCCGCGCACGGGCATGATCTACGACGAGCTCATGTTCCGGCACTGGGACACCTGGGAGGACGGCAAGCGCAGCCATCTCTTCACCCTCGACCCGCGCACCGGCGAACTGGTCGACCTCATGCCCGACCTCGACACCGACGTGCCCACGCGCCCCTGGGGCGGCCTGGAGCAGGTCGCCGTGGCGCCCGACGGCAGCGAGGTCCTGTTTACCGCCAAGATCCTGCCCGGCAGCGAGCCCGCCTGGAGCACCGACTACGACATCTACGCCGTGAAGGCAGACGGCTCCGGCGAGATCCGCTGCCTCACCGAGGCCAACGAGGCCTGGGACACCACGCCCCTCTTCTCCCCCGACGGCAAGACCGTGGCCTGGCTGGCCATGGACCGCCCCGGCTTCGAGGCCGACCGCTTCCACGTCGAACTGCGCGACTGGCCCAGTCTGGAGAACGCCCAGCGCCTGGAACTCGACTACGACAACCTCACGCTCAGCGTCCACAGCCTTCTCTTCGACAAGAAGGGCAAGAAGCTGTTCGTGACCGCCGACTACCTGGGCCAGGGCTCCATCTTCGCCATCGACGTCAAGAAGGGCACCAGCAAGCTCATCGTGCGCGACGGCGCCAATGGTAGCGTGACCTGGGCGGGCAAGAAGCTGCTCTACACCAAGCACCATCTGCAGTCGCCGCGCGAGATCTACACCGTGAAGGACAACGGAAAGAACGAGAAGCGCATCACGGCGCTAAACGACGAGAAGCTGGCAGCCACCCTCATGGGCGAGCCCGAGCAGTTCACGTTCACCGGCTGGAACGGCGAGACCGTCTACGCCTACGTCGTCAAGCCCTACGACTGGACGCCAGAGAAGGCCGCCGCCGGCCAGAAGTGGCCAGTGACCTTCCTGGTGCACGGCGGCCCCCAGGGCAGCTTCGGCAACGACTTCCACTACCGCTGGAATCCCCAGGCATACGTGGGCGCGGGCTTCTGCACCGTGGCCGTCGACTTCCACGGCTCCACCGGCTACGGCCAGGAGTTCACCGACGCCATCAGCGGCCACTGGGGCGACCGCCCGCTGGAGGACCTCGAGAAGGGCCTCGCCGCCGCGCTATCGACGTACGGATGGATGGACGGCGACCGCGTGGTCGCCGCCGGCGCCAGCTACGGCGCCTACATGATCAACTGGATGCACGGCCAGCCCTTCGCCAAGAAGTTCAAGGCCTTCGTCAGCCACGACGGCAATCTCTGCGAGCAGATGGCCTACTATGACACCGAGGAGCTGTGGTTCCCCGAGTGGGAGCACGGTCGGCCGTGGGAGAATCCCGAAAGTTTCCAGGAGCACAATCCCGTCAACTACGTGCAGAACTGGCACGTGCCGACGCTGGTGGTGCACGGGGCGCTGGACTACCGGGTCGTGGATACGCAGGGCATGAGCACGTTCACGGCGCTACGGCGGCTGGGCGTGCCGGCGCGGCTGCTGTACTACCCTGACGAGAACCACTGGGTGCTGAAGCCGCAGAACTCGATCCAGTGGCACGAGGAAGTGATGGGGTGGTTGACGAAGTGGAGTGAGTAGAATCCACGCGGGCGACCGGCGAACGAGGGCCGCGTCCGGATGGACGCGGCCCTTTCCCAAACCGGCCTGGTCGTCGACTCAAGGGTCGTTGCCGCCAATCCGCGCGTAGCCGGCGATCTCGATGTTCTGGGCGAAGGCGAAGGCAGCCGAGTCGCCCAACGACGTGTTCCCCATGATGGTCAGGTACTCGATCGACTCGATCCACCCGAATCCCTCCAGTGAGTTCAAGCTATCGTTCGACGTCAGCATCACCGAGTTCATGTTGCTGGGGTACAAGGGGCCAGCGAGATTCTCCAGGTCGATGCAATTTTCCACGGTAAACACCTGAAGCGACGGCAGCGACGTGAGGCCGGAGAGGCTTGTCAGCTCTTGACACCAGTAGAACTCGAGGATCGTCAGCTCGGCCAGCGACGTGCCTTCTCCCAATGTGCTGAGGTGCAGCAGCATCCTCAGATTCAGTTCGTCCAGGGCGCTGAAGGCACTCACTCCCTCGAGGCTCGTCAGGTCGTTGCATCCATTGAGGTGAAGATCGCGGCAGGCCGGTTGCGGCCCGAAGGAAGACAGATCCTCGAATCCGCATCGTTCGACGTACAACGACTCCAGGCTGTCGAACGTCGCCCCACCTGCGTCCGTCAGTTGGCCGCAGCCCTCGAGGTTCAGTCTCTGGAGCATTGGAGCCGCCGCGAGGCCGGTGAGGCTGGACAGATTATCGCAACGGCTGACGTAGAGTGCGTCCAGCCCCGGCAATGTGAGTGGGCCGCCGAAATCGGTCAGTCCGTGCATCCGATCAATACCGAGCGAGTTGATCGTTGCGGCGTCTAGCGGCGAGAGGTCGGTAATCCCCGGTAGAGAGAGTAGTGACAGGTCGCGCAGCGACGTGTATCCGGCCAGGGACGGCAGGGAGCCCAGGACGGGGAGTTCCTTCAATCGCAGGCTGCGAAGCGCCGGCATACCGGGCAGATCCCCGAGGCTTTCGACCAGTGGCAACTCCTCGAGCTGCATATAGCGCAACGCCGGCAGTTCGTCGACCCCGAGCGCAACCGTGTGCAGAGCACTCAGGTCGGCGAGGTAGAGATCGGCCAGAACCGGTAGCGGCAGAACAGGCAAGCTGTGCAATCGCGAGCAGCGGCGCACCCCAAGCTTCGCCAGTTTGTCGAGATGCTCGAAGACGTCGAGAGTCTCGAGCATCTCCAGGTCGGAAACGGAGATTCGTTCGACACCGGTGACCGCGCCTAGCGGCGCCAGCGACGCCAGTTGAGGATTCCCTTCCAACGAGAGCGAGCCGGCCGATTCCAGCGACGCCAGGGCATCGATGTTTGCGAGGCTGTCGTTGTTGTTGATCGACAGGAAGTACTGCACGTGCGTCAGACTCTCCAGGCCGGCAAGATCTCGCAGATGCGTTCTCATGATGGCGAGACCGCCGACGGTGGTCAGGTCGGCGAGCGGGGAGAGATCATTGATGATGCAGGTGTCGCAGTTGGCGCCGATGGCGAGATGGCCTCCGACGGACTCGATGCCCCTCAGTTCCTCCAGCTCAGCCTGTGTGGAGATGTCGATAGATTCGAGGGTCGACCAGCCACCGCTCGGATCGAGAGGATGATCGCACTCCTCGGTGCATCCGGTGAGGAGGGCGGCGCCGGTGAGCAGTACGAGACAGCAGTGACCGGTTGCGGATCGCGACCAAGGCATGACGGACCTCTCATAGATTCGGTATAGGAATGGGAGCACGTCACCCCGACGGCATCCTCGCCAAGGGTGTCGAGACCATATGTCATCGAAAAACATGAATCAATACCCCGCGGCCGGCCGCTCCATCCCCACCAACTCCGACACCGTCACCACCTGATACCCATTCTCCCCCAACCACGTCAGCACCACATCCAGGATCTCGACGTTTTGCGCCCGCTTCGGCCCACCGTCGTGCAGCACCAGGATCGCACCCGGCTGCACGTTGACCGTGAACTGCCACTCGGTCAGCCAGCGTGGGGCCACCAGGTCCAGCGGGTAGGCGCTGGCCAGACAGGCGCGGTAGCCCTCCTGGTGCAGGATCTGGATCATGTCGTCGTCGATCCAGCCCGAGCCGGGTCGGAACCATTTCAGCGGATCGGTGGGACCGATGAGCGCGTCGGTGCGCCGTAGCTTCGCCAGGAAATCCTGGTCGTCGAGGTCGATACTGGGCTCGTCGTAGTAGAGGTGATTGCCCAGTTCGTGACCGCCGGCGCGGATGGCTTCCAGCAGTTCCGGATGCGCCTCGGCGTAGGATCCGATGATGAAGAAGGTGGCGCGGGCGCCGTGCCGGGCGAGGGCGTCGAGGATCCCCGGCGTTACCTCGGGACTGGGCGCGTCGTCGATGGTGAGCGCCACGACCAGGGAGTCGGTATCGACGTGAGTGAGCACGGCCGGAAGCTGAACCTGGGCAGCGCGATGAACCCAGCGCGGCGGTCGCAACACCAGGACCCCGGCGTTGGACAGCACGATCAGCAACCCGGCCAGACCGAGCAGGAGCAGGATCAGGCGGCGTCGGCGTGGCGGCAATCGCATGTCAGCGGATCAGCAGCTGGTTTCGGTGACCCCAGGGTGTTGTGGTCCGGAGTGAATAGTGAGTCTCGCGCCGTTTACCGTCCTCCTGAATCAGCAGGCCCGCGTCGTCGAGGAGACCGGTCACCTTGCCCGGCACGATCCACGGGTTCTCGCGCAGGAAGCCGAGAGCCCGCGGCGCGCTCATAAGGATGCGGCCCCAGCCGGCGTCGGCAAGCTCGGTCATCCATTGTGGATCGTCGGCGAGCTCGGGCTTGCTGGCCGGGCGCATACCCGGCGCTTCCACGCCCCGCTCCAGCATGCGGCTCACGGCGACGTCGATGTTGTAGAGCGCCATGGTGGCGCAGGAGCGCAGCAGCGACTGGTAGCGGCTCTGGGCGTCGGAGAGTTCGAGGCGCGCGTCGCCGGTGTCCTGGGACTCCGCTTCCACGCCCGCCTGCAAACGGAGCCAGGCCTCCACCAGGCTGAGGTCCTCGGCGCTGGGGTCGGGATTGGCCTCGCGCCAGGCCATCTCGGTCTGGTTGAAGACCCGACTGATGACCTGACGGGCCGCGCCGTCGCCGGTGACGACGGTGACGCGGAAGAGCTCGGCGAGGCCGGCCTGGCCTCCGGGCAGTTGCAGATCGTAGGCGGTCCAGGGGCGCTGGGCCAGCGTGTCCTCGAGAAAACGCTGGGGCCCCGAGTAGGCACGCAGGCTCAGTTCGTACGACGCAGGGTCCATGCCGGTCATGATGTCGTAGCCCACGCCGGGCGGACGCCAGGCCTCCCAGGAGAAGACCAGGTCGGTGATCACGTCGGGCTCGCCGACGGCGCCCGGACCCTGACCCAGCAGTTCGATGCCGCCCTCGGTGAAGACGAATCGGAGCTGGCCGTGGACGATGTCCTTGTGACCGCCCAGGGGCACGGTGACCCACTGGGCGCCGATGATCTTCTCGGGATGCACGCGGACTGTGCGCAACTGGGTGACACCTCCCAGGGGATTGCCGCCGTGGCTGATGTTGCCCAGGTAGAGGGTGCCGCCCGGATTCATGTCGCTCAGGCGCCAGTTCACCATGATGGGGGTCATGGCCGCCGACAGGCCGCCGGGCAGGACGTCGCGGGTGGTGCGCACGCGGTAGGTCTCGGCGTGACCGTCGGCGTAGACCATGACGTCGTGGATATCGAGGATCCGGTGTTCGGGCATGGTCATGGGTTCCGACTCCTGCTCATGGTCGCCACAGCGCGGGATCAGGAACAAAGACATTCCGATCAGGACCAGCAGGGCGACTACGACGGTCTTGCGCATGGGGCACTCCCTTCGTCGGCGTGCTCGCCGACGAATGAGATACTGCCGTAGATTCGCATCGGCCGCCACCGCAAACGCGAACGGGCCGCCCGAGTGGACGGCCCGTCGCGATCGCAGCAGCAATATCCGGCTAGCGGAACAGACCCTTCACGCTACTCCAGTTCGCATCCTGCGTGGCCACGGGATCACAGACGCCGTCGCCGTCATCCCACGTGTACGTCACGGTGACCTCGTCGGCGGCCGAGTTGTCGAGCACGAAGACGCGGTTGCCCACGCTCTCCCAGGTCTCGCAGCCGTCCTTGCGGAACTTGAACTCGATGGTCAGGGGGATGGGCTCACCCGGCTCGAAGTAAATGCAACCCTGGTACAGGTCGGTGCCCACCAGCCCCATCGGCAGGCCGGTGCCCCAATCCGTGAGGTCGGGGTGGCCGCCGGTGACGCAGACGTCGCCGGTGTTGTCGACGCCGACCATGCAGACCTGCATGCACAGCTCCACGCGGTGGTCGAGGGTGTTGCCGAGGCCGCAACCGATGGGCAACTGGTTCCAGCTGTCGGGATCGAGGACCACGCTGGTGGTGCCGTCGGTGGGCAGGGTCAGCAGGCGGTTGCCAACATCTTCCCAGACGTTGCAGACATCGCGCTTGAACTTGTACTCCACGCCCGGGTTGGCGCCGGCGGGGAAGGTGACGGTGACCTCGAACAGTTCGGTGTCGATCTGGTTCATCATCACGCCCGCGCCCCAGTCGCCGATGGCCGGGTGGCCGCCGATGACGCAGGGCGGGCCGTCGAATTCCTGGCCGCTCATGCAGAGGGTGAAGGTGACGTCGACATCGACAGGCGTCACGTCCACGATGTGATAGCGCAGGGGCGGCGGAGTGCCGTTCTGGTCGCCGGTGATCTCGAACTGGGTGCCGTCGCTCAGGTCATCGAAGATCACGGTGACGTCCACGAAGGCCACGCCCAGGAGGTCGGCCTGCGGGATGTAGCCGATGTACTCGTCGTTGGCGCCGACGTCGGTGTTGTAGCTCATGGCCACGGACATGGGCGCGCCGCCCTCGGGCGTGTAGACGAGGGTGGCGGTGATGTCGGCGCCCTGGCCCGGAGGATCGGTCACGCCGTCTTTCCACACCTGTGCCACCACGAACTGGTCGCCGGTGGGCGTGATGGAAGCGTCGTGGTTGGGATAGGCGTTGCCGGCCCAGCCGATCTCGGCCTGGGCGGCGCCCGAGAGGGCGAACGCGGTCAGGACCGCGAGCAGTAGCATTTTGCGCATGGCATCCTCCTGGGGACATTGGCGATCGAACGCGGACAGCGGACCGATTCACACCGGCCCGAACGCACCGCCGTATTGTAGCTTATTTTGTAGAATTTTTGAACTAGCTTGTCTCTTTTTGGCCGATGGTCAGGCGCTGAAACTTGAAATTCTTCCTGTCAATGTGTTATAACTCCTTGGTGCACCACCGTCTGCCCGCCCGTCCGGGAGGTTGTTCCATGTATTCTCGCGCTCATGACCGCGCTGTCGTCGTCGTCGGGATCCTCGTGCTGCTCGTCTCTGTCGCCAGCGCCCGAAATCCCATTCGCCGGGACTTTTTCGACGTCTATCCCAACGCCGAAGGCACGCGCCTCGATGACCTGCCCAGCAGCGCCGGCCACTGCGGGATCTGCCACTTCGATTTCGACGGCTCGGGTCCGCGCAACGCCTACGGTCTGGCGGTGGAGGTGGCCATCGGTCAGCTCGGCGACAACGAGGCGGCCATCGCGTCGATCGCCGATCTCGACTCCGACAACGATGGCTTCAGCAACCTGGTCGAGATCACCGACCTCGACAACTTCTCCAATACGCCGACCTTTCCCGGCCTCAGGGCCGACAATCTGGGCCAGGCACTCAACGTCGACGCCGCGGACATCCAGGACCACCTCACTCCCAGCGGCGGCACCGACACCGATCCGCCCGTGGTCACGGTGATTGCGCCGTCGGGCGGCACCCTGTGCACGCCCAACGATCTCGAGACGGTAAACTGGACGGCTGCGGACGCCTCGCCGATCACCGCGGTCGCCATCGCCGCCAGCTACGACGGCGGCATCACCTTCAAGCCCATCATCCGCGGCCTGCCCGACACCGGTACCTACCAGTGGTTCGTGCCCAACCGACCGGGGCCCACCACGATCCGCGTCACCGCCCGCGACGCCGCCGGCAACGAGGGCGACGGCGACAGCGCCGGCTTCACCATCGACACCTTCGTCGGCGGCGTGGTCCCCACCACGCTGCGCGACTTCGACCTGCCCGGCACTCAACCCCTGGAGGCCGGCGTCCTCGAGGATCCGTCGGTGACCTGCGTCACCTGCCACGGCGGCTACGACACCGCCACCGAGCCCTACCACAACTGGCACGGCAGCATGATGGGCCAGGCCATGCGCGATCCGGTCTACCTCGCCACCCTGGTCATCGCCGAGCAGGACGCCCCCGCCGTGGGCGATCTCTGCCTGCGCTGTCACACGCCGGGCGGCTGGTCGGAGGGCCGCAGCGCCGACACCACTGGCGGACAGCTCAATGCCCGGGATCGCCAGGCCGTACAGTGCGACTTCTGCCACCGTGCGGTGGATCCCCAGTACGCCGAGGGCGTGAGCCCGGCGCGCGATTGGGACATCCTGGCCGCCCTGACCGTGGTACCGGTCTCCCCCGCCAACGGCCAGTTCGTCATCGATCCCGACCCCGTCCGCCGCGGCCCCCGCGACGACGTGGCCGCCGCCCACGAGTTCCTCGGCTCGCCGTTCCACCGCGAGTCCGACGTCTGCGGCACCTGCCACGACGTTTCCAACCCGGTGTTCGACCAGGTCGGTGACCCCGCCACCTACGCCCCCGGACCCCTCGACGCCCCCCACGCCGACGGCGACCGCCGCGCCATGTTCCCCGTCGAGCGTACCTTCAGCGAGTGGGAGCTCAGCGAGTACGCCACGGTCGGCGTGTACGCCCCCCAGTTCGCCGGCACCCGCCCCGACGGCATGGTCTCCAGCTGCCAGGACTGCCACATGCGCGACATCTCCGGCCGCAGCGCCGATAGCGGCGCCATCCGCAACGACACCGCGCTGCACGACCTCACCGGCGGCAACTATTTCGTGCCGGACATCCTGCCCGACTTCTTCCCCGACGAGGTCATCCCCGCCGCCCTGCAGGACGGCAAGGCGCGCGCCATCGCCATGCTCCAGCTGGCCGCTAGCCTCGACGCCACGCTCACGTCCAACGGCGGCCCCCCGCAACTCGCCGTCACGGTGACCAACGAGACCGCCCACAAGCTGCCGTCGGGCTACCCCGAAGGCCGGCGCGTCTGGATCAACGTGAAGGGTTACGACTCGGGCGACGCCCTGGTGTACGAATCGGGCGCCTACGACCCGGCGACCGGCGTGCTCACCCGAGACGGTGACGCGGTGGTCTACGAGATCAAGCCCGGCATCAGCCATCGTCTCGCCGCCGCCGTGGGCGCCACCGCCGGCCCGTCGTTCCACATGGCCCTGGCCGACACCATCTGGAAGGACAACCGTGTCCCGCCGCGCGGCTTCACCAACGCGGCGTTCGAAGCCGCCCAATGTGCGCCCGTGGGCCACGCCTACGCCGACGGTCAGTACCACGATCTGGCCATGTACGGGCTGCCCCAGGGCGTAGAGCGCGCCGAGATCACGCTCTACTACCAGTCGATCTCGAAGGAATACATCGAGTTCCTGCGCGACGAGAACGTGACCAACGACCTCGGTCAGCAGCTATACGACGCCTGGGTGGGCCAGGGACGCGCCGCGCCGGTGGCCATGGCGACTGAGTCGGCGACCCTGGAGATCACGGGAGTGGAGACGCCGGCCGCGGTGACGCGCCTGCTGCCCGCCGCGCCGAACCCGTTCAATCCGTCGACTCTGCTGCGCTTCGAGCTCGCGCAAGCGGGCAACGTCCAGCTCGCGGTGTACGACCAGGCCGGTCGCAGGCTGCGGACCCTGGCCGCCGGTCCCTGGGCCGCGGGCGAGCACGCGGTGCGCTGGGACGGTCGCGATCGCGGCGGCCGCACCATGGCCGCCGGCAGCTACCTGGCCGTGCTTGAGACCGGCGACGAGCGACGGGTCACGAAACTCGCCCTCGTCAAGTAGCCAACCGTCGAGCCGTGGGCGCGCCCGGCGTCCACGGCTCGATCTCCTACCCTGCGTTCGCCAGCGACTCCACCGTCACCTGCAATCCCAGCAGGATTCCGAACACGCAGACGATGGCGGCTCCGGTGGGAATATCCAGCCAGTAGCTGGTCGCGGCGCCCAGCACCACGGCGGCCAGACCCACCGCCATCACGAATCCCAGCTGGCGCGCGCCGCCCTCGATGCCGCGTCGCAGGGCCATCACCGTGGGCACCACCAGCAGCGTGAACACCAGGAGCACGCCGGCGATCTGCACGCTGCTCGTGACCACGGTGCCGAGGACCGCGTAGAACAGGAAATCCCAGCGCTTGAGCTTCATGCCCCTGGCGCGAGCCGCGGCCGGGTCCTCGCTGATGAGCGTGAGCGAGCGGTGCGAACGCCACAGCACCACGCCCAGCACGGCGTAGAGCACGGCGGTCTTGATCACCTCGGCCCAGGTCACCCAGAGGATCGACCCCACCAGCAAATGCCGGATCTCCTCGCCACCGTGGGGCACCTGGGTCAGGACCAGGATCATGGCGGCCGAGAATACGGCGTAGATGATGCCGATGTAGGCTTCCTGGGGCACGCGCTGATCGCCGCCGCGGGTGGCCGCGATGATCACGGCGCCCAGGAAGGTCGAGCCCAGACCGGCGAACCAGGCCACGTCCGAACCCACCTCCGCGCCCATGAAAAGCGCCACCGCCACACCGAATGCCGCCACCTGGGCCAGGGCAATGTCCACGAAGATCACGCCGCGGCGCACCACGTGACCGCCCAGGTAGCCGTGCATGGCCACCAGCACCAGGGCCACCACCACGGGCGCGGTCATCAATCCGATGAAGTCGCCCATGGTCAGTCCTCCTCGGCGGTCGTCAGGCGCGTCAAGATGAGGTCGAACATGGCGGGGTACGAATCGGCGCCGTCCTGCGAATCCACGGCCGCCGGAAGGATCACCAACGAGGCGCCCATGCGGTCGGCGGCCTTCTGGCCGATGTCGAGGTGGTTCCAGGGCGCGGCAATGAGCTGGGTCACGCCGGCATACTTGGCCTGCGTCACCAGTTCGTCCACGTGCCGCGGCGACGGCGAAATGCCGGGCCGGTGTTCCACGGCGCCGAGGCAGGCGAGGCCGAGCCAGGCCTCCAGGTACTCCCACTGCTTGGTGTAGTGCACCAGCGGGTGGGCGCGGGGCGACGCGGCGGCGCCTTCCCAGGCGGCGATGCGCGGCAGGAGGTCGGCTTCGAGCGCGTCGGCGCGATCGCGGAAACCGTCGGCCAGTTCGGGGCGCAGTTCGGCCATGCGCTCGGCCATGAGGTGCGCCACCAGGATGCCGTTGCGTGGATCGAGCAGGTAGTGCGGGTTGCCGTGAGGATGCACGTCGCCCTGGGCGCGGCTGATCTCGCCCTCGGGCACCTCGAGGATGTGCTCGAGAGCGTGGGCGCAGTCGAGATGGCCGGACTGCCCGTCGCGGACCTTCGTGTTGCGGGCCTTGTCGATGAGCACCGGCAACCAGCCAACCTCCAGCTCGAGGCCGTTGTAGCAGAGCAGGTCGGCCTTGCCCAGCTTGCGGGCCAGCGACGGTTTGGCCGGCAGGAAATGCGGATCGTATTCGCCGGGACAGAGCACGATGATCTCCACGTCATCGCCGCCCACCTCGGCGGCGAGCCAGCCGAGATCAGTGACCGTGCAGACCACTTTCAGCGGCCCGGCCGCGGCGGTAGACGCCAGGAAAGCGAGCGCGAGCAGGAGGTGTTTCATGACGCGTCCCTAGTAAACGTGGGCCGGATGCGACCCGATGGTGAAGTTCATCTGCAGGGAGAACAGCCAGTCGTCGGCATCGCCTTGCCAGTCGTCGTAACGCGCGACCTCGAGGCGGACGGCGGAGAACTCGCTCGGCACCCAGTTGAGGTTCAGCTTGTACTCGCGGGCCTCCCGCCAGGCGAAGAGTTCGCCGTGATGGTCCTCGTCGAGATCGGTATCGGGCGGCAGGTCGCGATTCATGCCCCCTGCGCCGAGGCCCAGCCACCACTGCCGCGCGAAGCGGTACTGCGCCACCGCGTACCAGCCCGACGGTTCGGAGGTGCCCTGGTCGGGCCGCGGGAGGATGATCTCGGCCGTGAGGAATAGCGCCGGCCCGTGGGTGCGCGACGAATCGATCCACTTGAACGTGGCGTCGACGCCCCAGATGTCGAGCTGGCCGCTGAGCGGTTCCTCGGGATGCAGTTGCAGGTAGTCGGATGCGAGCGGACCGTGAAGCCAGGAGCCGCTCACCTCGAGGGTCGACTCCATGGAGAGGTCGAACATGTTGACGAAGCGGGCGCCGAAGGCCGGGTCGCGGGATCCGGCGTCGAAGATCTCCGATTTGCCGTCCACGGCGTAGGCCTCGAGGTCGCTGTACCACGGCAGTGGGATCTCGTGGGCCACACGGGCGCCGACCTCGGTGAGGGAATGGTCGCCCAGGAAGGTGCTCACGGCGATGGGCGCGTCGACGAATGGAAATTCGTGGGTGTGCAGGGGGACGTGCTTGCCGAAGGGCAGGTAGTCCTTGCCCAGCAGCAAGGCGAAGCCGCCGGGAATGGCCGTGCCCTCCACGTAGGCCTGCTCGAGGTCGCCGGTGTAGCCGCCGTGAGCCGCCTCCTCTTCCCCGTGTTCGTGGCCGCGCTCCGGGTGGACGGCGAAGGTCAGATTGGCCTTCCAGTAGGGATCGACGTCCGCGGTGAAACGGACCTCGGCCTCCTGTACGTCGGCGCCGTTGTACGCCGGGTCGGTGGTCTGATCGGCCACCCGGCCGAGCAGGAGCGCATTGACACTGATGGCGGGATTGAAGTCACGGGACTGGGCGTCGGCCGACGCGGTCAGCAACGCGGACGCCAGGGTCGCCGCTGCAAGGATGAACACCAGACGCATACCATGCCTCCTCGAGTGCACAGATCAGGTTATCCGAACGATGGAATTCAGGACACTGAAACGTGCGTGGGAGGCGAGCGGCCACGGGCGGGAAGGCCCGGACGCGTCGAGGCGGCGGGCGCATATGCAGGCGCGAGGTCGGCCACCAGGGCCGGATCGGAGACCGCAACGAGCGCCGCAATCCAAGGCGTGCCGTCGTCCAGATGCCGGCAGACGGCGCAATGATGGGAATCGTCGACCGAGCCATCGGTGTGGTCGCACGCCACGTGAGCGGCGGAGACCGGTACGACCAGCGTCAGAGCGAGAGCTCCGACAAAGACCAGGGCGCGGGCGAGCCGCGTAGAGTGCGACGGGGTGGACGGCATGATCTCCACAGGCTAACGTCGCGCCGAACAAGTGCAACCCCGCCCAGGAGGCCCGCCATGCAGAGCTACCGCAAGGAACTCTGGTTCGACATCCCCACCCGCCGCGAATTCCGCAACATCACCCCCGACGTGGACGCCTGTCTCGCCGAGAGCGGCATCCTCGAGGGACTGTGCCTGGTCAACGCCATGCACATCACGGCGTCGGTATTCATCAACGACGACGAATCGGGACTCCACCAGGACTACGAACGCTGGCTCGAGCAACTCGCCCCCCACGAGCCCACCAGCCGCTACCGCCACAACCTCACCGGCGAGGACAACGGCGACGCGCATCTCAAGCGGCAGGTCATGGGTCGCGAGGTGACCGTCGCGGTGACCGGCGGCGCCCTCGACTTCGGGCCGTGGGAGCAGATCTTCTACGGCGAGTTCGACGGGCGCCGGCGCAAGCGGGTGCTGGTGAAGATCATCGGCGAATAGGCAACGTCGAACTTATCATTCTTCGCGCGTCCCATCGGTACTCGGCGGTTTGATGGTGCCGCCGCCGTTGCCGCCGCCGCCGGACTGGTTGGGCACGTTGCCCTCGGTGGCTTCCTGCGGCTCCTGCTGGGGGCGCTGGGGATCTTCAGTGCGAGCCATGGTCACGTCTCCTCGTCATGGTCGGATTCGGATCACGCGTTACGCATTCAGCATACCGACACCATCGCGGATCAGCATCCGCAACTCGCTCACCCCTCGCGCCGCGGCACCCGCAGAACGCGGTCGTCGGGCCCGAGCGTCTTCCCCTCGGCCCGCAGAGCGTCCAGATCGCCGGTGTCCCCCGGCGCGCTCAGGAACCGCCCGTGGAACCCGTCGAGCCCGCCACCGGCCACCGCCGCCACCAGCCGCGCCGCCAGCTCCGGTGGCACGTCCTCGCCGCGATCCAGGTAGCCTGCGGTGACGCCCAACCAGCGTCGGCCGGCCTCGGTGTCGGCCATGGGCTCGGTCATGCTCGTGCGCACCAGACCCGGCGTCATGGCGAAGACCTTCACCGGCGCCGCGGCGGCGTCGAGTTCGCGAGCCAGATTCTCGGTGAGCCGCATGACCGCCGCCTTGCTCGTGGCGTAGGCCGAGGCGTGCACGAAGGGCGCCAGGGCGCCGCCGCCCACCAGGTTGACGACGCGACCGCCACCGCCGGCAATCATGGCGGGAATGGCGTGGCGGCAGCCGTGATAGACGCCGGTCACGTTGACGCGCAGGTCGCGCTCCCACTCGGCGGGATCGGTCTCCCACAAGGGGCCCACGCTCGACAGCAGGCCGGCATTGTTGACCAGCAGATCGAGGCGGCCGAAACGATCGACGGCGGCGGTCACGGCGTTGGCCATGGCCGCGAAATCGAGAACGTCGGCGATGAGAGGCGCGGCCTCGCCACCCCGGTCGGCGATGCCGGCGGCCACGGTTTCGAGCTCGGCGCCGGTGCGCGAGACCAGGGCGCAGCGCATGCCGGCGGCGGCCAGATGCTCGGCGATGGCGCGGCCGATACCGCGACCCGCGCCGGTGATGAGAGCGACCTGACCGGAGAGCGATGGCGTCATGACCGGGACCTCGTGGGGGAACAAAGGAACGTGGGCGGAACCAGGGTCCCGCCCACGCTAGGTCAACCGCCGCGAGGCGGCAAACAGGGTCAGCGCACGAGCATCAGCTTGCGGGCCTGCACGCCGTCGGCTGTCATCGCCCGCAGCAGGTAGGTGCCCGAGGGCAGCTCGCGGCCGGTGTCGTCGGCGCCGTTCCAGGTCAGGGTGTGCGAACCGGCCGCCAGCGACCCACTCGCCAGGCGCGACCGCAGCCGACCGGCCACGTCGTACACCGCCACCTGCACAGTCTGCGGGCGATCCAGCGACAGCTCGATGGTGGTGCGCGGGTTGAACGGATTCGGCGTGGCGTTGCCCAGGCGCACGGCGCCCGGCAGGACATCGCCCGCGGCCAGGATCGTGGCCGCGGCGTCGAAGCGGCCCACGAACACGTCGGCAGGCACATTGATGGCGCCGGTGAAGACCACGTGGCCGGTGCTCGCCACGGCGATGCCGTGGCCGGCGTTGGCCGAGCCCGAGAACATGGTCTGGGCGTAGTTGAGCGCCGAGCCGTCGGCCGAGATGCAGGCCACCACCAGCGACGCCGCGCCCTCGATGCCCAGCGGCGGGAAATCTTCGGACGTGGAGTAGCCCACCAGGTAGGCGCAGCCGGCCGCGTCCACGGCCAGGTCGCGGCACTCCTCCACCTTGCTGCCGCCCACGAAGGTGCCGTAGAGCAGCGACGAGCCGTCGGCCGCGTACTTCACCACGAACATGTCCTCGCAGTTGTAGTCGGCGCCGAACGGCACCTCGCAGCCGTTGATCTCGCCCACGAAGTCCGGCTGGAAGGCGCCGGGCGTGGTGGGAAAGTTCACAGAGCGGGTGCTGCCGGCCACGTGCACGTTGCCAGCCGCGTCCACCGCCACGCCGCCGATGCGGTCGATGTCGTTGCCTCCGAGGTAGGTGGAGAAGACAAGGCTCTGGCCGTCGGCGGCGAGGCGCAGCACGAAGGTGTCGGTCTCGCCGCCTCCAGGCGCCGGCTGCAGGGGCGCCTCGGTGGGGAAGTCGTCGGAGTCGGTGCGGCCGGCGATGACCACGTCGCCCGACGCGGTGACGGCCATGCTGAGAGGCTCGTCGTCGTCCGTACCGCCGAGCAGGGTGCTGTAGAGGACGGTGCCCAGGTCGGCGGACAGGTGGGTGATGAACAGGTCCGGCGAGTGGTACGGATAGTCGGCGTTCTCGGCCTGCAGCGGGTCGACCACGGGGAAGTCGGTGGACCAGCTGGAACCGGTGAGCCAGATCGTGCCGTCTGGCGCCACGGCCACGTCGCGACCGTCGTCGGAGTAGTCGCCGCCGAAGAGGGTGCTGTGCATGACGGCGCCGTCAACGGCCGAGAGCCGCATGACGAAGGCGTCGCGCACGGTGAGCTGAGTCTTGATGGCGTCCGGCGAGACGGGGAAGTCGCCGGAGTCTGTCCAGCCGGCGAGGATGATGTCGCCCTCTTGGTCGACCGCGATGCCAGTGGCGTAGTCGTGCGACGAGCCGGGCAGGACCACGGTCCAGAGTACCGCGCCGTCCGGCGCGACCTTGGCGACCAGGATGTCGAGGGTGTTTCCGTCGAGGTAGTGGGCGGCGTGAACGTAGGCGTTGCCGTTGTCATCGATGGCCACGCCGCGGCCGGAAGCGAGATAGTAACCGTCGATGGTGGTCTCGTAGTCGAGGGGCGGAGGCGCGATGGCGGCGGCGGCGGTGGCCAGGGTGAGCAGGGCGGCCAGGCTTGCGAAGATGTGGATATGGGACATTGGTGGCTCCTCTCTTGGCTTGCGGCCCGGCCGGGGGAGCGGGCGCTGTCACCTTTCGTTACGAGGTGAGGAGTGGCGGCGTGACAATGCGATTTCGATCGACCTCAGAGAACAAGGTAGACCAGGAAGACCGCGATTGCCGAGGCGCGCAGGAGAGTTGTTTCCCGATCGGTGGGGGGAAACCGGTCCGCCGCGCGCCAGATGCCCAGCAGGCAGACGATGTTGAACGGGACGGCGGCCAGGTGCAGGACGGCTGCCAGCCACGAGGACCCGGTCGCGTCTTCCGCCGCGGTGGCGACGAGGATCAAGGCGGCGAAGGTGCAGGCCAGATTCACGATGAGGCCCCGA
>PIVY01000825.1 GCA_003353795.1 bacterium
CATCAGCGAGATCCACTACCACCCGTCGGGCCTGGAGGAACTCGAGTTCATCGAGCTTACCAATACGGGCGACGGCCCCTGGGATCTGGCGGGATTCTCATTCACCGACGGCATCGAGTTCACGTTTCCACCCACCGTACTCGGCGCCGGTGACAGTGTGGTCGTGGCCAGCGACCCGGTGCTGTTCGCGGGCTACTACGGCGCCGGTATCGCCGTGGCGGGTCAGTACACGGGTCGCCTGAGCAACGCCGGAGAACGGATCGTGCTCGAAGACCAGGACGGCGGCGTTCTGCACGACTTCACCTTCCGCGACCGCTGGTACCCGAGCACCGACGGCCCCGGCCACTCTCTGGTGGTGCGCGACCTGAATGCTGCCAGATCGGCCTGGGCCGGCGCCGAGGGCTGGCGGGCCAGTGCCCTGGCCGACGGCTCGGCCGGACTCATCGACGCGCCCCTTTGCAGCGATGGCGTCGACAACGACGACGACGGCCTCAGCGATTTCGGATCCGATCCCGGTTGCGCCACGGCCGACCAAGACTTCGAAGACCCGATGTGCGACGACGGCCTCGATAACGACGG
>PIVY01000826.1 GCA_003353795.1 bacterium
GCAGGTCGTCGTCGTAATTGTCGGTGATGTTGATGAGACCGGGCATGGTGCGGATCCGGTCGCGGATCTGCCGTGCGATTTCGCCCAACACCGTGAAATCGTCGCCGGCGATCTCGATGTTCACCGGCGGTCCGGTGGGCGGGCCCTCTTCGCGCTTCTCCACGGTGATCCGCGCGCCCGCGAAGCCGCTCACGCGTTCACGCAGACCGTCGAGGGCCTCGGCGGACGACCGAGAGCGATCGATCTTGTCCACGAATTCCATCATCACCATGGCATTGTTGGAGGGCGCCGATTCGCCGGTGCCCATGCCGCTGGTGGTGATGCCCACCGACGCACTGTAGGCCACCAGATCGCCCACGGCGGCCACTTCCTCCTCGATGGCCTCGGTGTAGCTGTCGGTCAGTTCGATGCGGGTGCCGCTGGGTGCCTCGACCACGACCTGCGCCACGTTGGGGTCGATGTCGGGGAAGAGCTCGACTCCGTGATTGAAGCGGCCGTAGAGAACATTGGTGAGCATGAAGATCAGGAACATGGCAACGAGCGTGACGGCGCGGTGGCGCAGCGCCCAGCTCAGGAGCG
>PIVY01000186.1 GCA_003353795.1 bacterium
ACGGCCGCGCCATCCTCGCCATCCACATGCAGCAGATGCGATCTGCGGGGATCGGTGTGGTGGTCGCCAGTTGGTGGGGTCCCGACACGTTCGAGAATCGCGGCCTGCCGGCCCTCATGGATGCCGCCGCCGTGGCGGGCCTGGAGGTTGCCTTCCATCTGGAACCGTTCGCAGGCCGTGATGCCGCCACCAGCCGCGAGGCCCTACGCTTTCTCGTCGAGACCTACGGCGATCACCCCGCCTGCCACCGACCGCCGCGCTGGGGTGGCCGCCCGGTGATCTACCTCTACGATTCCTACCTCACGCCGGCCGCCGAATGGGCTCGACTGCTCCGGCCGGACGGCGAGATCTCCATCCGCGGCACCGACCTCGACTGCGTCATGATCGGCCTCTGGGTCCGCGCCGACGAGGGGTCGTTCTTCACCGACGGCGGCTTCGACGGCTACTACACCTACTTCGCCGCCGACGGCTTCACCTACGGGTCCTCGCGCCTCAACTGGGCCACCCTGACGACCTTCGCCGCCGAGCACGACCTCGTCTTCATTCCCTGCGTCGGTCCGGGTTACTGCGACACGCGCATCCGCCCGTGGAACGCCACCACCACCCGCGACCGCGAGGCCGGTGCCTACTACGGGCGCCAGGTGTCCGCCGCCGTGGCGACGGACCCGCCGGCCATCGGCATCACGTCGTTCAACGAGTGGCACGAGGGGACGCAGATCGAACCTGCAGCCCCGCTGACCATCGAGGGATTCACGTACCGCGACTACCGACCCCTGGATCCCGAGGCCTACCTCCGGCTCACCCGGGAGTGGGTCGATGCGTGGGCGCCGGCGGCCGCTCGGCCCGAAGAGTGAGCAACCTGAATCGCAAACGGAAAACGGCCGGAGCCCCGTGGCTCCGGCCGTCCGTTCCGTCACACGCGAGTGTGCGGTCTGCTACTCCTCGTCGACCAGAGCCTCGAGGGAGTTTTCCAGCAGAGCATCGACGTAGCTGGGGTTGTGGGCACCCTTGCTACGATCCTCCTCCAGGCCGATCCAGTTGAAGAAGGCCCGGACCTGGACCATCGGGTAGACGCCCTCGACGGGATGATAGCCGTGCTCATCGTCCCCTGCGACCACGCCCAGCTCCACCAGACGATCACGCAGACCGTCCAGCTTGCCCTGCGTATCGGTCTGGAAGCCGTTGACGTCGAAGTCGTCCGTGCCGGCGTGGCAGGTCTGGCAAGCCGCCAGCGCCGTGTGCCAGCTGTGGCCACCCTGCTCGTCGGCGTAACCGTCGTCCATATGGCAGGCCACACAGGTCATGCCGGCGGCAGCATGGCCAGCGCCCGCATCGGGGTAGTCCATGGAACCCTCGATCTCGGCGAAGCCCACGCCCTCGAGCACGTTGGCCTGGGCACCGTGGTGCGGGCCGTAGTGGGTGCTCGTGATCTCGAAGGTGTCCGCGGGAGCGGCGATCATGGGCTCGGCCCGACGCGACTGGTGACAGTTCGCGCAGATATTGCTGTTGTCGCCGAAGTCCACCGGGGTCGCGCCCTCGTCCCAGATCAACGAGACGGGACCGTTGGCGCGGATACCGAAACCATCGGGATGCACCGTGTGGCAAGTCGCGCAATCGATGGCAGCGGGGTCACTGATGTCCCCGGCAACCTCGCCATTGACGGCGTACTCGATGAAACCCTGCTTGCTGTGGCACTTCGCGCAGCTACCGCGCCCGCCGGCGTAACCGACGTACTCGCCGGCCTTGTGACCGGACGTGGCATAGGCCAGCTGGATTTCCAGGTCCGGCGCGGTGTTGTGGCAATCCAGGCACATCGCCGGGGTGTAGCCGTTGGCACCGTCAGATCCGTCGGCACCGTCGGTCCCGGCCGGGCCCGCGGGCCCCTGGTCACCCTCGCAACCCATGAGTGCGATGGCGGGAAGGAGCATGAGCAACAGGAAGAAACGATTCGTATTCACCGGGGTACCTCCATGAAACAAACAGGCGAACAATGGTCGATAGGTGGACTATCGGATCGGTCTTGCCGAAACTCAAGCATTTGTTATACCACTGTCAATTGCGGGCGATATTCGTTCTCTTTTGGAAGGTGGATAATGATATATCATCAAAGGACAGACAAGCAACTCGCTCAAGTTAAACCAGTTAACATAGAACAACGGGCGATTCACATGAGTGTCGAGAATCAAATTCCTAATATCGCGGCCAAAAAACGTTAAGATTTGCTTGGGGCTAGCTGGAAGGATTTCGCCCGATTTCGTCGCCCGGGAAGCAAAAATTGCCACCATTTCCGGCGCTCTAGTGCGACCCTTCTTGCTTCAACCGATCCAGGATCGCCTGCACGTCCTCGTCCTCCTCGCTCCTCCGCGTCGCCCGCACCACCGCCTGGGCCAACGAGAGATCGTCGTCGCGACTGGCCTCACGCAGGTTGGCGGCCATCAGACCTTCCACCTTGCGGATGAGCGCCTTGGAGAACTTGTCGAGCTGGTCGTGATCCTCGGGCTGGAATCGCTTGCGGTTGCGGTCGACCTCGTTGACCCGCAATTGCTCGAGGACCACGTGGAGCTGCTGAATCGACGGCGCCACCCGGTTCTCTCGATACCAGCCGGCGAATTCCTCCACGTGCTTGGCCACGATCTGCTCGGCACGCCTGGCCTCCTTCTCGCGCACGGACAGGTTCGCCTTCACCAGTTCGGTGAAATCATCGACGGTATAGAGGTAGACGTCGTCGCACTTGCCCACGGCAGGGTCGACGTCGCGGGGCACGGCCAGGTCCAGCAGCAGGAGCGGACGACGGCGCTTACGCACGCTCGCGACCACCTCGGGCCCGCCGATCACCGGTTCGCTGGCGCCGGTGGCCGAGACTACCAGATCGGCCCATTCCACGTCGTCGGGTCCGGGCGGGAACGCCACCACGCGACCGCCGAGCAGGTCGGCCACCACCTTGGCATTGTCCTCGGTGCGGTTGGTGACCCGCCAGTCCTCCACGCCCACGCCGCTGAGATGGTTCGCCGCCAGGCGCGCGGTCTCGCCAGCGCCTACCAGGAGCACGCGGCGTCCTGCAAGCGACCCGAAGATCCGTTGGGCCATCTGTACCGCGGCCGAGGCCACCGACACGGCGCCCTGGCTGATGCCGGTACGGTTGCGAACGTCCTTGCCCGCCTCGATGGCGCGCAGGAGCGCCTTGTTGAGAATGCTGTTGGTGGATCCGGCCTCGAGTGCCCGTGCGTAGGCGTCCTTGAGCTGCCCGATGATCTGGACCTCGCCCAGCATCTGGCTGTCCAGGCCCGCGGCCACCCGAAGCATGTGCTGCATGGCGTCGTTGTCGCGCAGAACGTAGGCAGGAGACACGGCGTCATCAGGCAGCCCCGTGAGGCGGCAGTAGAGTGTTCGCAATTCTTCGTCGGTGAAGTGCCGCTCGGGCGACAGGTACAGCTCGGTCCGGTTGCAGGTGCTGAGGATCGCCGCGCCCTCCAGGTTGGGCGCACCGCTGAGCCCTCGCAACGCCCCGTCGATCTGCTCGGGCGACATGGAGGCTCGCTCGCGCACCTCGATGGGCGACGTACGGTGGTTCAGTCCGATCAACTCCAGCCTCACGCAACCCTCCCGGTGAAGATCTCCCAAACCGACGCGATCAGGAGGGCGAGCACCAGGGCCGACGTCACCAGGCAACTGATCGCCAGCTTGTTGGCGGAGAACCAGCGGAAGCGGTCGGCCAGGACGAGGATGAGCAGGATGATGGCCAGCAGGATCATGGGATGCAGATGGCTGACGATGGTCTCGCGGTCGGCGGGTTGCCGCATGGCCCAGGCCAGGGCCGAGATCAGGCTCACCGTCACCAGGGCCCAGCCGGCCACCAGGGACCGGCGGCGTAGACGGTCGAGATCGCCGAGGCTGGGCAGGCGCTGGAACCAGGCATTGAACTTCCGTCGGCGGATGTTCCAGTGCAGGATCACGTGTCCGGCCCCGTACACGCCGCAGCCCAGGAGCAGCGAGATGCCGGCCAGCGACAGCGTCACGTGCACGGCCGCACCCCAGCCCAGGAGTTTCTCCACCGGGCCGTCGGGTGTCAGGCCCATGATCACGCCGCCCACCATCAGGATCACCACGCCCAGCAGCGGCAGGAGCGCGAACAGCCGCTGGTCGACGCTGCGCTGAACCCAGCACTGGCCGAACCACACGAGTCCGCCGAGGAAGAATGCCAGCTGACCCGCGTTCAACATGGGCAACTGATCCTGCAGCACCGAAATGGCCACCAGCCAGACCAGATAGATCGCCGCGCCCACGCGGCCGAGGCGGCGGGCGCCGCTCTCCAGTTGCAGGTCGGATCGGCGCAGCAGAATGGCCCAGACGCCGAGCAATCCGCCGAACGCGAGCAACATGATCTGCGGCAACACGACATAGATCAGGCGTTCCATGACGACATCATCCCCGCGAGATTAAAGGGCGCGGGGGAAGCACGGACGGCTCCCCCCTCGGGCAAAAATGTAACACGTCCGACACGAATCTGCTCCGTGAGAGTGGAGACGGCAAGTCCGGCATGGGATCAGCGCGCTGGCGCGGGCTTCATCGTGACTGACTTCAACTCCTGGTCGTAGACGCCGTCGTAGCTGAACTCCGGCTCGAATCGCATCACCGGCTGCACGTCGATGAACCCGTTCTCGACGAGGATGTCGCACACGTGCCACCAGCCTTCGGAGTCGCCGCCCTCGAGTGGCACGTCGGCCACCTCGAACAGATACAGGGAGCCGGCCAGCTCCAGCTGCACCGTGGCTCCGGATGCCGCCAGGACTGCCGAGTCGTCGCTGGTGAAGTCGTGGACCCAGTACTGGAATCGACCGGAGAACACGCGGGTGCCGGTGATGATCTCCGGTCCGAAGGAACTGGTGTCGTCGGTGTCGAGCATGGCGTAGGGATAGTCGCCCAGGGTGCCCTTGCTGTAGTAGGCGATGTGGTAGTGGGTGTACTCGTCATTCCAGGTCATGGGGATCAGCAGGTGGGAATCGAGGTCCTCGGGCTCCTCGCCCCAGGTCAGGGCGATGCTGTAAGCGGGCACGGTCACCACCAGGGGCTCGGCGGCGGCCTCCGGACACTCGTCGCCCACACTCACGCGCAGCGATTCGCCCACCAGGCTACCGCTCATGGCCCAGACGTCGGTGAGGCCGTTCTTCACGGCCCGCACGGTATAGCGACCATCGGCATTGGTGCGCGTCTCGTCCATGAAGCGATGGTCGACGCCGCGGCTGAACACGCGCGCTCCCACCACGGGCTGCTCGGAGTCGTTGACCACGAAACCGCTGATGCTGCAGATGTCGTCCATGGGCAGATCCCAGTTCCAGGTGTCGAGGTGGGTCACCAGCGCGGTGTAGACGTTGTCGGCGAGGGTGGCCGTTCCCTCCTCGCGCCACCGGCCGGTCGTCGCATCGAAGGACCACATGGGAATGGAAGCGGGCGCCCGGTCGGCCCAGTCGCCGACCAGGTTCAGCCGCAGGGTCGCCGTGGCGCCGGGAGCCAGCTCCACGTCTTGTCCGCCCGAACCCCTCAACTCCACGGTCAAGAATCCGAACGACTCGAATGGCACCTCGGTTTCGTCCGCGCGCACGCCGTCGTAGGCGCCCGGGAATGCGCCGTAGAAATCGCCATGCTGGGGCTGCATGACCAGGAGGTAGACCCACACCATGCCGCTGAAAGGCTGGCCGCTAGCGCCGACGAAACTGCCGGGAGCAAACTCGACGCTGCCGGTGCCGGGATAGGATGCCAGACCGCCTGTCTCGCCATCAATGAGCGTTGTCTGCATATTCGCGAGCACCACGTCCGGCAAATGGATCAAACTGCCCTCGGCCACCGAGACCACGCGATAGGTGGTGGCCCCGCCGGAGGCCGAGAACCGCACCACGACCTCACCCTCGGGCACCCGCGAGAGGACGAAATATCCCTCTTCGTTGGTGGTCGTGGTGATTCCGCCTGCGGTGACGGCAACGGTGTCCTCGGGAAAGCCACCGGTGCGATAGACGACTCCGGTGATGGTCCCGACGCCCTCGATACCGGGATCGCCGCCACCGGGATCGGTGGGCGTGTCATCGTCGGAGCAGCCCCAGATCGGCGCGAGGCCGATCAGCAAGGCAATCAGGGCCAGGGGCGACCAGAACGTCCGTGTCATCGTGGCATCCTCCGTGAGGCAGCGCTGAAAGTCGTCGAGTCCTACCCATCCTGACTCAATCGACGACCCGGGCGCAAGGTTCGATTCACGAGCTGGACGTCCGTACACGGCCGCGGGCTGCAAGTTCCGGGCCCATGAAAGAGGGCGCCCCCGTGAAGGGGCGCCCTCGTGGCGTGCGTTCCCGGAGATGTCGATCAGTCGATGTACTTGGTTGATCGGTGCCGGTCCGCCGCCTCGAATCTGCTGAATCAGTATTGCGAGGCCAACCGGCCCAACGCGATCTGGATGGTTGACGTGACCAACATCCCGACGCAGGAGGGATGGGTCTACCTGGCGGCGGCAATGGATCAGTGTACGCGGAAGGTCGAGCGGGTGCACTGGCAGGAATCCGCGACAAAGCAGGAAGCGATCGAAGCGGTCAGCTGGTGGATCGGGACGTGATTCAATCTGAGGCGGCTGCACTCGAGCCTGGGTCATCAGCCCCCGCTGGAGTACGAGCAGAGTAAGAGAGTTTCTTAGGCGGATGTCGGAAATTCTAGAGCAAGATCACACGGTGCCCACGTCGACTTTTTCATCAGTCCACTAGGGTAGACTCATCTCGAACATGTCCCGCCGGTAGCCGTTGCGCTCGAGGATGGTGAAGACTTCCCGAAGGATCACCGCGTCGAGGGTCGGAGTGCGGGCCAGGATCCAGCCGTACTTCCGTTCGGGATCTCCGATGGCCGCCCACTGGTAATCCGGGTCCAGGCCCAGCACCCAGTAGTCGCCCCAGAACGGCCGCCAGCCCAGAAAACTGACGAAACTCACTTCCAGTCGCGCGTTGCTGGCCGTGTCGACGATCCTCGCTTCGCCCGCGGCTTCGTCCACGTCGCCATCCTGCTTCACGCAACGGTTGACCACGGTGATCCGGCCGTCCTCGCGCAGCGCGTACTCGGCCGTCGTGCCGCGAGCACATTGCTTCTGGAAACGGTTGGGGATCTTGGCGACTTCATACCAGAGGCCGGTGTAGCGTGAGAGGTCCACGAACTCGACCGTGGTCACCGGGCTCGAGTCATCCTCGCCGGCTCCGAAGACTGCGGCCGGTAGGAGGAATCCCGACAGCGCCACGGCGAACGGCAGGCCAATGAGGGGCTGGAGATTTTTCATGGTTCCTCGGATGCGGCGGGCCAGGTCCGGACGAAATCGATCTCCAACGAGAACGAGCCGGGCTGTTTGTCCGCCAGCATGAAGCCGACCTGGTGGATGTGGGCCGGGTCCAGGGGCGTCGCGTCGCGGGGAGTTCGCCCCCTGTAGGTGGGCTGGAACTCGGTGAAGGCCCGTCGTACGGTGATCCATTCGCCTTCGCGGGTCTCGAAGACCGTCCGGTAGGCGATTCCGTCGAAACGATCGTCCGTTCGCAGCCGCAGTTGATATGGGCGGCCATCGCCCAGCACGCGGATCTCCAGCCCCGTAAAGGCCGAGAGATCACGGTGCCCCACCGCAGCCCGCACCGAGGCGAAGCCGCCGTTGTTCTCGAGCGAGAGCACGCCTGCGAAGATTCCCGTCCCATGATCCGTGGGCCGGATGTCGCTACGGGACAGGCCGCCCATCACGCCGTCGTTGATGACAAACCACTCGCAGGAGTCGTCGGCGCTGAAATCGATGAGTTTGACGGACGCTTCCACGGTATCTCCGACCGCTGGGAGGGGCGCTCCCGCCGCGAACATCGCGAGAGCCGGGATCAACAGGACGATGCTTCTCTTCATGATCACCTCAGCGTTCGAGTTACCCGGCAAGCTACTCCAACCTCCGGCCCGTCACCACCAACGGCGCGCCTTGTCGCCGGCACGTTGTCGGCGTACGTTGGCCCAATGACCGACTCCCCTCACAGCGAAACAACCGCCTCACGCCCGCTGATTCTCGTGACCGGCGCGACCGGCTACGTGGGTGGCCGGCTCTGGCGGCGCCTCGACGCCGAGGGGTACCGGGTACGGTGCATGGCGCGCGATCCGGAACGGCTGGCCGATCGGACGGGAGGCGGCGTCGAGATCGTCGCAGGAGACGTCTTCGACCCTGTCTCCCTTCAGGCTGCTCTCGACGGAGTCGACAGTGCCTTTTACCTCGTGCACTCGATGGGCTCGTCGGCGTCGTTCGTCGAACAGGATCGCGTGGGCGCACAGAACTTCGGCGCCGCGGCCCGCGAGGCCGGGGTGGGGCGGATCGTCTACCTCGGCGGGCTTGCCCATGACGATGGTCACCTCTCGCCCCACCTGAGCAGCCGCCACGAGGTTGGACACATCCTGGCCGAAAGTGGCGTGCCCACCATCGAGTTGCGGGCATCCATCGTTCTGGGTTCGGGCAGCCTGTCGTTCGAGATGATCCGCGCCCTGGTGGAGCGCCTTCCAGCCATGATCACCCCGCGCTGGGTCGCCGTCGAGGCGCAACCCATCGCCATCGACGACCTGCTCGAGTATCTGCTGGAATCTCTCGAACTGCCGGCCGCCTCGCGCGTGTTCGAGATCGGCGGCGCAGATCGAGCATCCTACGGTGAGCTCATGCGAGAGTACGCGCGGCAGCGGGGTCTGCGCAGGGTGATGGTGCCGGTGCCCGTACTCACGCCGCGCCTGTCCAGCCTGTGGCTCGGCCTGGTCACACCGCTGTACGCGCGGGTGGGCAAGAAGCTCATCGAAAGTATCCAGCATCCCAGCGTGATCCGCGACGACGCGGCCGTGCACTCGTTCCGGGTGCGACCCCGCGGCGTGCATGACGCGATCGCAACGGCCCTACGTGCCGAAGAACGTGAGTTCGCCGAGACGAACTGGTTCGACGCCTTTTCGTCGGCCGGGCAGCAACGCAACTTCGCCGGCGTGCAGTTCCGTAACCGTCTGCTCGATGCCCGCTCGATACGGGTGGAAGCGGAGCCCGCCGCCGCCTTCGCGCCGATTCGTCGCATCGGCGGAGACAACGGCTGGTACGCCTACCAGTTCCTCTGGAATGTGCGGGGTTGGCTCGACCTGCTGGTCGGCGGTGTGGGCATGCGGCGCAGGCGGCGTGATTCCGAGCGACTGCAGGTGGGTGATGCGGTGGATTTCTGGCGGGTGGAGCGTTACGAGAGCGATCGGTTGCTGCTGCTGCGCGCGGAGATGAAGGTCCCGGGTCGGGCCTGGCTCGAGTTCAAGATCGATCCCGCGGGTGACGGCGCCGTCATCCATCAGACCGCCGTGTATGATCCGGAAGGGCTGTTCGGGCTCCTGTACTGGTATGCGCTCTATCCGGCCCACGGTCCGGTCTTCCGCGGCATGCTTCGCGGCATCGCCAGGCGGGCGATGGACAACCATCAGGTGTCTTGAAGAATCTCGTACCGAGAACCACGAACCGCGCATCTCGCCCAAGGAGCGACTCATGCAGCCGATCGACACAAGTGGCGACCATCGAGCTTGGCTGGCGCTGAAGGACAGGGCGCTGGCGGTGGCGGCCGAAGGCATCACCATCGCCGATGCGCGCCATCCGGACCGTCCGTTGATATACGTCAACGAGGGTTTCGAGCGCCTGACCGGATACGCGTCCGAAGAGGTGCTCGGGTCCAACTGCAAGTTTCTGCAGGGCGAGGACGCCGACCAGGATACGGTCGAGTTCATGCGGCAGGCGATGCAGGAGGGGCGGGACTGCAGCGTCGAGATCCGCAA
>PIVY01000019.1 GCA_003353795.1 bacterium
AAGGCCGACCCCAATCGGCTCGACGAGGACTGGAACATCGACGACCTCTACAACGGGATGGCCTTCAACTCCAGCGGCGACCGCGAAGACGTCACCGCGAAGGTTCTCGCGGCCATCGCCGACGGAGACATCGAGAGTCTCCTCGATTCCGCCCGGCCCAGTTTCCCCCTCTACATGAACCTGCGAGCCGCACACGTCCGGTACCGCGAACTGGCGGACGCAGGAGGCTGGTCCGACGTGCCGGAAGGTCCCACCCTGCGTGAAGACGACCGCGACCCGCGTGTCGTCGCCATCCGTAGCCGCCTCGCCGCCACCGGCGACCTACCCGCCGCCGGCGACCTGTCGAGCACCCTCTTCGACGCCGACCTCACCGACGCCGTCGTCCGTTTCCAGACCCGCCACGGACTCGACACCGACGGCCTCGTGGGCAAGGGAACCGTGGCCACGCTCAACATCTCCGCTGCCGACCTCGCCGACCGGATCAGGGTCAACCTGGAACGCTCCCGCTGGGTCATGAAGTACGATCCCGGCGACGACCTCGTGCTGGTCAACATCGCCGCGTACGAAGTCTGGCTGGTGCGCGGTTTCGAGATCTTCTGGCGGGCCCGGGTCCAGGTCGGCAAGCCGTTCACCCGCACGCCGGTGTTCGCCGACGCCATGACCTACCTCGAGTTCAATCCCACCTGGACCGTGCCAGCATCCATCGCCAACCGCAGCATCCTGCCCAAGGTCAAGCAGGACCCGGGCTACCTGGCGGCCCAGGACATGGTGCTGCTCGACAACACGGGAAGTGAGATTTCTTATGATACGATTGACTGGGATACAGTATCCCGAATGCCGTACACCGTACGCCAGAACCCCGGCAGCAAGAACGCCCTGGGCCGCGTGAAGTTCATGTTCCCCAACAAGCATGCCGTTTATCTGCACGATACGCCCAGCCGCGGCAATTTCGGACGTTCGGCCCGGGCCTTCAGTTCCGGCTGCATCCGCGTGGAGAATCCCCTGGAACTGGCCGCCCACCTGCTTGATGACCAGCCCAAGTGGTCACGCGAGCACATCGACGCCGTCCTCGAGAGCGGCAAGCGCACCACCGTGCGCCTCACCGAACCGCTGCCCGTGTTCCTGCTCTACTGGACGGCGTTCGTCCGGCCGGGCGGCCCCATCAACTTCCGCAAGGACCTCTACGATCGTGACGCCACCGTGTTGACCGAACTCGAGGGACCCATCCACTTGCACGCGCGCCACGAGCAGAGGGAGTGGGCGAACTAGCGCTGGTCAGTACCGCGACCGGTGTCCTATGATCCGTCCACCATGACCGACCCACGCACACGCCTGGACCAGATCTCCGCCGGCTATCAGGACGCCGTCATCCTCCTGACAGCCAACCACCTGGGCGTGTTCGACGCCCTGCGCCACGCTCCCCGCAAGACCCCCGACCTGGCCCGCGATCTCGACTGCGACCCGCGCTCCCTGGAGATCCTGCTCCTGGCCCTGGCCGGCGCCGGCATCCTGACCCACGACGAGGCAGGCCAGTTCGCACTCCCGGCCGACCTCGCTCCCCTGCTCGACCCCGACAGCGCCGACACCATCCACAGCATCCTCGACCACCACTACCACCTGCTCTCGCGCTGGGTCCAACTGGCCGACGTGGTCCGCAACGGCGAGCCCGTGCGGCGCGAGGAGCACCGCCAGACCAGCGACCGCTCCCTGCGCGCCTTCATCCTCGGCATGAAGGACATCTCCCGTCGCAGCAGCGAGGAAGTGGCCGACGCCCTGCCCGAACTGGGCCAATGCAAGCGCCTGCTCGACCTCGGCGGCGGCCCGGGCACCAGCGCCCTGGCCTTCTGCCGCCGCTGGCCCTCGCTCCACGCCGTGGTGTTCGATCTGCCCGAGGTGGTGCCCATTGCCGACGAGGAGATCGCCGCCGCCGGTCTGCCCGACCGCCTCCACACCCTCGCCGGCGACTACCTCCACGATCCCCTTCTCGAGGAGAACGCCGAGCCATACGATGCGGTCTACGTCTCGAACATCATCCACAGCCTGAGCGAGGAGGAAACCACCCTCCTCATGACCCGGGCCGCAGCCGTCCTGGCTCCCGGCGGCCTACTCGTGGTGAAGGAATTCTTCCTCGACGACGACCGCACCACCCCGCCCTTCGGCTCCCGCTTCGCCGTGAACATGCTGGTCGGAACCACCGGCGGTAAGAGCTACACCTGGACCGAAACGGAGCGCGCCCTCGCCGCCATCGGATTCCGGAATCTCGAGCGGCACCCCATCGCGATCCACAGCGGCGTCCTCACCGCCCGCAAACGCGGCGCCTGACGATACTTACAATCCGCGCACATCACGACCGATCTGTGATATCATTGGGCAAGAATCCGTCCGCATCATCGTCTAACGTGGAGAAAAATTGATTCATTTGCACACGCGGCTCAATGGGGGCCGTGGTAAGGTCGTGCGTTGCACGTCGCCCTGACGCTCGCCAACTGGAGGCTGCCATGAGTTCTCGCGATCGGATCCTCACCTTTGCATTGTTGCTGCTGCCGGCCATTTCGCTGGCTGCCCAGCCCACCATCCTACCGCTCGATACCGGTGCCCAGGGCGCCGACGCCCGGGTCGAGGTCAAGGCGCAGAGCCCCGGCGGCCTGACCCTCGAGCTCAGCCTCCCCGGACTCCTCCACGAGCAGGTCGACCGTGACGGCATGACCTTCGACCGTCTCGACATCATCGGTGGCGGCGCCGCGGGCCAGGTGGGCCAGGCCGGCCTGCCCACCTACACCCGCCTGGTGGCCCTGCCCGCCGGATCGGGCGTACAGGTGCGCGTCCTGAGCAGCGACCTCCGCGCCCTGGGCACCATGACCATCGATCCGCGGCAGCCCATCGTGGGCCAGGACAAGGCCGCGCCGGCCTTCGACCTGGGCCTCTATCAGAGCGCAGCGGCCAGCGAGCCCACCGCCATCGTCGGCGAGCCCGCCATCATGGCCGGACTGCGCGTGGTGCCGGTCACCTTCCAGCCCGTGGGTTACGACCCGCGCACCGGCGAGGTCACCGTGGCCAGCCGCATGACCGTGGACGTGCAGTTCTCGGGCAGCGACGGTCGCAACGACAAGGCCTTCGCGCCGCGCATGATCTCCGAGTCGTTCGCCACCATCTTCGAGGAGGAGATCCTCGGCTTCCAGCGCGACGCCTCGGTGGCCACCGGTCCGGGCACCTACATCATGATCTGCCCCAACAACGCCACGGTGCTGAACATCGTGGAGCCGCTGGCCGACTGGCGCCGGCGCCAGGGCTACACCGTGCAGGTGGTGACCACCGCGACCACCGGCACCACCACCACCTCCATCAAGTCCTGGCTGACCACCCAGTACACCAGCGCCAATCCGCCGCTGGAATACGTCACCCTGGTGGGTGACGCCAACGGCTCGGTCACCATCCCCACCTACCGTGAGACCTACTCCGGCTACAACGGCGAGGGCGACCACCAGTACACCACCCTCGACGGTGGCGACGTGCTCTCCGACGTCCACCTCGGCCGCCTCTCCGTCACCAGCACCAGTCAGCTCGCCACCGTGGTCGACAAGATCCTCGACTACGAAACAGCCCCCGACATGAGCGACACCAGCTGGTTCACCACCGCCGGTCTGACCGGCGACCCCGCCTCGTCCGGCATGAGTTGCATCTTCGTCAATCAGTTCGTGAAGCAGCAGCTGCTCGACATGGGCTACACCCGCATCGACACCATCTGGAGCAGCCCTTTCCTCAACCAGATGCTGGCCACGGTCAACCAGGGTGAGAGCCTGTTCACCTACCGCGGCTACATCGGCATGAGCGGCATGAGCTCGGGCCACATCGAGTCCATGTCCAACGGGCGGCAGCTACCCTTCGCCGCCATCCTCACCTGCGCCACCGGCAGCTTCTGGAGCGACACCACCGCCCGCAGCGAGGCCTTCCTGCGCGCGGCCAACGGCGGCGGCATCGCGTCCATCGGCACGGCCACCTCGGGCACCCACACCCGCTACAACAACTGCATCTTCATGGGCATGAACAACGGCCTGTTGAACAGTGCGGACCACCTCGCGGGGCCGGCGTTGACGCGCGGCAAGATGACCCTCTACAACAACTACTGGGAGAACGAGTGGCAGAACGTGTGGGTCTGGTCCACCTGGAACAACCTCATGGGCGACCCCGCCACGTCCGTCTTCACCGGCGTGCCCGACATGCTCGAGGTGGACTACCCGTCGCAGGTGTCCCTGGGCGCCAACGCCCTGGCCATTCGCGTGACCCGCGGCGGCGCGGCTGTGCCCGGCGCCCGCGTGGCCGTCTACCAGGACGGCACCGTGAGTGACTTCGCCTACTCCGACATCAACGGCGACGCGCTGCTGGACATCGCCAGCGCCACCAACGGCGACGTGCTCGTCACCGTCACCGGCACCAACCTGCACCCGCACCTGGGCCAGACCGCCGTGGGCGCAGTGACCCGCTCCCTGGACTTCGAAAGCCTGAACGTGGTCGAGATCTCCGGCAACGGAAACGGCGAGCCCAACCCGGGCGAGACCCTCGACCTCCAGGTGACCCTGCGCAACGCCGGCACCAGCGCCGTCAGCGGCGCGGTGGGTGAACTGCTGAGCAACGTGGCCGGCATCTCGGTGCTCGATCCCGACGCCAGCTACGGCACCGTGGCTGCCGGCGGCACCGCGACCGGCACGTTCCGCGTGCTGGCCGAGTCGGACGCGCCGGGCGGCTCGGTCAACGAGTTGCGCCTGGACGCCACCGGCAGCGCCAGCAGCTGGACCAGCATCGTGGCCGTGCCCGTGCACGGTCCCTGGGGCAACTTCAACCGCATGACCTTCGGCGGACCGGGTGGCAACCTGGATCCCGGCGAGTCGGGCTCGGTCACCTTCGACCTGGCCAATGCGGGCGACCGGGCCACCGCCGGCGTGACCGCAACCTTGAGCTGCAACAGCCAGTGGATCACCGTCACCGACGGCGACGGCGGCTGGGGCGCCCTGGGCGTCGGCGCGGCGTCGACCCAGTCCGACCCCTTCGCCATCTCCATTTCCAGCGACTGCTACCCTGGCCACATCGCCGGTCTGGTGGTGACCCTGAACTACGCCGAGGGCGGCATGCAAGTCATCGAGTTCCCGGTGATCGTGGGCACCGCCGCAGTCGGCGATCCCACCGGCCCGGACGCTTACGGCTACTACGCCTTCGACAACGCGGACCCGCTGCCCGAAGCCCCCGCCTACCAGTGGGTCGAGCTCGTGGGCGTGGGCACCAACACGGGCATCAGCGACAACTCCCGTCACGACGACGAGACGCGCAGCTTCGACCTGCCCTTCCCCTTCGTCTACTACGGCCAGACCTACGACCGCGTGTCCATCTGCTCCAACGGCTGGCTGTCCTTCGGCGACACCTACATCAAGCTGTACCGGAACTGGACCATGCCCGCGGACGGCTCGCCCAACGCCATGATCTGCGCCTTCTGGGACGACCTGGCCGGCGGTTCGGTCTACCAGTGGTACGACAGCGCCAACCACCGCTACATCGTGCAGTGGGACGCCTTCGGCAGCTACAACGGCGGCAACTACAGCGGCAACTGCACCTTCCAGATCATCCTCCACGACCCGGCGCACTACGCCACCGACACCGGTGACGGCCCCATCACCATGCAGTACCAGGCGGTGACGGTGTACGCCGACGAGACCACCTACTTCACCACGGGCATCCAGAACGAGGCCCGCGACACCGGCGTCACCTACGTGTACGGCAACAACTACCCGGCCAGCTCGGCCTCCGTGCAGGCCAACCGGGCCATCAAGTTCGTGCCGGTGGTGCCGCAGACCCAGGGCATCCTGGGCGGCGCGGTGACCAACGCCTCGGGCGGTGGCTCGGCCATCGAAGGCGCCACCGTGGCGGTGCTCGGCGCCGGCCGGCAGTTCACCACCGACGCGCTGGGCGACTACTCGGGCGGCGTGCCCGAGGGCGTCTACGACGTGGCCGTCTGGCACGAGAGCTTCGCGCCGGACACCACCTACAACGTCGTGATCAGCGAGACGACGGCGGCCACGGTGAACTTCGCGCTCGACGACGTGCGCGGCCCGTCCATCACCAACGTGACCAACCTGCCGGACACCGAGAACACCGCCGGCCCCTACGCCGTGCAGGCCAACATCACCGACCTCACCGGGGTCGACAGCTACGCCCTGCACTACACCTCCAGCGCCAGCGGCGGCCCCTACACCCTGGCCATGACCGTGATCGACGGCGGTACCGGCCTGGTCGAGGCGCAGATCCCCGGCCAGCCCAGCGGCACCCGCGTGCAGTACTGGCTCACCGCGGCGGACGTGGTGGCCAACACCTCGGCCGCGCCCGTCGGCGCCCCGTGGCCCAGCTACGGCTTCCTCGTGTCCATCGTCGACGTGATCGCGTCCGACGACTGCGAAAGCGCCACCGGCTGGACCGGCAACCCCGACGGCACCGACGACGCCACCACCGGCCACTGGGAGCACGGCGATCCCATCGGCACCACCTACAACGGCCCGCAGGTGCAGACCGAGGACGACCACACTCCCGCCCCGGGCGTGAACTGCTGGTTCACCGGTCAGCACACCGAGGGCCAGTCGGCCGGCTTCAACGACGTGGACGGCGGCGAGACCACCCTCACCAGCGCGATCTACAACGCAGCCGGCTACGACCACGTCGAGGTCAGCTACTGGCGCTGGTACACCAACGATCTGGGCTTCAATGCAGGCGAGAGCGATTGGATCGCCCAGGTGTCCAACGACGGTGGCGGCAGCTGGGTCGATGTGGAGAACACCTCGGCGTCCGATAACTCGTGGCAGGAGGTGAGCTTCATGCTCACCGACTACTTCGCCACGCCGGGTCAGGTCCGCCTGCGGTTCCTGGCCAACGACTACGGCAACAACTCGCTGGTGGAGGCCGCCGTGGACGACGTGCTGATCTCCTCGAGCGTCTCCGTGTCCGACGTCGATCCGCCGACGGTGACGGTGACCGCGCCGGGTGCCGGCTCGAGCTTCACCAACGGCGAGAGCATGAACATCGCCTGGAACGCGGCCGACGACGTGGGCGTGGTCCACGCGCAGGTCTGGCTCTCGCTGGATGGCGGCGCCAACTACGACATGATGCTGGCCGAGGGCGCGCTGAACGACGCGGCGAGCTGGTGGGTCAACGTGCCCAACGGTCCGCCGGCCTACGACGCGCGCATCCGGGTCGACGTGTTCGACGGCATGGAGCGCACGAGCAGCGACGTGTCCGACGCGTTCACCATCGTGCCGGGCACCACCGACACGCCGCAGATCGCCGGCGCGCTGGTGCTCGCCCAGAACCACCCCAACCCGTTCAACCCCCAGACCGTGATCACCTTCTCGCTGCCGCGGGCCCAGGACGCCACGCTGCGCATCTACGACATCTCCGGTCGTCTGGTGCGTTCGCTGGTGCAGGGCGCGCAGACCGCGGGCATGCACGAGGTGACCTGGAAGGGTCGCGACGACAGCGGCAGCAGCGTCGCCAGCGGCATGTACTTCTTCCGGCTGGTGACCGAGGAAGGGTCGCTGGTCAGGAAGATGACCCTCCTGAAATAAGCGTCTGTTCGAGCTGACAGGCGCCGGGGCGGCGCCCGCAGCTCAACAGCCGGCTTCGTGTGGGCGACCGCCGGGCTCCCTTGGGGGCTCGGCGGTCGTTTCTTGTGGCCCCATGGACGCTAGTGTTGGAAATCTGGTATGATTCCCCTTCCGGGGTCTCGCCGCCCGGGTACAGGGAGTGACAACCATGCGCTGCATCCTCGCGGGCGTCATCATCATCGGCGCGGTGGCCTCGGCCGCCGCCGCCCTCGATCTCGGCATCCGCGCCGCCGAGAAGTCCCGCTCCAGTTTCCAGCCGCCTGCGCCCGATCCTGAGGTGATCCAGCAGGGTGGCGATACCGAGAACGACGCCATCGTCCTGGCCGGGATTCCCATCCTGATCAGCGGGTCCACGGTTGGTTACAGCGACGACTTCGACGAAGCCTGCCCCTATGACGGCTCCCGGTCGCCCGACGTCGTGTACCGCCTCGTGGCCAAGGGCAACATCCTGGTCGACATCGACCTGAGGGACTCGAGTTTCGACACCAAGGTCTACGTCTACCGTGAGAACCTGACCCTCGTGGCCTGCAACGACGATTATCATACCGACCACACCTCGCGCCTCGAAGGGGTCGTGCTCGTGGACAGGATGACGTATTACGTGGTCGTCGATGGTCACGGCGGGGATGCCGGCGAGTTTCAGCTCTCCATCGGGTACCAGCGGCCGTGCGAGCTCGCCTGCCCCGACGGTATGGAACTGGAAGGCGAACCACCGTTGATCGACGGCTACGTCGACGCGTTCAACGGCGGTTGCAACAGCGTGGAGCAAGGCACGCCGGTACCGGCCATCGAGGCCTGGCTCTTCCAGGGTCGCAGCGGCTGGTACCGCGACGCCGAGGGTGTCTCCTGCCGCGATACCGACTGGTTCGCGGTCACCTTGCCCCCGTCCGGCAACCTCGACATCTGGGGCGACGCCGAGCAACTCACCTACGTGGCCGTGGTGGATCCGCGGACGTGCGACGGCAAGGTCCTACAGAGTGTCCTCATCGGACCGTGCACCGAAGGCGTCCTCAGCGTCTCGGGCGAACCCGGGTCCACGATCCGACTCTGGGTCGCGCCCATGCGGTTCGAGGGCCCCCACCGTGGCGACCGCGAGTACTCCTACGTTCTGGCCCGCGAGGACTACCTGACAAGCATGTCCGCCAGCGCCGAGAGCTGGGCCAAGGTGCGGCAGCTGTTCCACTAGGCATCCCTGCCCAGGTGGACGGGGTCGTTGAGAATCTGCTATCATCCCTGGGTTGACGGCTTCGACTCGAGATCCGGGGGAATCCATCATGCGAATCGTCCTCACCGTCGCCATGCTCGCCCTGGTGCTGCCCGCGGCCGCCTTCGATCTGGGTGCCCAGGCTCCTGCGAAACCCGCCGCTGGATACCAGGCGCCGCCCGCCGATCCCGACGTGATCCGCCAGGGCGGCGATACGGTCATCGATGCTCTCTACCTGCCGATCCCCGCCACGAACGTCGTGGGAACGACGATCGGCTACTCCGACGACTACGACGAGATCTGCCCGTACGATGGCTCCACGTCCCCCGACGTGGTCTACCGGCTGGCGCCCCAGTGGCCGGTGGCGGTGGATATCGACATGCTGGGATCGGCGTACGACACCAAGATCTACGTCTACGATGCGGCCTATGAACTCGTGGCCTGCAACGACGACTTCTATCCCGACTACGTGTCGAAGATCGAGGGCGTCTTCCTCGAGGGCGGCGTGAAGTACTACCTGGTCATCGATGGCTACGGCGGCGACTCCGGCGAGTACCTGCTCAACATCCCCATCTACGTTCCGTGCGAGCTGGATTGCCCGGCGGGATTCCCGCTGGAAGGCGAGCCGCCGCTGGTGGATGGGTACGTCGACCAGTACAACGGTGGGTGCAACAGCCAGGAGTACGGAGCGCCGTTTCAGGATCTGAACTGGGGCCTCTGCGGCCGTGCCGGCTGGTTCATCGGCCCCGACGGTGGTAATTCCCGCGATACCGACTGGTTCCTGATGACCGTTCCGCCGAGCGGTTTCCTCGAGATCTGGGGGGACGCCGAGTATCCGACCTACATGTTTGAACTCGGCCCCCAGGACTGCGGGAACGCGGGCGTCATCCAGAGTGTCATCATCGGGCCGTGCAGCGAGGGTTCGATGACCATCGTCGGCGCGCCCTACTCAACGGTCTGGTTCTGGGTCGGCTCCACTACCTTCGAGGGCCCCGTCGACGAGTACGACTACTTGATCGATACCTCCGTGTACGCCCCACCTGTCGCCACCGAGCCCGATACCTGGACCAACGTGAGGGGACTATTCCGTTAGGGGTATGATCATGCGCCACCTGCTCGCCCTGACGCTCACTCTGATGATCGTCGCACCCGCGGCGGCCCACGATCTCGGTAACCGCGCGCCCGATAAGTCACCGGTCGTTCACCAGCCGCCACCCGCCGATCCCGATGTGATCCGGCAGGGTGGCGACACCATCTTCGACGCCATCTACCTCGCGATCCCCGCCGCGAACGTGACGGGCAGCACCGCCGGCTACTCCAACGACTACGACGAGATCTGCCCCTACCCGGAATCGTGGTCGCCGGACGTGGTCTATCGCGTGGCGCCGACACGCGACATGGAGCTGGACTTCGACATGTTCGGGTCATTCTACGACACCAAGATCTACATCTACGACGAGGCGTTCCAACTGGTGGCCTGCAACGACGATTTCCACTCCGACTACACATCAAAGATCGAACAGGTCGCGCTCGCCGGCGACAGCAAGTACTACCTGGTCATCGATGGCTACGGTGGTGACTCGGGAGAGTACCGGCTCAACGTCACGGAGTATGAGCCGTGCGTCCTCGATTGCTGGCCGGACGCGTTACTCGAGAACGAACCGCCGCTGACCGAGAACTACGTCGACTGGCACAACGGCGGCTGCAACACCGACGTGGTCGACCCGCCGTTCACCCACATCTACGCCCACCACCACGGGACCCGATTCTGCGGTACGAGCGGGTTCTTTCCAGTGGATGGTGGTAGCTGGCGCGACACGGACTGGTTCGTGATCACGTTTGCGTACTTTGCCGGCGTGCTGGAAATCCGGGGCGATGCCGAGGTCGAATGCTACATGTTCGAACTCGCCCCCATGGATTGCGGCGAGGTGGAAGTCGTCCAGAACTGGGTCATCGGTCCGTGCGACGACCATGTCATGTCCATCTATGTGTATGGGGAGGATGCGGTCTGGTTCTGGGTCGGGCCGACGACCTTTGCCGCTCCCGATGGTTCCGACCTCATGGAGTTCGACTACACGCTGCTGATGGTCGGTGGTGAGCCCTATCCGCCGGTCGCGACGGAGGCCAGAAACTGGTCGTCGATCAAGTCGCTGTTCCGCTGAGCGCCCTTCCAGCCTCCACCCGCCCCAGCTCCGTAAGATGCAACCGCTCCGCGTCGCGCTCTACCAGCCCGCGCCGCACCGCCCCGGCCACCACCCTACGGGTGAACTCCGCCGTCCAGCCCACTTCCTTGCCGTGCAGATGGTCCACGCGCGACTCCTCTGCCTCGGCCGGCGTGCCCTCGTGCTGCAGCAGGTGGATGGCCAGCATGACTTGCGCGAACTCCCAGCGCTGCGACTTGCGCCGACGCAACTCCGCCACCAGGCCGCGGCCCGGCGCCGCCAGGAAGACCACCAGGAAGACCACGCCAACGCCCACGGCGATGCAGCCGGCGATGGACGCGTCGAGCCAGATCGCGAGCCCGAAGCCGAGCGCCGCGGACAGCGCGCCGAGCAACACCGAGAGCCCGAGCAGCACGCTCAACCGATCGGTCAGCAGGTACGCCGCCGCCGGCGGTCCCACCATCAACGCCACCACCAGCACAAGCCCCACCGCGTCGAACGCACCGACGGCGGTCACCGACACCATGGTCATCAGTCCGTAGTGGATCACCACCGGCGCCAGGCCCAGCGACGCCGCGAGCCCGGGATCGAACGTGGCCAGCTTCAGCTCCTTGAAGAACAGCATCACCAGCGCGAGGTTGATCAGCGTGATCGTGCCCATGAGCCACAGGTGGCGCGGACCGAGGTCGTGGCCGCCCGGCTCGAAGCGGTCGAAGGGCGCAAACGCCAGCTCGCCCAGAAGCACCGCGTCCACGTCGAGGTGCACGTTGCCGGCGTAGCGGGTAATGAGCACGATGCCGATGGAGAACATGGCCGGGAACACCAGCCCCATGGCCGCATCCTCCTTGAGCCTCCGCGTACGTGAAAGCAACTCCACGAGCGCCACGGTGAGCACGCCCGTGGCCGCCGCCGCGATCACCAGCCAGGGCGAGGCGAGGTCCTCGGTCAGGAAGAACGCCACCACGATACCGGGCAGGATGGCGTGACTGATGGCGTCGGCGAGCATGGCCAGGCGGCGCAACATGAGGAACACGCCCACCAGTGCGCAGCCGGCGGCGGTGATCATGGCGATGGCGAGGATCTCGATCTGCGGCACGCTCACGTCGTGCCCTCCACCCGCTCGCGTCCGCGTTGGGCACCCTCCACGGTGAGGCGCCAGCGACCGTCGGGATCGGCGACGGCGAGGCCCTCGTCGGCCAGGGCGCGCAGGCTGTTGCGTACGCCGGCGGCGGCGCGCATGGTCTGCAGCACGGCGACTTCGTGGGGCGCGGACGTGGGGTCGTCGTGCTGGGCGGCCAGGCGGTAGAGGTCGGCCAGTACGCTGTCGATCTCCACCTGGCGGCGCTGGCGCACGCGGCGCAGCCAGGCGGCGAGCAGGCCGCGTTCCGGTGCCACGAGCAGCGACAGCACGGTGATAGTCGTGACCACCAGGATGATCGTGGGTCCGGTGGGCAGCCGCGGCACCATGCTCGAGATCACCGCGCCGACGAGTCCGCTCACGGCGCCGAACAATCCGGCCAGCAGCACGAGGCGGCCGAGGCGATCGGTCCACTGGCGCGCGGCGGCGGCCGGGGCCACGATCATGGCGCTCATGAGGACCACGCCCACGGTCTGCAGGCCAATGACGATGGCGATCACCAGGAGCGAGGTGAGTATGATATCCAGGGCGCGCACCGGCAGACCCATGGCGCCGGCGAAGGCCGGGTCGAAACTGAGGAGCTTGAACTCCTTCCACAGCAACGCCAGCGAGGCGAGAACCACGGCGCCGAGAGCGCCCATGGTCACCAGGTCGTCGCCCACCAGGGTGGCGGCCTGGCCGAAGAGGAAGCGGTCGAGGCCGGCCTGACCGGCGCCGCCCGAGCGCTGCACCAGCGACAGGAGTACCAGGCCGAGGCCGAAGAAGGTGGAGAGCACCAGGCCGAGCGCGGTGTCGGTCTTGATGCGGGTGGTGCGCACCACGAGCATCACCAGGAGCGCCGCGATCCAGCCGGCGAGGGCGGCGCCGAGCACCAGGATGATGGGCGTCTTGGCGCCGGTGATCATGAAGGCGAGCACGATGCCCGGTAGCGCGGCGTGGCTCACCGCGTCGCCCAGCAGGCTCTGGCGGCGCAGCACGGCGAAGGCGCCGAGCATGCCAGCCACCAGGCCGAGGGCCGCCGAGCCCAGGGCCACGGTGCGCAGGGTGTAGTCGGTGAACAGCTCGCCGAGGACACTCATGGGCGGATCCGTCCGTAGCCGCGCATGTCGCCGGTCTCGTCGGGGCCCGGATCGGCCGGGGCCTTGCGCTGCAGGAAGTCCACGCGGCCGCCGTAAGCCAGGCGCAGGTTGTCCTCGGTGAACTTCTCGCTCACCGACCCGCTGGCGATACGCCGCACGTTCAGGAGCATGATCCAGTCGAAGTAATCCTGCACGGTCTGCAGGTCGTGATGCACGACCACCACGGTGCGACCCTGCTCGCGCAACTCCTTCAAGAGGTCGACGATGGCCAGCTCCGTGCGCGCGTCCACGCCCTGGAACGGCTCGTCCATGAAGTAGACCTGGGCGTCCTGCACCAGGGCGCGGGCCAGGAACACGCGCTGCTGCTGACCGCCCGAGAGCTGCGAGATCTGGCGACCCTGGAAGTCGGCCATGCCCACCTTCTCGAGGGCGACCACGGCCTGTTCGCGCTCGCGCTTGCCCGGTCGCTTGATCCAGCCAAGGGCGCCGTAGCGCCCCATCATCACCACGTCGAGCACGGTGGTGGGGAAGTCCCAGTCGACGCTGCCGCGCTGGGGTACGTAGCCCACCAGGTGGCGGTTCTCGACGTACGACTTGCCGTGGATCTCCACCCGACCCGCCGCCGCAGGCACCAGCCCGAGGATGGCCTTGATGAGCGTGGTCTTGCCGGCGCCGTTGGGGCCCATGATGGCCATGAGCTTGCCGGCGGGCACGTCGAGATCGATGTCCCAGAGCACGGGGCGGTGGCGGTAGGCCACGGTGAGGTCGGTGACCCGGACGGCGGGCGCCTTGTCGTCAATGCTCATGGGTATCCTCGCCGCGCAGGGCTGCCGTGATGGTGCGCACGTTGTGGCGGACCATGCCCAGGTAGGTGCCGGCCTCGGTGCCGGCGTCGCCCAGGGCGTCGCTGAAGATCTCGCCGCCGACCGAGACGTTCCAGCCGCGCGACTTCACCGCCTCGCGCACCGCCTCGATGGCCCGCGGCGACACCGACGATTCCACGAACAGCGCGGGGATCTTGCGCCCGGCGATGAACGCCGCAAGGTCCTGCACGTCGCCCGTGCCGGCCTCGGTGGCCGTCGAGATTCCCTGCAGCCCACGCACCTCCACGCCGTACGCGCGGCCGAAGTAGTTGAACGCATCGTGGGCCGTGACCAGCACGCGCAAATTCTCGGGCACGGTGGCGACCTCGGCCACGGCCCAGGCATGGAGTTCGGCGATCTCGTTCTTGTAGGCGTCCGCGCGCTGGCGGTAGCCGTCGGCATGCGTGGGATCGATCTCGGCCAGCTTGTCGGCCACGGCATCCACGGCGTGACTCCACAGCGTCGGGTCGAACCACACGTGGGGATCGTGGGCGCCCTCGAACTCGGCGGGCGAGAGGAGGTCCGACTCGGGGATCGCCTCGGCCACCGCCGCCGTGGGCTGGCGCGAACCCAGCCGCTCGAGCACCTCGCCCATCTTGGCCTCCAGGTGCAGACCGTTGAAGAAGATCACGTCGGCCTTGCGCAGTCGCTCCACGTCGCCGGCGCTGGCCTTGTAGAGATGGGGATCCACGCCCGGCCCCATGAGCGAGACCACCTTGACGCGGTCGCCGCCCACGCTGATCGCCAGGTCGCCCACCTGGCCGGTGGTGGCCACCACGTTGAGCACGCGGTCGCCTTTGTCGGCGCTCGTCTCGTCGCCGTCGCCACCGCTGCATCCGGCCAGCAGCATCACGCTCAGCATCAGCATCATCACGGACCGCAGTGTCATCGTCGTGCCTCCTCGCGCTTGCGCGCTAGTCTGTCACATCTTCTTCGAGCTCGTCACCCTGGAGATTGATCGGACCCGGAATCGGTTGGCCGTGGGGATCGGTGGTCGGGCGACCGAGCCACGCGTCGAGCCGGTCGACCACCTCGTCGGAGAGTGCGTGCTCCAGGCGGTGCGCCTCGGCGTGGACCTTGTCGGCGTCCATGCCCAGGATGTCCACGAGGAAGGTCTCCACCAGCCGGTGCCGGCGGATCACCTGGAGCGCCGCGGTGCGACCCTGTTCGGTGAGCTGCACGCCACGGTATCGCTCGTGGGTGACGAGATCCTCGGCGGCCAGGCGCTTGAGCATGCCGGTGACCGATGGGCGCGCCACCTCGAGCCGGTCGGCCAGCTCGCTGGTGGTCGCCGCGGCGCCCTGGTCCTCCAGGCGTAGGATCGCGGTCAGGTAGTTCTCCACGGACTCGGTGAGCATGGCGCTAGATCCGGTAGACCACGCCGAAGCCGTAGAGCCAGTCCTCGTCGTGACCGTTGAAGCCCTCGCCCACGCGCGCGTCGAGCTGGAAGTTCGGGTTGATGAGGTAGGTGAGACCCAGGTCGACGTAGACCGTGGCGTCGCCGCCCTTCTCCTCGCGATTGAACCCGTACACCTCGGCGAACGCGCCGAAGCGGGATCCGAGCGAGGCGCCGAGAGCCAGCGAGCCCCACCAGGAGTGGTAACGGTCGCGGTCGTTGGGAATGTAGACGTGCGACCAGCCCACGTTCACGCCGAGACTGAACACGCTCGAGAGGTCCCAGCCCAGAGCACCGGTGAGCACGGGGAGCACTTCCTCGAACGTGGTGCCGTCGGAGCCGGTGGGCAGGGTCACCGAGGCCAGTAGCGCGGTCTCGGGCACGATTCCGTCGTTCTTGAAGAAGCGGTGCTTGGCGCCCAGGGCGCTGTCGGTGAGCCCGTCGCTGTTCTTGAACGGGGGATCCTTGATCCAGGCGAAACTGCCGAGGGTGAGCCGGCCCTCCGTGTTCTTGCTCAAGCCGAAGCGGACGAGGATCTCGCCCAGTGTCGTAACGTGGGATTCTCCAGCCGCGAGGTGCGTGAAGCCGCCCTCGAACTGCAGCCGGCCGGGCGCCACGGTACTCGCGCTCTCGGTGAAATCGGGACGGTCGCTGACCAGAGGATCGTCGTCCTGGGCAAGGACCACGGCCGGGAGCAAGAGGGCGATCAGGATCAGGCGAGCCATGGGAGTACGTCCTTTGGTCCAGAGATTGCCCACCGAAATTAGTCTAGCCTAATTTATTGACTCCAATCTAGCCGCGTCGGAGCGAGTGTCAAGAGCTGGTCGCCGAGAGCGCCACCTCCCGGGCCCCGCTTACAAGAATTCTTTACTTGTCCGGTTTGGACCCGTTAATTGATGACATCGCAAGCAAGGTTTTGCAGTTTCCGCGCTTGTGGTGAGGCGGGGAGGCGTCGGGCGGGAATCTGACGCCTCTCCAACGATCCTTCCTACATTCCCGCCGCCAGCACCCGATACCAATCCTGACATGACCGATCTCGTGCAAAACGTGTCCGCGTGGTGTGCCCATCACCTCGGCATCACGCCCGGCATCCAGCAGAACGTGGTCTTCACGCTGCTGGCATTCCTGGCGTTCCTCGTGCTGCGCCGCATCGTGACCGGCGTGCTCGAGCGCCGGCTCCACGACGTGGCCCGGCGCTACATCGTCATCAAGACGGTGAACTACGTGCTCAGCGGCGTGCTGGCCATGATCAGCCTGCTGATCTGGTTCGGCGGGTTCACGGGGTGGTCGGCCTACCTGGGCATCGTGTCGGCGGGTCTGGCCATCGCGCTCCAGGATCCCCTGACCAACCTGGCCGGCTGGCTCTTCATCTCGATACGCAAACCCTTCGTGGTGGGCGACCGCATCGCCATCGGCGACCACGCCGGCGACGTCATCGACGTGCGACCCTTCCAGTTCACCCTCATCGAGATCGGCAACTGGGTGGACGCCGACCAGAGCACCGGCCGCCTCATCCACGTGCCCAACGGCTGGGTCTTCAAGCACACCACGGCCAACTTCACCGGCGGCTTCGAGTTCATCTGGAACGAGATCCCCGTGCTGGTGACCTTCGAGAGCGACTGGCAACGCGCCAAGGATCTGTTGCTCGAGGTCGCCCGTCGGCACACCGACGTGCCCGACGATGAGGCATCGGCCGAGGTCAAGCAGGCCAGCAAGCGCTACATGATCTTCTTCCAGCACCTGACGCCCATCGTCTGGACCTCGGTGGCCGACTGCGGCGTGATGCTCACCGTGCGGTACATCTGTCGGCCGCGACGCCGGCGTGGCAGCACCACCGCCATCTGGGAAGACGTCCTGCTAGCATTCGCCGCCGAGCCGGGCATCGACTTCGCCTACCCGACCACCCGGTTCTACGACAATCCGCGGGAAGGGAAATCCGGCCATACGGCGGCGGGTCCGTCGGTGCCGGTGGCGCTCGGGGTGGAGCCGTCTACCCCATCTGACTCGCCACGAGAACCACTCCTCCGAGGATGAGCGCGGTCCCCACCAGCTGCAATCCGGTGATCTTCTCCCCCAGCATCGCGAACGACAGCACCATGACGATGATCAGTCCGACACTGGTCATCACCGGGTAGGCCACGCTCAGGCGCAACTTGCTCAGGGCGAAGGCATAGGCCAGCACGTTGGCCGCGAAGAGCACGATGCCCGCCATCACCCGTCCGTTGAGTAGGATGCCCCGCGCGGTCTGCACCGGGTCGGCCAGGCTGAGTTGCAGGTCCTTCATCCCCCAGCGAATGAGCACGTTGGCGGTGGCGTTGGCCACCAGGGCGAAGACGAGAGCAAGGATGGCGCTGCGCACGGGTAGCCTCCGGGAGAGCGGAAATCGGGCGGACGGGGCGGATGATAGGATTCGCGGGGCGTTTTGGCGAGGGGAAGTCGAGACCCCGGGACGGAGTCGTTCCATGCGGTGGTAGACGATCACTCAACCGATACGCGCTTTCCCGTAATGTGATCCAGCATTCTCAACCCGGTTTTGTTTCGTCCACGATGCCGATTCTGCGAGTCTGTTCAACTATAAAACACACAATTATAACAACATAAAAGTTAGATTTTGAATTGTATACAGCATACGATAAATAAAACAAATTTCAGTTCTTTTTATTGGCACAATCCATACATACGGAAGTTCTTTATGCCGACGATGGCAACCGCGCTCTCAACCTGGCTCCTGCACCTGCCGCATTTTCCATGGGTCCAGCGTCCCCCGGAGCCATTTCCATGCATACCCAGCGAATCGTCCTGGCCGTCGCCATGATGGCAACGATCGCGACCATCCAGGCCCAGGCAGCCGACCGCCGCGTTCCCTCGCAGTACTCCACCGTTGCGGCCGCCCTGGCCGCCGCCGGTCCTGGAGACCGCGTGGTGCTGGCGCCTGGTGTCTACGAAGAGTTCGACCTCGACCTGCCGGCTGGGGTCACCCTGCTCGGCATCTCCTCGACACCAGCGTCGGTCGTGATCGACGCCGGCAGGCGAGGTCGTGTCCTGCGCGCCGAGAATCTGGACCAGCCGGCCGCCATCGTCGGCCTGACCCTCACCGGAGGCCGCGCCCAGGGCAGCACCCCGTACGACACCAGTGGTGGCGGCCTCCTGGTGAGCAAGGCCCAGGTCCGACTCGAAGACGTCATCCTGGTCGGCAACCTGGCCGACGGTAGCGGCGGCGGCCTGCGGGCGAGCCACGCCGCGGTGGTCATGGTGCGCTGCCGGGTTCGCGGCAACACCGCCGGCAAGGGCGGTGGCGCCATGGACCTCAGCTACGATTCGAGCCTCAGCGCCCTGAAGTGCGAGTTCACCGACAACCAGGCTGCCTGGGGCGGCGCGCTTTCGGTACGGACGGGATCCACCACGGCCATCTTCGAGAGCAGCCTGGTGCGGAACCGGGCGGTCGGCGACCCGGGGCTGGGTGGCGCCCTCGCCTGCGATCGCGACTCGGCACCGTCATTCAAGCGATGTGTGGTGGCGGACAACGAGGCTCGCTACGGCGGTGCGGTTGCTGCGGCCGATGGCGCGGAGCCGGCGCTGCGGTATTCCACCGTCGACCGAAACTCCAGCACCGAGCAAGGCGCCGGGTTCTACTGCCGGGGCACTTCACTGGAACTGGATCACACCATCGTCAGCTTCCATCCGCAAACCGCGTTCGTCTGCCTGGATGACGCACGCCCGAACTTGAGCGCCTGCAACGTGTACGGAAACGTCGGTGGGGACTGGGTAGGAGAGTTGGTCGGCCAGATCGGCAACAATGGCAACTTCAGCGCCGACCCTCTCTTCTGCGACATCGACGACCGACACCTGCACGACGACTCGCCGTGTGCGCCGAAACAATCCGGCACGGGCCTCGTCGGCGCCCTCGGCGTGGGTTGCGACACCCGCACCGATGTGCCGTCAGCCCTGGAATCGGTGGAGCTGACCGCCCAACCCAACCCGTTCAACCCCATGACCGAGATCGTCTACACGCTGCCCGAATCGGCACACGCGCGAGTGAGCGTGTACGACATCCGCGGACGACGGCTCGTGGTTCTGGTGGACGAATCCCGGCCATCAGGCGAGAGTCGCGTACGCTGGGAGGCTCGCGACGACAGCGGTCGTTCGCTGGCCTCGGGCACGTATCTGCTGGTGCTCGAAACGGGCGGGCTGCGGCTCACGTCGAAGCTGATGTTGGTGCGGTAGCGACCTGCGCGCCCGGCGCGGGGGTTGTTCGGGTGAGCCCAGAGGTGATAAACTGATCTCACTGAGGGCCATTTCTCGGACCCCGGGGGGGGAGCCACCGTGAACCGTCTCATCGCCTACTGCACCTTGCTCGTCTGCGTCCTGCTCGCGACCGATGCCGGCGCCACCAACCGCGACGGAGCATCGGCCGCCGCCGCCGCCGATCGCGAAACCTGGGTCTCCGGAGCCGGACTCGTTCGCCTGGCCCTCACCGACGTCGGCCGCACGGGCAACGCGCTGTCGAATCGGTACGTTCCATCACTGCGCTATCCCGTCGGCTCGTCGGTAGAGCACCTCTACATCGCAGGCCTCTGGATCGGGGCCCGGCGGCCCGATGGCGACGTGCACGTGTCCTCTGCCGCCGAGGACTACGCCAATCTCAACGAGGCCGACGAGTTGCGGGAGTTCGCCCCCACAGGCGACCCCGCCCGCGTCATGTCCAGCGTCCAGAATAGCGACGACTACCACCCGGACGCGCTGGCGCCGTACCACTTCCAGTGCACGTTCCACGACGATCGAGTTCCCGCGCCTTATGGCCACGTACCCCTCGGCGTCGAGATCACCCTCGACGCCCTCGCCTGGGACACCGCCGCCGAGGACGACGGGGTCGTGCTGCAATTCACGATCACCAACATCTCCGGCGCCGACCTGCGCGACGTGTACGTGGGCTACTTCGCCGACGCCACCGTGGGCAACACCGAGCTCACCGACCCCTACGATCCCCAGGCGCCGGTGGGTTGGAACTACTACGACGACCTGAACGGCGCCTGGCGTCCGTACGACTTCCCCGGTGAAAGCGACGTCTGGTTGATGTGGAAGCACGACGGCGACGGCGAGGATGGACAGGCCACGTCCTGGGTCGGGCACGCGCTTCTGGGCGCCGACCGGGCCGTCGAGCCGCCCAACGGCCAACCGCCGGTGTCGTACAACGCCTGGCGATTCCGCGGCGGACCGCCCGAGGACGATCTCTGGCTGGACGATGACCAGGAATGGCAGCCGGGCAAGTACCAGGTCATGAGCAACGGCCACTTCGACGTGGGCTACGTCGACGGCGTCGATTACTCGATCATGAGCGACTGGCTCGCCCTCATCTCCACCGGACCGTTTCCGGTGCTGGCCGCCGGTGAGACGGTGGCCGTGACCTTCGCCGCCGTCTGCGGCGTCGACTCGCTGGGCCTGCGGGACAACGCCCAGCGCCTGGGCGAACTGTACGCCAACGGCTATGTCGACGCGGAGGACGTGCCGCCGGCCGGCATGGCTCGGCTGCTCCCTCCCGCCCCGAACCCCTTCAATCCGACCACGACAATCGCCTTCGAACTCGCCGAGCCGAGCCGAGTGGCCCTCGACATCGTCGGCATCGACGGCCGGCCGCTACGCACCCTCGCCGGCGGCGAGCGCTCAGCGGGACTTCACCACGTGCGCTGGAATGGGCTCGACGATCGCGGCCGCGCACTCCCGTCCGGCGTGTACCTGGTCCAGTTGCGAACAGGCGACGAACCCGGTCAGACGCGTCCCGTGACCCTGGTGCGGTAGATCTCAGCTGAACGCCACTAAGCCTGGCGCACTCATGGCGTCGGTCTTATTCATGTTCTCCAGTTGGTAAGTCGTATCTCATCAACTATTGGCCCGCCGGGGGATAGCAGCCTTGCTTTTCAACTCGTACGTATTTCCTGTCTTCCTCGTCATTGTCTTCGTGCTGTACGTGCACTTGCGCCACCGCCCGCAGAATCTGCTGCTGGTGGTGGCCAGCTACGTCTTCTACGGCTGGTGGGACTGGCGCTTCCTCTCGCTGTTGGCCATCTCGACCATCGTCGACTTCACCTGCGCTAGGCGTATCCAGGCGTCCACTGACCCGCGTCGGCGCCGCGTCTTCTTGCTGTTGAGCCTCGGTACGAATCTCGGCATCCTGGGCTTCTTCAAGTACTTCGATTTCTTTGCCGACTCGCTGGTGGACGTTTTCGCCGTTCTCGGTTTCGGTCTCGACGCACCCACGCTTGCGATCATCTTGCCGGTGGGTATCAGCTTCTACACGTTTCAGACCATGGCCTACACCATCGATGTCTACCGCGGCAAGGAGACCGCCACCAACGACTTCCTGTCGTTCGCGGTCTACGTCAGCTTCTTCCCGCAGCTGGTAGCCGGCCCCATCGAACGATCCACGCACCTGTTGCCGCAGATCCAATCGAAGCGAACCATCACGCGCTCGATGATCAACTCGGGCCTGCAACTCGTGCTCCTCGGCTACTTCAAGAAGATCTTCATCGCCGACGGGGTCGCGCCTTACGTCAACACGTGCTTCGCCCATCCGGAGCGGTTCGACGGCCTGTATCTCCTGATGGGCGTCTATCTCTTCGCCATCCAGATCTACGGCGACTTCTCCGGCTACACCGACATCGCGCGGGGCGTCGCCCGCCTGCTGGGTATCGACCTGCGCCTCAATTTCCAGCAGCCGTACGTGGCCGCCAACATCACCGAGTTCTGGCGCCGCTGGCACATGTCCCTCTCGTCCTGGCTACGCGACTACCTCTACATCCCGCTCGGCGGCAATCGACTTGGCCCACGACGCACGTACGTCAATCTCCTGACCACCATGCTACTCGGCGGTCTGTGGCACGGTGCCGGCTGGAATTTCGTGGTCTGGGGCGCGCTGCACGGATCGTATCTCGCGGTGCACAAGTTCATGGTCGGCGATCGGAAGGTCGGCCTCACACCCGCACCGCGTACCCCGGCACAGGCCTGGCGCTGGCTCGTAGGCGCCGCGGTGACCTTTCACCTGGTCTGCCTGGCCTGGGTCTTCTTCCGCGCCACGGACATCGTCACGGCGTGGGCATACCTGGAAGGGATCGCTTCCCTGGATTCGCGGAACATCATGGAGATCTTGCCGGTGGTCGTATTCTACGGCGGGTTCACCTGGCTGATCGACTGGTCGTCGTGGCGATTCGATTCCGAGGTCCCGTTCCTGGCGCGCTGGAATTTCGTCACCAGGGGTCTGGTGTATGCATCTATGATCATCCTGATCAGCTTCATGGGAGCGACTGTTGCGCAGCCGTTTATCTATTTTCAGTTCTGACACCCTCAGGGCCGGACTCCAGCCCACGAAGGGCGTGTGGCTTGCACTGGCGCTGTGCGTGGGGTTCCGGCTCCTGCTGGGCTGGGTCGGCCCCGGATTCACCCGGGTTGCCGGGTACTGGTTGATCGACACTGACATGGGCTGGGCCCAGGTCCAGATGGACCGTGAACCCGTCGACGACGTGCCGCGTTGCCTGGTCCTTGGATCCTCCAGGATCGGTCTCGGGATTCACGAGGCCACCCTTGCCGACCAGCTCGGCTTCCAGGTGATCAAGACCGCTGTCAACGCCGGAACTCCCTGGACCTTTCTGCACATGTTCGAGGCCGATCCGGATCTGCTCGACGGTGTCGAGGCGATGGTCATCGACATCGAGTATTTCCAGTTCAACGACAATTCGCCCGTGCGGGAGGGTCTACGGTACGTGCGACTCGCCGACTACGACGGCTGGCGGGAACGCCTCTGGCCAATCGATCGAGAACGGCGTGAGCTGATGGAGGTGGCCAAGGGCGTCGCCCTGCACGCCACCAACGGCCGCCCTTACCGACCCATGGACGAACGCTGGAAGCATCACGAAGCCAACCCCTCCCGCGTCGACCCCGGAATGCTGCCTGACGTGGCAGCGCGCAGGGCGACGACGGATTTCGAATTTTCGGAGTTCATGGTCGATACCTGGACCGAACTGGCAGACCTTTGTCGACGGCGCGGCATCGAGCTGTTCGTCGTGCATCCACCGGTCAAGACTGAGTTCGTGACCCGGCTTGCCGCCGTTGACGACTGGGCTCGCAACCACGCGAAGTTCATGGACGCGGTCGCGGAACTCGACGCCCGGCCGGGTACCTCGGTCCTATTCACCGAGCAGCTGGTGGACGTCGGCCTCGAGGACGAAGGCGCGTTGTTCATCGACTACGGTCACATGACCGGGATCGGCGCCCGTCGCTACACCGCCTGGCTCGGCGAAGAGATCCAGACACGGCTGGCGGCAGATCGCGGCGCCGGGGCCGACATGTCCGGTAAGAATTAACAACGAGTTTCCCTACTCCCCGAGATCCTCGTCCAGGAACGCGGTGCCCTGCACCACGGCCTCGGCCTCGAACTCCACGAGCCAGTCGGGATCGATGAGCGCATCGATGCCCAACATGGTGGCCACCGGCTTGACGTCGGCGAAGAACTCGCCGTGCACCCGGCCCACCGTGTCCCAGTCGGCGATGCGGGTGAGGAACATGCGGGTGCGGACCACGTCGCGGGCGCTGCCGCCCAGCTCCTCGATGGCGCCGATCATGATCTCGAAGCAGCGGCGGGCCTGGGCGCCGGCATTGCCCACGCCCACGGTCTTGCCGTCGGGGCCGATGGGCGCAGTGCCGGCCACGTGGATGATGTCGCCGACACGCAGGGCGCGACAGAAGCCGAACTGGTTCTCGTAGGGGCTGGCGGTGGTGATGCGGCGGGGGTCGGGCATGGCAGCGCTCCTGTCTGGTGTTTCCTTGCGAGCCACACAATAAACGACATCGCGCACTCATGCTGTTACTCTGCCTCCACATCGCCGCTTCCAACGAAAGCAAGGTCACTTGAACCACCCCGCCCTCGGCACCGCCTGGGAACGCCGCATCACCCGCACGGCGACGTTCTCCGCCATCGCCACCGCCGTGACCGTCGCCGCCCTCGCATTCCCCTTGCAAAGTTCGGGCGTTCCGCTCTGGTTCGGCCTTCCGATCGCCGCGATCCTGGGGCTGGTCGTGCACTCCAGCTTGACCCGAAAGGTACGCCGCCGCCGTCAGATCCTCGCCCGGCCCTTCCCGACGGAATGGGAGGCGGTCCTGCAGGCGGACGTGGCCTTCTTCCGCGCCCTCGAGCCCGACGAGCAGGTGCGCTTCCGCCGCGAGGTGCAGACCTTCATCGGCGAGAAGCGCATCACCGGCATCAAGACCGACGTCGACACCCGCACCCTCGTCTTGGCGGCGGCCAGCGCGGTCATTCCCATCTTCGGATTCCCGGAATGGGAGTGGGATCAGATCTCCGAGATCCTCATCTACCCGTCCCGCTTCGACGGCGAGTTCAACGTCGGCGGCGGCAGCGGTCAGAATACCCTCGGCATGGTCGGCACCGGCGTCATGAACGGCCTGATGATCCTCGCCAAGCCCGACCTCGTCCAGGGCTTCAAGAACCCCGGCGACAAGCGCAACGTCGGCCTGCACGAGTTCGCCCACCTGGTGGACAAGGCCGACGGCGAGATCGACGGCGTTCCCGGCGTGGGGCTCGACCGCCAGACCATCGGGCCGTGGATCGACCTGGTCCGCCGCAAGATGCAGGAGATCGAGGACGGCGAGTCGGATCTCAACCGCTATGCGCTCACCAACGAGGCCGAGTTCTTCGCCGTGGCCACCGAGTACCTGTTCGAACGACCGGGCATCATGGAGCGAAAGCACCCCGAACTATTCGCCATGATGCAGACGATCTTCGGGCAGGATCTGAAGAGTCGCGTGGCGGCGTTACGGCGGGAGATCACCGCCGGACCGCGGCGGTTCGGAAGGAACTCACCGTGTCCGTGCGGGAGTGGGTTGAAGTTCAAGAAGTGCTGTCTCGAACGGATGTGACCGGCAAAGCAAAGCCCCCCTCCACCGAGGGGGGCCGGGCTCCATCCCGCCACTGTCGAACTGCGGGCGCTCCGCGCCCACCTGCTCGAACAGGAGCGCGCAAGGCGCTTACCGCTCCATCAGATCCAATACTTCAAGCCGCGCCTCCGCCCGCTCCTTAGCCAGCGTCGCACGCGCCTTGTCGGTCTCGGCGTCGGAAATCGACAGCCGTTCCTTTGCCCGCTCCAGCGCCGCCTTGGCCCGACCGGCGTCGATCTCACCGGCGTCCTCACAGGTGTCCGACATGATGTTCACGGCATTGGCGCTGATCTCCACGAAGCCGCCGCTGCAGGCCATGAGCTTGCTCTGGCCGCCTTCGTTCAGCTTGATGGTGATCACGCCCGGCACGAGCCCGGTCACCAGCGGCGCGTGATTGGCCCACACTCCCAGGTAGCCGTCGCTACCAGGCAGGGTCACCGACACGGCCTCGGCTTCCCAGGCGATCTTCTCTGGCGTCACGATGTTGACCTTCAGCGACTTCATCGTTGAGTACTCGGACCTTCCTGAGCCGTTGACAGACCCAACTAAGCCGTGGCCTTCATCTTCTCGTGGTTCTCGATGACTTCCTCGATGGCGCCGCAGTAGAGGAAGCACTGCTCGGGAATGTGATCGTACTCGCCGGCGATGAGACCGCGGAAGCTGCGGACGGTGTCCTCGAGCTTCACGTAGCGGCCTTCCTTGCCGGTGAACTGCTCGGCCACGGCGAAGGGCTGCGAGAGGAACTTCTGGATGCGCCGCGCGCGGTTCACGATGGTCTTGTCCTCGTCGCTCAACTCGTCCATGCCGAGGATCGCGATGATGTCCTGCAGATCCTTGTAGCGCTGCAGATACAGCTGGGTCTGGCGCGCGATGTCGTAGTGCTCTTGACCGACGACGCGGGGATCCAGGATCCGGCTGGTCGAATCCAGGGGATCCACGGCCGGGTAGATGCCCAGCTCCGCGATCTGGCGCGACAGCACGGTCTGCGCATCGAGATGCGAGAACGCGGTGGCCGGCGCTGGATCGGTGAGATCGTCGGCGGGCACGTAGATGGCCTGCACCGAGGTGATCGAACCCGAGCGGGTCGAGGTGATGCGTTCCTGTAGCTGACCCATCTCCGTGGCCAGCGTCGGCTGGTAACCCACGGCCGAGGGCATGCGGCCCAGCAGGGCGGAGACCTCGGAGCCGGCCTGGGTGAACCTGAAGATGTTGTCGATGAAGAGCAACACGTCCTGGTTCATCTCGTCGCGGAAGTGCTCGGCCATGGTCAGGCCCGTGAGCGCCACGCGGAGCCGGGCGCCGGGCGGCTCGTTCATCTGGCCGAAGACCAGCGCGGTGTTCTCGAGCACGCCGGATTCGGTCATCTCCAGGTACAGATCGTTACCCTCGCGGGTACGCTCGCCCACGCCACAGAACACGGAGTAGCCACCGTGGTGCGTGGCGATGGCGTGGATCAGCTCCTGGATGATCACCGTCTTGCCCACGCCGGCGCCGCCGAACAGACCGATCTTGCCGCCCTTGACGTAGGGCGCCAGCATGTCGACGACCTTGATGCCGGTCTCGAAGATCTCGTTGGCCTCGCCCTGGTCGGTGAGCGCGGGCGGGCTCGTATGGATGGGGTTGACCTTCTCGGGCTCGGGCACCGGGCCCTTGCCGTCGATGGTCTTGCCGAGGAGGTTGAACAGGCGCCCCAGGCATTGATCGCCCACCGGCACCGCGATGGGCTTACCGGTGTCGATGCCCTTCATGCCGCGCACGAGGCCGTCTGTGGAGTCCATGGCGATGGTCCGCACCACGTTGTTGCCGATGTGCTGGGCGACCTCGGTGATCAGATCGATCCCCTTCTCCTCGTCCACCACGCGGATGGCGTTGAGGATCTCGGGCAGGTGATCGCTGTCGAACTCGAGATCGATGGTGGGCCCGATGACCTGCTTGACCTTGCCGTAATTCTCGGCCATGTCCTTGACTCTCCTCTTTTACAGTGCGTTGGCCCCGCCAACGATGTCCAGAAGCTCGGCGGTGATGGCGGCCTGGCGCTCGCGATTGCGCTGCAGCGTCAGGGCGTCGATGAGTTCACCGGCATTGTCCGTGGCCGCGGTCATGCTGGTCATGCGCGCCGCGTGCTCACTGGTGAAGGCCTCCATGAGCGTCATGAAGACCCGGTTGCGCAGGTACAGCGGCAGCAGCACTTCGAACAGCTCTGCCTGACCCGGCTCCCAGATGTAATCGAGATTGGCGACTTCCTCGTCCTCGTCATCGGCCTTCTCCACCGAGTCGGGCGCGATGGGCAGCACCAGCTGATCCACCGGTTGCTGCGTCATCATGGAGACGAACTGGGCGTAGACCAGCCGCACCTCGTCGAAGGTGCCGGCAAGGAACGTGTCGACCACCGCGCCGCCGACCTGCTGGCCGCGCTGCGCCGTGGCCTCGCCGTTGTAGTCGTCGTGGCGCTCGAACATGGTGTAGTCGCGCTTGGCGAAGTAGTCGCCCGCCTTCTTGCCCACGCTCAGGATCTCGGTCTCCACGCCCTCGGCCACCGACGCGTCGATGGCCTTCTGTGCCAGCTTGATGAGGTTCATGTTGTAGCTGCCGCACAGGCCCTTGTCCGAGGTGACCACCACGAACAGGCGGCGCTTCACCTCGCGGACCTCGAAGAGCGGACTGCCGCCGTCGGCCGAGCCCGACAGGTGCTCCACCAGCTTGGTGAGCTTCTGCGAGTACGGACGCGCCGCCAGCATCTTGCCCTGCGATCGGTTCAGCTTGGCAGCCGCGACCATCTTCATGGCCTTGGTGATCTGCTTGGTGCTGTTGACCGAGCGGATACGTTTATTGAGGATCTTGACGCCGGCACCGGGCACGGCAAACCTCCGATTGACGGACCTACGGGGACGCTAGCTGCGCTGCCCCTTGAACTCTTTGATCGCGGCGTTCAGGTGCTCCACCGTGTCGTCCGCCAGCTTGCCGCTCTGCTCGATGGCGTGCAGCACGCCGGCGTGGTTCGCGTCGAGGAACTCCAGGAAGTCGATCTCCCACTGGCGGACCTCGTCGATGACCACGTCGTCGAGAGCGCCCTCGCTGGCAGCGAAGATGATGGCCACCTGCTTCTCCACGGCCATGGGCACGTACTGATCCTGCTTGAGGATCTCGACCATGCGCTCGCCGCGGGTCAACTGCCGCTGCGTGGCCTTGTCGAGGTCGCTGCCGAACTGGGCGAACGCCGCCAGCTCGCGATACTGGGCCAGGTCGAGGCGCAGCGAACCGGCCACCTTCTTCATGGCCTTGGTCTGGGCGTTGCCACCCACACGCGACACCGAGATACCCACGTTCACCGCGGGACGGACGCCGCTGTAGAAAAGGTCGTTCTCCAGGAAGATCTGGCCGTCGGTGATCGAGATCACGTTGGTCGGGATGTACGCCGACACGTCGCCCGCCTGGGTTTCGATGATCGGCAGCGCGGTCAACGAACCGCCGCCCTTCTCCTCGGACAGCTTCACCGATCGCTCGAGCAGCCGGCTGTGCAGGTAGAACACGTCGCCGGGGTAGGCCTCGCGACCGGGCGGACGCCGCAACAGCAGCGACATCTGGCGGTAGGCGTTGGCCTGCTTCGACAGATCATCGTAGACCACCAGGGAGTCCTTGCCCTGCCACATGAAGTGCTCGGCCATGGTGCAGCCGGTGTAGGGCGCGATGTAGAGCATGGGCGCGGGCTCGCTGGCCGACGACGCGATGATCGTCGTGTACTCCATCGCGCCGTGTTCCTTGAGCGTGTGGTACACGCCGGCCACGGTGGACTGCTTCTGGCCAATCGCCACGTAGAAGCAGAAGACGCCCTTGCCCTTCTGGTTGATGATCGCGTCGATGGCGATGGCGGTCTTGCCGGTCTGACGGTCGCCGATGATCAGCTCGCGCTGGCCGCGACCGATGGGCGTCATCGAATCGATGGCCTTCAGTCCGGTCAAGAGCGGCTGGACCACGGGCTGACGGTCGATGACGCCGGGCGCCTTCAACTCGATCTCACGGGTCTCGGTGGTGGGGACGGGGCCCTCGCCGTCGATGGGCTGACCCACGGCGTTGAGCACGCGACCGACCACGGCCTCGCCCACGGGCACCGACGCGATGGCGCCCGTACGGGTGACCTGGTCGCCCTCCTTGATGTGCCTGTCGTCACCGAAGATGGCGACACCCACGGAGTCCTCTTCCAGGTTCAGCACGATGCCCATGATGTCGCCGGGGAACTTCACGAGCTCGCCCGCCATCACGTCCTGTAGGCCGTAGATGCGGGCGATGCCGTCACCCACCTGCAGGATCGTGCCGACGCTCTCGACCTCGAGATCGCGGCCGTATTTCTTCAGCTCATCGGACAGGACGGAGCTGATTTCCTCGGGCCTCAGTTTCACAACCGGACTCCTTCAGACTATCGGATGGGCGCCTTCTCGAGGGTGGCGTGGAGCTCGTCGAGCCCGGCGCGCACGGTGCCGTCGAGAATGTAGTCGCCCAGGGTCACTCGGACGCCGCCGATCACCGACGGGTCCACCTTCTTTTCCAGAATGATGCGACGATTCGCGTGGGCCTCGAGCTTGGCCACGAGCTGATCCGTCAGGTCGTCCGCCAGCGGCACCGCGGTCACCACCGTGGCCCGCTGCATGCCCCGATGGGTCTCCACGAGGGTCTGGAACGTCCCGTGGATGTCGGCGATGTTGATCAGGCGGTCCTTGTCGATCAGCAGCTCGATATAGTCGAGAAGCAGGGGCTCCACCTGGCCCGTGAGGACCTTGCGGAGTAGTTCCTTCTTCTCCTCGGTGCGGACCTGTGGACTCTGCAGGAAGACCCGCAGGCCGGGTTGTCCAACGAGCGCGCTCATCATGCCGTCGAACGATTCGCTCACGCCGTCGACGAGGTTCTGCTCGATGCAGACGTCGAGCAGGGCCTGGGCGTAGCGAACGGCGACCTTATGATCACGCATTGGGCATCTCCCCTAGCCGATCGATGTACTGCTGGATCAGCTGGCGGTGCTTGGCATCGTCCAGACGCTCGCCGATGAGCTTCTCCGCGGCGCCGATGGCCAGCGTGGCCACGTCGTCGCGAAGCTGCAGCTCGGCCTTGCGCGTCTCGATGTCGAGGTCCTGCATACTCTTTTGCCGGGCCTCGTCCATCTCGCCGCGTGCCTTGACGACGATGCCGTCAGCCAGCTCTTCACCCTTCTTGACGGCTTCCTGAACCCTCTCGCGCTGGATCACGGAGATCTCGCCGAGCTTGGACTCGAAATCGCCCTTCAGGGTCTCGGCCTCGGAGAGTTCCTTCTCCGCCGCCGCGTAATCGTTCTCGATCTTGTCCCGACGCGCGTCGAGCATGTCGAGGATCGGACCCCACGCATACTTCTTCATGATCCAGACCAGGATCAGGAAGCCCACCAGTGTGGTGAGTAGCTGGGGAATGTTCGGAGCCATGTTCATCGACTCGTTCCTTCGCGTTGGCTCGGTTGCGGTCGTTGTGTCCGGGGGCGGTCGGTCCGCCCCCATCCAAGGCAACTCGCCGGCAACCGACTCTCGGCCGTCTGGGTCTTAAGCCTTGAGCACGAAGACGGAGACGAAGGCGTAGATGGTCAGCGCTTCGATGAACGCCGCACCGATGATCATCGCCGTCTGGATCTTGGGAATGGCCTCGGGCTGACGGCCCATGGCGGTCATGGCACCCTCGATGGCCTTACCCAGGCCCAGACCGGAACCGATGGCCGCGAGGCCCAGGCCCAGAGCGAGAAGTCCGTTGGTCTCCATGTTTCCTCCTTCAATCTGCCTTGGATGTGGCGAGCGAACCCGCCGTCTAGTGCGCCTCCCCCTCGTGACCGTGGGGAAGCATCAATGCAATGTAGATGGTCGAGAGCAGCGTGAAGACCAGGGCCTGCACGGTGCTGCCGATGAGTGCGATGGCGTAGAACGGGACGTGGAACGGGAAGCCGGGCAGCCAGCCGAGGACGCCCTCGGGGGTGCCCATGAGGCCCAGCAGGAACTGCATGAGCGACACGCCCAGGAAGACCATCACCGCGATGAGGGTCTCCTCGCCGAAGATGTTGCCGAAGAGGCGCAGCGAGAGCGAAATCGGCTTGATCAGCTCGGACAGCACCTCGATGGGGAAGATGATGATCGAGAACACCCACTCGATGCCGCTCTTGGGCTGGCCGGCGAAGTGGTAGAGGTAACCGCCGATGCCCAGCTCCTTGATGCCCACGTACTGCGTGTAGCAGAAGGTCATCAGGCCCAGGGCCAGGGTCACGTTCACGAAGCTCGAGGTCGCCGCGAAGCCCAGCGGGATGATGCCGAGCAGGTTGTTGGCGAGGATGAAGATGAACAGGGTGCCCAGGTAGGGAGCGAAGCGGCGGGCCTGGTCACCGAGGATCGAGCGGAACAGGTCGTAGAGACTGCCCACGATCATCTCGGCGAACATCTGCACGCGCGTCGGCGCCCGGTCGCGCAGACCGCGGCCGATGGCCATGAAGAAGATGGCGATGATCAGCGCCACGATCAGGGCGTAGATCGTGTAGATCCAGTCGTGGAGCGCTTCGGCCGTGTCGTTGCCGAGGATGTTGGCGATCAGCAGGGTGACGATGTTGTCGAGATGGTAGCCGCTGCCGCCGTGAGAGTCGCCGTGGGCTTCGTCGCCATGGCCGCGGTCGACGGCTTCCCCGTGGGCTTCTTCGGCGTGGGCTTCCTCGGCGTGGCCGTGCCCAGCGTGCTCATCCTGATTGTCGTGTTGCTGAGCCGCCGCGCCGCCGGCCGCCAGTACGAGAACCAGCGCGAGTGCGCAAACGGTGGCCAACCGGCGTGGATCACGCTTCGACATCGTTACCTCTCCGGGGAACTCCCAGGACGGTCTTCGTTCTCGGGAATCGGTCGTGTCGTGACGCCCGCCACGACGATGGCTGCCAGCATGATCGTGAGGCCCGAGGCCATGCCGACAACCGGAATCGGCGCGACAATTAACAACCAAATCGCGACTACGTAAATACCTAACTTCGCCACCGACCAGAGAAAAACGCGACCATTTTGCTTTTCTTGACCCGGCGGGACGATCACCACCGACAGAAGTCCTTCTAGAATACGCAGATTCAACGCCGACCAGGTCGCGCCCACGCCAATTCCCAGGCCAAGCTGTTGATGTCCTGACAACCCTACGGCAAGAGAAGCAGCGCTTCCGGCGGCAAGAGTTCCCCACTGGGCGCGCCTCAGAATGCGCCGGTCGGTCACTCCTGACTGCTCCCCTGCTTGATCACCTTGTAAACCGTGCGGGCGGACGCGGCGATGCCGAAAAGCACGCCGCCGACCTCCCACCAGGGTTCGCCGCCCAGTCGCTGCTGCACCAGGCGACCCAGGTACCAGCCCACGGCGGGGCCCACGCCGAGCATGATGGGAATGGACGTGTAGAGTCCCACGTCCCGCATGGCACGGCGGGATTCCTCGTCATCAGGTTTCGGTCGCCGCAGCATGATGGGACCTCGTTGGGCAGAAAACGGCCGCACCGTCCTCCAGCGAGGCGGTGCGGCCGTGATCCTATACAGCAAGCAAGCTGCGCGCAACGCCCGAAAGGGCGCGACGAGCTACTTCTTGACCGCGTCGGGCTGGACCTGCTTCTGCGGGGCCGGCGGCGCCGGAGGACCGGCGTCGAGGTTGGCCTTCTTGGCGCCCATGGAGCAGTTGCCCTCGAAGAACACGCCCTCGTCGATGACCAGACGCTTGGTCTTGATGTCACCCTCGAGGTGCGATCCGCTCTGCAGCTCGATCTTGTTCTCGGCCTCGATATCGCCGTAGAACTGGCCGCCGATGATGGCGTTCTTGACCTTCACGGAAGCGCGCACGACACCGGTCTTGCCAACGACCAGGCTCTCCGGCGTGCCGATGTTCCCCTTGAACTCGCCCTCGATGCGGAGCGTGCCCTTGACGTCGATGCTGCCCTCGAACTTGGCGCCTTGGGCGATGATCGAGGTCTGACCGGCGTTGATGGTGGTGTTTTCGGGCTCCTTGCCGAACATTTTCGTCCTCCTCGGTCCCGGAACCGCGCCCGGGTGATCCACTTGCGTGGACGTTGAATCCTTCATTCCTCGGACGATCCCTCGTCCCGTGGGTGTTGGTCGGGGCGTGAACCCCATTCTGGCCGGTCAGGGCGCCGCAGGCTCTCCCTGGAGAAACTCGCGCGGATCGACCGCCATGCCGTTCTGCCAGATCTCGAAGTGCAAATGTGGGGCCGAAGCTTCACCGGTCTCGCCCATGTAAGCGACGACCTGTCCCCGCCGCACCTGTTCACCACGAGCTACCGCCACCCTCTGGCAATGTCCGTACACGGTTACGTAACCCATACCGTGCTGGATTTCAACAAAGTTCCCCAGGTAGGGGTCGGTCCCGGCACGGCTGACGACCCCGTCGCCGGCGGCCAGGATCGGTGCACCCTCCGGTCCAGCGATGTCCAATCCGGGGTGGGGACGGATGCCCCGGGCCACCTGGCCCTCGGTGAATTCGCGGGTGATGAAACCGTCGGCCGGCCAGGCTTCGGGAGGCCGGGTCATGACCACGTCGGAGAGTTCGCCGAGAGGGTCGGCGGCGCCGGATCCGAGGCTGTCTCCAGCGGTGGGCTCCACCCCCAGCATGAGCAGCAGGCGTTGCTGCAAACTCCGCATGTCGGCCAGTTCCACTTCCAGGGCCTCGACGCGCGCCAGCTCCGCCTCCACAGCGACGATCTCCGCCTCCAGGCCCGGCACCTTGGCAGCCTTGCGCGCCACCATTCCGTAGGTCAGCAGGACGTAGGCCAGCATGGCGGCCAGCAGCAGTCCCAGTGCACCCAGCAGCCCGACCATGACGTGACTGATGGTGAACTCGCGCAACGGCTTGTCGTCGCCGCCGATCAGGATGATCCGCGTGTATCTCGGGCTCATGGCGTCTCCGCTGTCCGGGAACCGATGCCCAGATTGGGACGGGGAAAGTTCAGCAGGAATCGGGTGCCCGGATGGTGGCGTTCGTCCAGCTCGATCCGGCCGCCGTGTTCATGCACGATACGGGCCACGATACTCAGCCCCAGCCCGGTACCCTTGCCGTAGTCCTTGGTGGTGAAGAACGGCAGAAAGATCTGGCCGTGGTGACCGCCATCGATGCCGGTACCGGAGTCGGTGAAGCTCACCTGGATCTCCCCCGGATCGCCGTCGCCAATCCGGATCTCGATACGTCCGCCATCGGGCATGGCGTCCACCGCATTGACGAGCAGGTTGAAGAACACCTGGTCGAGTTCGTTGCGGTTGCCCAGCACCTCCGCCGAACCATCCGCCTGCAGTTCCACCTCCACTCCCGCCACCCGCAGATTCTTCTCCATGAGGTAGACCGTCTCGTGCACGGCCTCGTCCAGGAGCACCGGTCCGCGCTCGCGGCTCTGCGGTCGCGCGAAGTTCAGGAGGCCCTTGATGATCTGCCGGCACTGCTCGGTCTGGCGGATGATCCGGTCCACGTCTTCCGCCTCGTCTTCTGGCAGGTTGGCATCCGACAGCATCTGGGCCGAGAGCAGGATCGACCCCAGGGGCGTGTTGAGCTGGTGCGCGATCCCCGCCGCCAGCTGACCGATGCCGGCAAGCTTCTCGGCCTGGCTCATGCGGTTCTCGAGCTGGCGCTCGCTGGTAACGTCCCGGGCGATCACCACGAATGCGCGGTCGGTGGGCGAATCTCCGGTACGGCCCGGCGGCAGGGGTGAAAGCGTGAGCTTGATGAGGCCGTCGGGTTGCCGGTTCCGCAGGTACGGAAACTCGAACGTGAGGCTGCGATTGAGTTCCTCGGCGTCGGTGAGGGCCTTGTCCAGTTCCAGACCGTAGCAGAGGTGGAGCTCGCAGAGCGGTCGACCCAGTACAGCTCGCCTCGCCACGCCGAAGAGGCGCTCGGCGGCCTTGTTCCACTCGAGGACCCGGCCCTGGCGGTCGAGCAGGAAGATGGCCTCGCCGGCGTGATTGATGATCGTCCGGTGCTTCTGTTCCGACCGGCTCAACCGCTGCTGGTCACGCTCGCGTTGCCGGATGCTGAACCATACCGCCCACGAAGCAGCCAGGGTCAGCAGGTGGAACGAGCCCGAGATGAGGATCTGATTGCGGTCACGAGGGTCGAGGCCCGTTCCTTCCCAGAGAGGGTTGGCGAGCTCGAGGATCGTCACCGCAAGGAGGCCTGTCGACAGGGTGATGAGCCCCACCAGAAGAAGGCGGAGTCGCGTGAATCGTTGTTCTTTTAAGTTGAATCTTTTCAATGCTTTACGTCTAGTCGATGTCGACCTGTACACCCATCATACTCAGCAGCCTCAGGAGATCGTCGTCATCATAGAAACTGACCGAGATGCGACCTTTTCCAGCGGCGTCGCGATCGATGACCACCGGCGAACCGAAGTGGGCCTCGGCGCGCTCCCTCAGGGCGCGGACCTCCGTGGTTTCGCCGGTTCCGCCGCCGGCCGACGGCTTCTTGCGCCGAGCCCGCTTGCGGGCGGCCACTGCACCCTGGGCGCGCCGCTCAACCTCGCGGACCGACAATCCACGACTCCGGCACAAGCGCGCCAGGCGCACGCGTTCCGGTCCAGCCGTCACTGAAAGCAGCGCCTTGGCGTGGCCGCGAGTGAGGGTGCCGTCGTTGATCAGGTCCCGGATCTCCTCCTCCAAACCCAACAGCCTCAACGTGTTGGCCACGGTGCTACGGTTCTTGCCGAGCATGTCGGCCAGTTCCTCCTGGGTGGCCCCATAGGCCGCAAGCAGACCCTGGAACGCGGTCGCCTCTTCCATGGGGCCCAGATTCTCCCGCTGGATGTTCTCGAGCAGGGCGATGCGCAGGGCTTCGGTCTCTTCGTAGGTGCAGGTGATCGCGGGTACGGACGCCAGTCCGGCCTGGGCGGCGGCCCGGACCCGGCGTTCCCCGGCCACGACGACGAATCCCGGCGGCGGCCCGCCCGACTGCACCGGTGGCGCCGATTCACCGCTACGGAGTTCCCGCACCAGCACCGGTTGGAGCACACCGACGTCTTTCACCGATATCGAAAGCTCGTCCAACTTATCTTTATTGAACACCTTGCGAGGCTGGTTGGGGTTGAACGCAAGATGGTCGACCGGGATCTCTCGGATCTCGCGTGCACTGGATTCGCTCGACACGCTGGCGTTCTGGATCAGAGCCGACAGGCCCTTGCCGAGGACTCGATTCTTCGCCATGGGTTCATCCCTCCTGCCGCGCCACGGCGCTCGAGTTGGACGCAACCAGTTCGAGCGCCAGGGCCAGGTAGCTCTGCGCTCCCACACAATCCACATCGTAGAGCAGGATCGGCTTGCCGAACGACGGCGCCTCGCTGAGTCGGACATTGCGCGGAATCCGAGTCTTGTAGACCACGGGTCCGAAGAACTCCATGGCCTCCTCGGCGACTTGATTCGAAAGACGCAACCTCTTGTCGAACATGGTCAATAGAACGCCTTCAAGGGCGAGATTCGGATTCAATCCCCGCTGCACCAGTTGAACGGTGCTCAGGAGCTGACTGAGCCCCTCCAGGGCGTAGTACTCACACTGGATGGGAATGAGGACCGAATCTGCGGCTGTCAGTGCATTGAGCGTCAACAAGCCCAGGCTCGGCGGCGTGTCGATGATGATGTAGTCGTAACGATCCCGGTGGTCGGCGAACGCGCGCTCGAGGAATCTCTCCCGTTGGGGCTGATTCACAAGCTCTACCTCCGCCCCCGCCAGGCGTCGGTCGGCAGTCAGAACATCCATGTACGGGATCTGGGTGTTCTGGATACAGGCCGTGAGCGCGCTGTTGCCGAGCAGAAACTCGTACGAAGTGCCGTTCCGCGGCTCGGCGCCGACACCACTACTGGCGTTGCCCTGGGGATCCAGATCGACGAGGAGGACCCGTTTCTCCCCCACGGCAAGGCTGGCGCAGAGGTTCACGGCCGTGGTCGTCTTGCCGACCCCACCCTTCTGGTTCGATATGGAGATGATCTTGCCCATGGGATTTGGTCCGTTTCTGAAGGAGATCCGGCAACACGGACGCCGCGAGGCCGAGGGGTTCGTCCAATCTAACGCAGTTCAATGATGTGTGTCCAGGATCCGTTGCCCGGCGCAGGGCATACGGCGGCAAACCGCCACAGAACTGTAGGTTGGATAACAGAAAAACGAGTCAATGTGCGAATCGCCGGCCCACCGGACCCGTCAGGGCGCGATTGTTCCACGTGGAACACCAGGGAACGACCGACCACGATGTTCCACGTGGAACAATGGTGGATCAGATAGCCCGGTACTGGGTCAAGAGCAGCCTGGGGTCACCGTCACCGAGGGTCTCCACTCTGATCCGGCGCCAAGACACGCCCCCGTCCGGATCGAGAGCAGCGAAGGTCTCTTCGAGCCACTCTTGTGTATGTTCCTCTGGGTCCAGAAACCGGACGATCCCGATTTCCCGTGGCCGGTAGTCAACCGAAGAAGAATGGCCTATTGAATCATACCGACCAAGACCATCAAGCACTTCGGCATCAGTCAGGCGGAGAGCTTTCATGGAAACCAGAACTCTTGACGTCGAAAGGCTAATCTCGCCATCCCCCCAGCGGCAAGAGAGAACCGAAACCCCATCCAAACCCATCAACCGCGCGGTCCGCCGCAAAAACCAGGCCCGTTTGTCGCGGGGCTCGACCAGAATCGATATCGGTGCAGGCGGACCGTCGCCACGCGCGGTCGCCCAGACCAGGCCAGGAAGACCGGCCCCCGAACCGAGATCGATGTAGGCCGCGTTCTCCAACCAGCCCTTGTCGGCGAGAGCCGTCGCGACAAGCCGCCAGCCCACCTGGCACTGCGCCACGAGAGCTGCCACGCGTTCGCGAGGATTCACCCGGCTCACCAGGTTGATTTGCTGGTTCCATCGCTCGATCTCACTGGATAAGATCTCGAGTCGTCGATCTCTGCCAAGCGGTTGCGTCATGCGTCCGCCCTCCCTGGATCATCGGCCCGATCACGCTTCAGGATCACGGTCAGAACAGCAAGATCCCCCGCTCGAACACCATCGATTCGGCTCGCCTGGCCCAGGGTCTCCGGGCGCATCCGCGCCAGCTTTTCGCGTGCCTCGAGACTCAACGCCAGCAACTCTTCATACTGAAGATCAGACGGGATCTCAAGGTGATCGAGGTGCGCTTGGGCGGCCAGTTGGCGCTGTATTTTAACTATGTAACCATTATATTTTATGTCATTTACAACATTTAACCACAACCCAGAGACGAGCCATGATTCTCCATCCAGCTCGTGAGCCAGGACTATATCGCACGCCTCACGCAGTTCGGTCCCCGCCTTGACCACAGCGAACATATCATCAGCCTCCACCCCTGGCCGCCGGAGAACGTCGGCCGCTGCACAGGCTGGTCCCCCCAGGGGATCCGGAGTCCGCCACGACTCCAGCGTCGCGGCCAACGCCGACCGCGCCCGCTCCCTCGCCTCCAGACGCGCCGCCTCCACGGCCGGCAGCAATCCCAGAGACCGTGCCGAGTCGAGTAGTCGCGACTCGGCGTTGTCGCATCGCAACTGGAGTCGGTGTTCGGCTCGCGAGGTGAACATGCGGTAGGGCTCGGTGATCTCCTTGGTGACCAGGTCGTCCACCAGCACTCCCAGATAGGCCTCGTCCCGCCGCGGCAACCAGGGCGCCTCGCCGGCCAGTGATCGGGCCGCGCCGACTCCCGCCAGCAGTCCCTGTGCCGCAGCCTCCTCGTAACCGGAGGTCCCCAGGATCTGCCCCGCCAGGTACAGACCGGTGACACCCTTGGCCGCGAGCGTCGGCGTCACTTGCCACGACGGAATGCTGTCGTACTCCACCGCATAGCCGTGCCGCACGATCAGGGCGCGCTCGAGCCCAGGAATGCTGCGCACCACGGCTTCCTGCACATCGGCCGGTAAGCTGGTGGAGATACCATTCACATAGACCTCGGGTGTGTCGAGGCCCTCGGGCTCGAGAAAGATCAGATGCCGATCGCGGTCGGGAAACCGCACCACCTTGTCCTCGATCGACGGACAGTAGCGAGGCCCCTGCCCATCGATGGCGCCACCGTAGAGTGGCGATCGGTGCAGGTTCTCTCGGATCAGTTCGTGGGACCGTTCGTTGGTGTACGCCATCCAGCACTGATGGTCCGGCGGGTCGAACGTCCGCGTGCGGAAGGAGAACGGGCGCGCGTCGTCGTCGCCCGGCTGCGGCTCTAGCCGATCGTAGTCGATCGAGTCGGTGTGCAGGCGCGGCGGGGTACCGGTCTTGAGCCGGCGCAGGGTGAACCCGAGCCGGCGCAATTCGCCGCTGATGCCCTCGCTGCTCGCTGCTCCCTCGCGACCGCCGCGGGTCTGCTGCTCCCCCACGTGCATCAACCCGCGCAAGAAGGTGCCGGTGCAGAGGATCACCCGTCGGCCCGCGATCTCGCGGCCATCGCTCAAACCCACGCCCGTGATCGTCGGCGGCGAACCACCGTCGTCGAGCAGGCGCGCGGCGTCTCCAGTGACCAGGTCGAGACCCTGCTGGTCGTCCACCATGGCCGCCATGAACTCCTGGTAGCGATGCTTGTCGGCCTGGGCGCGCGGCGCCTGCACCGCGGGACCCTTGCGGCGGTTGAGCACGCGGAACTGGATTCCCGTGGCGTCGATCGCGAGGCCCATGGCACCCCCGAGCACATCCACCTCGCGCACCAGGTGGCCCTTGCCCAGGCCGCCGATGGCCGGGTTGCAGGGCATTCGTCCGATCTCGTTGCGGGCATGGCTCACCAGGGCCGTACGGCAACCCAGGCGCGCGGCCGCCAGCGCGGCCTCGATGCCCGCATGGCCACCACCGACGACGATCACGTCATATGCCCGGGTCGCGTTCATACCCTACCTGTCATTTGCCCACGCAGAAGCGACCAAACAGTTCGTCGAGCAACTTCTCGGTGAACACGCGGCCGCTGATGGCGCCCAGTTCCTGCAGCGTCACTGCCAGCAGACTGGCCACGACCTCGTCACCGGCGTCCTCGGCGGAGAGCAACTCGTCCAGCGAGTCGCGGCAGGCCAGCAACCGATCCTGATGCCGATCGTTGAGCACCAGCCCGCGCGCCGTCGCCTCGGCCAGGCCACCGGCCAGCGCCACTTCCACCAGGACGCGCTTCAACTCGTCGAGCCCCTGTCCAGTGACCGCGGACGTCACCAATCCAGCGCCGGTGTCGCCGGCGAAGAGGTCGCCCTTCGTGAGTACGGGGATCATGATGCTGCCTTCTGCCGCTTCCGGAAACGCGACGTCATCGGCGGCATCAGTACTGGTTGCCACCGCCAGCACGATGTCTGCCCGCGTCAACGCATCCCGGGTACGGACCACACCCTGCGCCTCCACTCCGGTGGCGGCTTCGTGCACGCCGGCGGTGTCGTGCAGCACGAACAGCAATCCATCGAGCTCGAGCCGATCGGTGACCACGTCGCGAGTGGTGCCCGGCTCGCTGTCGACGATGGCCCGCGGGCGGTCGAGCAATGCGTTCATGAGCGAGCTCTTGCCCACGTTGGGTGGCCCCACCAGCACCACTTGCACGCCGTCGCGCAGATGGCGGCCGGCAGGGACCAGGTCCAGCAGACCGGTGATGCGATCGCGAGCCTCACCGAGCACGGCGTGGACCGATTCGGGCGCGGGAACGTCGGCCTCGTCCTCGCTGAACTCCATGGCGCCCTCGAGACGGGCAAGCAATGTCCGGAGCGGGTTCTCGATGCTCGTCAACTCGCGATCCAGCGACCCGCGCAACTGGGACAGGGCGGCGCGGGCGCCCACGCTGTGCTCGGCGTCGATGAGATCGGCCACGGCCTCGGCCTGGTCCAGAGTGAGACGGCCATTGAGAAACGCGCGTCGCGAAAACTCTCCGGGGCCCGCCGCGCGGGCGCCCGCAGCACGGCACGCCGCCGCGACCTGGCGGGCCGGCAACGCACCGCCGTGGCAGGAGAACTCCACGGTGTCTTCGCCGGTGAAACTGTTGGGAGCGAGCATGGGAAGGACCAGGACCTGATCGAGATTCGTCCCGGCGTCGAGACCGTGATGATCTGGTCCACCATCCGGCCAATGAACGGTGGCCAGCCTCGCGAGGTGACTGGTCACCGGCTCGGCAAGCGTCGTATCAGGCAAGATGCGACCCGCGATGGCCAGGGCCTCCGGGCCGCTCAAGCGCACCACGGCCAGGCCACCCCTGCCCTCGGCTGTGGCCACCGCCACGATGGTGCCGCTGTCCAGGATCGCCAAGGTCACCTCCAGGG
>PIVY01000827.1 GCA_003353795.1 bacterium
TGGTCGTCGAACAAGGAACGGGCGCCTACATCGGCATGGTGACCGGCGCCGACATCCGCACGGCACTGCTCGACCGCGAGGCGATCCCGCTGCTCCTGGTCGCCGAGGTGATGCGGACCGACCTGCCCCTGATCAGACGCGACGAGACGCTGGATACGGTGATGGACAAGTTCGCCGAGCACGAAGTGGCCAGCCTGACGGTCATCAGCCCGATCGACCCGACCCTGCCGATGGCGATCCTGACGAGGACCAAGGTCATGCAGCGGTACCGGCAGGCGTTGGAAGAGTCGTGACGATGTGGCAATAGCGGTATCTCGACTGAACCCGCTTGGGTCACTGAACCCCTACTATTGTGCATGGCGCGCCTCACCCAGTCGTTGATCGCGGCGATTTGCCTACTCCTCAGCCTCGGCTGCGGGCCGAGTGTGTGGGAGCGGTCGTACTCGCCAGAACCAGGCCTCAGCCCGGCCGCGCCGACCGGGACCGCGATAGTGCGCAAAGCACCATGGGGGCGTGGTGGCCCAGCACTCGACGCCGAGAGCAAGCGGATTATCGAGAGCGACATCCACCGCGATGAC
>PIVY01000828.1 GCA_003353795.1 bacterium
GCGGGCCATGCCCAACACGGCCATGGCTCTCGGCGAGTCCATGACCTGCCTGGCGACCAACGACCTCGGCGCGGCCAGCCTCCCGCAGGTCCAGCCTATCTTCGACGCCCTTGGCGAGACCCTGGTCGTGCGCGAGGAGATGATGGTGCCGGCGACCGCCCTCTGCGCGTGTGGCATTGCGTACTTCCTGCGGGTGATCCGCGCGGCATCCCAGGGCGGCATCGAGATCGGCTTCCACCCCGACGACGCGCTCCGGCTCGCGGCTGCACCATCGCCGGCCTCAACGAGATGGAACATGCCGGGCTGTCGTCGGCGATGATCAAGGGGATCGTGACGTCGGCGGCGAAGGCGTCATCGCTGTACAAGGAGGACATCTAGGTGGTGCTGGACCGGTCCAGGGTGACCACCTAGATTTCGAGATCATGCGTATCGATCTCCACATCCACACCGCCGAGCGCTCGGGCTGCGCCAGCTCTCCAGTTCTCGACCAGCTCGCCGCCGCCCGCGACAACGGCCTCGGCGGCGTGGCCATCACCGACCATCACGCCATGGCGCCGGCTGCCGAGCGCGCCGTCTG
>PIVY01000829.1 GCA_003353795.1 bacterium
ATGCACAAGCCCGAAAGCGACGGTTGCCCTGCCTGGTGGATGACGACGTTCTATCCATCGGCCTCGGCAGAGGCAGTCAAAGCTGGCCGGTGAATGGGCTGCCGTCGCCGGGGGAGGTGGACTGGCCGTCCCTGCACAGCATTCCCGTGGCCCTGGTTACGGGCACCAATGGCAAGACGACGTCGGTGCGCATGGCCGCCGCCATGGCGCGGGCGGCGGGTCGGGTGGTGGGGATCTGCTCCACCGACTGGATCGCCGTGGACGATGTGATCATCGATCGGGGCGACTACTCGGGACCTGGTGGCGCGCGCACGGTGTTGCGCGACCGCCGTGTCGACATCGCCATCCTGGAGACCGCTCGAGGCGGCCTGTCGCGCCGCGGCCTCGCCGTGGAGCACGCCGACGCGGTCCTCATCACCAATATTGCCGAGGACCATCTCGGAGAGTTCGCCTTGTACGATCTGGCGGCCCTGGCGGATCTCAAGTGGGTTGTCACCAAGGCGCTGGACCGGGGCGGTCACCTGGTACTGAATGCCGACGATGCCCTGCTGGTGGAACGGGCGCCCGGCAGTGCCG
>PIVY01000830.1 GCA_003353795.1 bacterium
TGCTGCCCCACGAGCAACCGCTGTTGCTCGGCTGGGAGATCACCGGCGTCAGCATACCCAGCCTGCAGGTGGGCGGCGACTACTTCGACTTCACCAGCCCCGGTGGCGATATCCTCGGCATCGCCATCGGCGACGTCTCCGGCAAGGGCGTGCCCGCGGCGCTCCTGATGTCCAACCTCCAGGCCTGCCTCAAGGGCCAGGTGATGCATCCGGCGCCGGTGTCGGACATGGTCGCCCGGATGAACGACCTGCTGAGCGAATCGACTGACGCCCACATGTTCGCCACGTTCCTGTACGGCGAGCTCGACGGCGACAGCGGCCAGTTCACCTGTACCAACGCCGGCCACGACCCGGCCCTCGTGGTGCGCCGCGACGGCGCGGTGGAGTGGCTCTCCTCGGGCGGACTCATCCTCGGCATGTTCGGCGACCAGCACTACGAGCAGGTGTCCATCGCACTCCAGCCGGGTGACATCCTGGTGCTCTATACCGACGGCATCACCGAGGCCGGCGCGCCGCTGGTGTTGCCGGGCGCCGAGCCGCCTGAGATGGCCGACGACGCGGACGACGACTACTTCG
>PIVY01000831.1 GCA_003353795.1 bacterium
GGCTGCCGTCGCGCGTCGACGGGGCGAGCCTCGCCACGAAGGGCGTGTCGGTCTGCGTGCTGCCGCCGGGAGGCGCATCGGCCAGGGTCGTCGAGCCGTCGAGCACCAGCACCTCGGGATCGGCCGAGGTCAGTTCGGCCGTCAGACCGGTGGCGCCCGCTCCGCCCACGTCCTGGAAATGGACGGTGAGCTCGAGAATCTCGCCCGACTCGGGCAGGCCGTTGCCGTTGCCGCCGGAATCGGAGATGTCGATGCTGGTGACCGAGAGATAGGTTGGAGTCCCGGTGACCGGGACGGTCTGCGTGGTCAGGGCGAAGTTGCCTCCGGACACCATGAGGTCCAGATCTCCGGCCGTGGTCGGAATGACCGTGAGGCTGACGTTGCACGCTCCGTCGGTAACGCCCCAGGCGTAGGTCTCGTCGCCCTTGCGCGCGCAGACATCGACACCGGCCACCGGCTGTCCACCGTCGGTGACCTGGACGACCAGCTGCTGCTCGCCCACGACCAGCGAGGAAGCGGTGTTGATCTCGGGCACCCTCGCAGTGCCGTTCCAGATGGCCGTGGCAGGATCGCC
>PIVY01000832.1 GCA_003353795.1 bacterium
GCGCCATGGCAGCTGCAGCACGCCTCGGCGGAGCACCAGTTCGTCCTCCGCGCCGGATGCCCGTTCGGCGCGCTGTCCGCTGTCGAATCCGAGCTGGGTCTGGATCGGGTTCGGGTCCAGGGACCAGGCGAACAGCTCGTTGGTGCCCTGGCCGCCAATCAGGTCGTCATGGCCCTGGCCGGCGAACAGCCGGTCGTGGTCGGCGGCCGTGCCGATACCCGCGCCGCCGTCACCCCACAGGCGGTCATCGCCGCCCAGACCGATCAGCACGTCGCGGCCCTGACCGCCGTCGAGCCGGTCGCGGCCGCCGCCGCCGCGCAGGATATCATTGCCGGGACCGCCGTCGAAGACGCCCACGAAATCGTTGCTGCGAGCGTTGAGCGGTGACAGGTTTAGCGGGATCTCCCCGCTGACCGTGCCGTCGGCAAACTCGATGGTGTCGTGTCCCAGCAGGCCGGACACGCGGAACTGCTCCACCAGCAGATCGTCGCCGTCTTTCCATTTGGCGTCGAAGGTCCGGTCGAAGATCACGTTGGCGGGATCCAGGGAGTCGACGGTGGTGTACCGGACCCG
>PIVY01000833.1 GCA_003353795.1 bacterium
CAACCCCTTCTCTCTCGCCTCGGTGATGTAGGCCGGCTCCTTCCACCAGCGCTCCAGTCCGAGGTCGTCACACACCACGCCGGCCGCATTGTAGCCCCCACCGAGCAGCACCATTCCACCCGGCCAGACACTGGCACCGGCGACGTAGAGGTTCTCGATCGGGGTGCGGTAGCTCGAGCAGTCGGCGTTGGGGCGGTTCGAGAGCATCTGGGTGGGATTGTAGGCGCCGTGCTTGATCGAGCCGCGCACCATGTTGGGCAGCTTGGCCTGGATGTGCTTTGGGTGGTTCACGTAGTGTCGGATCACGGTGGCGTCGGCCAGGTTGGGCGCGTACTCGGTCCACTTGTCGAGGATGCTCTTGGCGTAGCCATCCTGCAGATCATCCCAATCGCCATCGACGTGTTCGAAGGGAGCCAGCGCCTCCCAACAGGCGACGGCACTGCCGGGCTCGACGTCGATGGGCGCTTGCATGGGATCGACGTCGGTCAGTGTCATGCCGGCACCGGCGAGGCCGAACTTGCCCTGCTTGGCCGCGTTGATATGCGACATCACGTCGTCCAGGCGCTCGACGCC
>PIVY01000834.1 GCA_003353795.1 bacterium
CCGGGGCCGTCCTGCTGCAACCAAGGCCAGCCGTCATCGCCCGGAGCCGCCCAATCCTCGCCGATCGCCCATACGAACTCCGGCGGGCTGCGGCGCAGCTTCATGACCAGGTTTTGGTGTCGGACCGAGATGATCACCGAGTCGTCGCTCGGGTCGTAGGCGAGCCCGTTGGAGTGGGTCCAGTCCTTCGTGGGTCCTACGCCGTACACGCCGCTCCAGAAGGGAAAGTGGAACTCGGTGGTGTCCGGATAGCGATAGGGATCGAGGAAATCGAACAGCGAGATGGCCTGCACGATGCTGCCGTCGCGCCGGAACTCCACCACCTGGTCACCAACGATCTGCCAGGTGACGTCGCCGTTGCCGTCGGGGTAGCCCCCGATCTCTCGCAGCTCCGTGGCCAGGGCGATGAAGTTGCCGTTGGGCAGCTCTTCGACGGCGTGGTGATAGGTGTCGACACCGGGATGGGTGAACACGTTGATCACGTTGCCGAGCAGGTCGATCTCGAGAATCTGACCGACGGCGCCCACGAGCTCGTTGATGGCCAGAAAAGTCCCGGCCGAGGTACGGGTCACG
>PIVY01000835.1 GCA_003353795.1 bacterium
CGCGTCGACGACGCGGCGGGCCGCTTGACCGCCTCGGGCGAGCTCGAGCATTTCAGCTACCTGGGCCTACGATCGGTGCGGCAGGTCATGCTGCGAGTGCGCGTCGCCGAGACATCGAGAGGCAACGCCCAGGAGCTGGGCGTTGACCTGAGTGGTCTCGGCGGGGTGAGCGCAAACGACGTGCAGGTGGTCGCCTCGGGTCTGGACGGAGCCCCCCTCGGCTCGACCCGGCTTGGGCCCCTCGATGGTTCCGTCGACACCCTGAGTGGGTCGGTGGTCGTGGGCGATGCCGATTCGATCGCGGATCGGGTGCAGACCGAGGTCACGCTGGAGGGCCTCACGCTGGATCCTGACGACACCGGCCTGGGCGACTACATCTTGGTCAACGACGTGGGCGTGGGGCGGGTGATCGACCTGACTCCCGCCGTGGGTGCCGAGTTGGAAGTCCCGATCCTTCAGGGCTTCGTCTCTCGGAACCAGCCGTCCATCCAGGGCCGCGTACTTCTCGAACCCGTCGCCGGGACGCAGCCCTCGCAGCTGGTGGGCGGGACCCTGGAGATCGGGGTGTCCCT
>PIVY01000836.1 GCA_003353795.1 bacterium
GTCCATGTAGGCTTCGAGGTCGAAGCGGGTCTCCACGGCGGCGAACCATTCGTGGGCGCCGTAGTTCTGGGGCGGGACGGCGTAGCCGGCGAGGAAGTCGTCCCAGTCCTGACGATCGCCCTCGACGGCCTCGTTGTCCTTGATGAGGGTGTACTCGTTGTTGTCGGCCAGTTCGTGGGTGACCTCGACGAAGTGATCATCGATGCGCTCGCGCACGTTGTAGGCGCCCCAGTACTCACTGTCGAGGTAGAGCGCCGCGAGGCGGTGACGGCTGCCGAGGTGGCCAAGGTCTCGGTGCAACGGTTCGAAGATGGTGGAACTGACGATGTGACCCGCCAGCAGGGTCGTCTTCAGCACGAGGCGACCGAAGCGTTCGGTGCCGTCCTGGAAGAGGTCGGTCTGGAGCCAGTCCACCTGGCCATAGTCGTCGAAGTAGCAACGTAGTCCCTTGCGCACGTGATAGCGTGTGCTCTGGCCGTTGTTGACCAGGCGGCTGGGTGCGCACGACTGCAACGCGCCGCCAGGAGAGTCGCCGCTGACGAGGGCGGGCGGCTCCCATTCGCTGACCACC
>PIVY01000837.1 GCA_003353795.1 bacterium
AGCATCTCGGACATCGCCGCCGAGCTGCAGATGGGCCACGGCACCTTCTATCGGTACTTCAGGAACAAACGCGACATCCTCGACCACGTGGTTGCAGAGGTGCTCGGCAAGATCACCTCGGTCACGCTCGGCCGAGATCCGACGGCGCCGCGCACCCTCGTCGAGCATGCCCAGCACGTGGATGCCGTCGGTCGAGAGATCTTCGCCGCGTTTTTGCACGACTCGGCGGCCGTTCGGTTGGTGTTCTTCGAGGGGCCTGGAATCGACGGCGACACCCGCGCCCGCATCCATGGGGCGTTTGCGGGCTTCACCAACTTCACGGCGGCATACCTGCAAAATGGCGTCGATAGAGGCTACCTCCGGGCCGATGTCGATGTGCCGACCGCGGCGGCGGCGCTGAGTGCGGTGGTCTTCGATGGGATCCGCCACATCACGAGTGCGGCTGATCCCGTGGCCGAGGTCGACAAATGGATCGCCACCTATCAGATGCTTGGCAGCGGCCTTGCAGCCAGAGGCTCCTGATCTTAACAGTAACGGACTGTCATTCCGGGGGAATCCATGACATCCGTAC
>PIVY01000187.1 GCA_003353795.1 bacterium
CATCGGCGCTGTGTACTACCTATTCATCAGCGTCGATCCGGCCCACGTGGAGGCCATCAACGCCCTCGACCAGAACAATCTGCGCATGGTGCTCGAGGCGGGCGCCGTCGAGGACGACAACGGCAACCTGAACGACTGGACGGACGGCCCGGTCACCATCTACCAGGACTGGCGCGTGACCATCGACGGCCAGTTCGAGCCCGACGAGTGGACCGACTTCACACTCGACGACGCCGGCGACAGCGAGTGGACCGCCGACAACGAGATCGAGGCCCTGCACGTGACCTGGGACCAGGTGAATCTCTATGTGGGCATCGAGGGCATCGTCCACGGCAACAGCTGGCTCCTGTACCTGGACATCGACCCCGGCAGCGCCAACGGCGCCACCGATCTGACGGCCATCGACGCCTGGGAACGCGGCGCCTCGTTCACCGCGCCCGGCTTCGCCGCCGACTGGCAGCTCGGTTCCTACCAGCACCAGTCGATCCACGACGGCCAGACGTTCTGGCGCATCCTCTCGCCCACCACCACGGACAACGCCACCGGCAACGTCGAGATGGCCTTCGATCCCGATCACCTCAACGGCCTCGACGGCGGCACCGAGGTGGCCATTCCATGGTCGACGCTGTACGGCATGGGGGACAACGAGGTGCCCGTGGGCGCCCAGATCTCGCTGGTGGCGTCGATCTGCTGGGATCCGGAGCCCGACGGTGAGCTGGGTGGCGATTCGGCGCCCTCGAACCTGGCCGCCGCCTTGCCCGTGATCGACAACGTGTGGACCCTCACCGTGGACGAGGACGGCGACGGCGCGCCCGATCCGCTGGACCCCAATGCTGCGCCCGATACGCCGGCAGCCGGGCTCGCGCTGCATCCGCCATACCCCAATCCCTTCAATCCCTCGGTCACCCTGGCCTTCGACGTTCCCACCGGCAGCGACCAGCCCGTGACGCTGGCCGTGTTCGACGCGCGGGGTCGTCGGGTCGCCGTCCTCGTGGACGGCGCACTCGCTCCCGGCAGCCACGCGGTCACGTGGCGCGGACGTGATGAACGGGGTCGAACGGTGGCCGCGGGCACGTATTTCTGTCGCCTCGAACATGCCGGCCGGGCGAGTACGCGCTCGCTCACCCTGGTCAAGTAGAAGGAGTCTCTCATGCGTCTCGCCAGATTGCTCGCCCTCTGGTCCGCGGTCCTGCTGCTCGTCGCGGTGGGAGCCCAGGCTCAGGTGGTCCAGACCATCGTCATCGACGGCGTCAACGATTTCGATCCCGCCAACCTCGTCGACGACGACGGCGGCGACACCCAGTACACCGAGATCGATCTCGGCAACGTCTACGTCACCAACGACGCCAACAATCTCTACATCGGTTTCGGCCACGATCAGGGCGCCTGGGGCAACGTGCAGCTCGGCGTGGCCATCGACGTGAACACCGCTATCGGCGGCACCACCGATCCGTGGACCCGGCAACTCGAGTGGTCCGGCGCCGCAACCCGACCGGACTACGTCTACTACATCAACCTGGACAGCAACTGGCAGGCCAGCTACAGCTTCAATCCCGGTCCCGGCACCTGGGTCGGCATCCTTGCCGGACCCGGCGCCCTGGGCGTGCCCCTGGGCACCGACTTCCGCGAGTACGCCATCGGCCTCAGCAGCATCGGGGTGGACACCGGCGACATCGTGAACGTCGAGATCTGGACCACCCAGGACGGCGCCACCAAGGGGCCCTTCGACGCGGCCGCCAACGACGCCGTGCAGCTCTCGACCCCCGACGGCACCACCTTCGACGTCAATGATCCCGTGCCCATGACCCTCTTCCACAGCTTCACCGTGCTGGACGCCACCGACAACGTGGCGCCCACCGTGATGCAGGCCGGCATGGAGGCGGACGACATGGTCGCCGTGCGCTTCAGCGAGGCCGTGGATCCGGCCACCGCCGAGGTCACGGGCAACTACAGTCTGCCCGGCGCCACGGTCACCGCCGCTTCGGTCGACGGCTCGCAGCCCAGCCTGGTGCACCTGAACCTGAGCGCCGACCTGCCCATTTCCGCCGACCTCTACACCGTCACCGTCCAGAACGTCACCGATCTGGCCGGCAACCCCATCGGCGATCCCGACCACGCGGCCTTCGTCTGGAAGCAGGTCACCTTCATCGGCCACATGAGCCGCTATCTCGAGAGCAACAGCACGCCCCCCGATGGTTTCACCGTCGAGGGCGGCACCTGGCCCCTGACCTGGGCGCTCTGCGACAACGCGGCGATGACCGATCTCGGCGGCGGTGACTTCGAGTGGTCCGCCAACTTCTCGGCACCTGAAGGTGGCCAGGACGTGGATTGGAAGTTCGTCCACAACTGCGCCACCTACGAGTCGCTGCCCGGCAACCGCGTTCATCGCGTGGAGCTGAACGGCAGCGATTCCGATCTCATCGACGTGTGGTGGGACGACGACGACCCGTCGCTCTTCACCCTGAGTGCGGTGGACGTGCTCTTCTACGTGGACCTGAGCGCCGCCGCGCCCGCGCCCACCGACACCGTGGCCATCGCCGGCAACGTGGCGCCCCTGGACCAGGCCTGGCCGCCCGCCGCGGTCATGGTGGACGACGGCACGGGCATCGACGCGGTGGCCGGCGACCTGATCTACTCCCTGGCCGTGCACTTCCCCGCCGACAGTCGCAAGAACGTGGACTACAAGTTCCGCCTGAACGGCGAGTACGAATGCTTCGACCAGGGCGACCGCCACGTCTTCCTCAACGACGAGGAATTCGGAGAGATCGGCGGCGATCCCGGCCCGATCGAGTTGCCCGTCTACGTCTGGGACTTCTGCAGTCTGAGCGCCGAGGCCGTGGAGGTGGTCTTCCGCCTCGACGCGACCAACACGCCGCACGAGGGTCACGCCTTCGCCGTCAACGGCACCGAGAGCAACGAGATGCCGGCGGCGTTCAGCTGGGACATCCCGTCGCTCAATCCGCTGTACGACGACGGCGTGGCGCCCGACGAGACCGCCGGTGACGGGATCTACTCGGCAGCGGTGATCTTCCCCGCGGGCAGCAATCTGTTCACCGATTACAAGTACCTCATGGACGACGAATACGAGGGCTACTTCGGCAATCGCGGTTTCGGGCTCGACCCCTACAACTTCGACGCCGTGGGCAATCCTCAGATGCTCGACATCGACGCCCTGCACACGCCGGTGGGCGTGGGCGATCTGCCGGCGGCCGGTCTCACCGATCTGGTGAATCAGCCCAACCCGTTCAATCCCAGCACCTCCATCCGCTTCACCGTGCACCGAGCCGGGGAAGGTGCGCTGCGGGTCTACGACGCGCAGGGCCGGCTGGTGCGCACGCTGCACACCGGCGACTTCGCCGTGGGCGCGCAGAGCTTCACCTGGGACGGTCGCAACGACGCGGGACAGGGGCTTCCCAGTGGCGTGTACCTCTATCGCCTCGACGTCGCCGGCCAGACCGGCACCCGCAAGATGATGCTGCTGAAATGACGTCTGTTCGAGCTGACATGCGCCAGGGGCGCATGCAGCTCAACAGACGATTGTGTGGGGCGGGCAACCGGGGGCGGTTGCCCGCCTCGTTTCATTGAGGGGGCTGACAGGTCGGATGGTGGAGTATAGGCTGGGGCGCGGCGCGGTTCTGGAATGGAGCGAGGCGATTTGTCCAGGTGGAATCAGCATTCGGTGTTGATGGCGGTGATCGCAGTGACGGTCGCCGTCGCCATGCTCGGCTCGTGTGGCGGCCGGCAGGCTGAAACTGTTGGGGATGGCGGCCTGCGGTTCGTGGATGTGAGCTCCGAAGCTGGATTGCCGCTGGCCGGCGCCACGACCGGCGTGGTGTTCGTCGACCTGAACGGCGACGGCTCGCGCGATCTCCTGATCGGGCGCCATTCGGGCGCGCCGCGAGCGTTTCAGAACCGCGGCGCGTGCCAGTTCGAACCGGTGCCCGGCTGGCGTCTCGACCTCGGCGAGTTCGATCATCACGCCACGGTGGCCGACCATCTCGACGGCGACGGGATCCTCGATTTCTATCTCGTCGCCGGCGCCCATCGGGGCGAGGGAGTGGGGGCCAACGTCTTCTTCTCCAGCGCCGCCGGCGAACTCGTCGACGTGGCCGTCGAATGGGGAGTCTCCGACCCCTTCGGCCGGGGCCGTGGCGGCGTCCTCCTGGATCCCGATGGCGACGGATCGCCCGACCTCTTCGTGCTGAACTTTCGCACGGCGCCGCGCTGTTTCGCCATGGGGGCCGGACCGCCCGCGGTCGACACCGCCGAGTTGCGCCTCGGCGTCCCCGCAGCGGACGACGAGGCGATTGCGGCCGGTGCTCCGCGGACGCGCGCCGAATTCGTCGTGTCGTTGCTGCCGACGGATCTCGATCGCGACGGTCGAACCGAGTTTCTGGCCCTCGGCGGCGGATTGCCCATCAAGATATTGCGCACCGACGGGGACGGAGCGCGGGTCGACGTGGCTGCGATCCCGCCGGCGGCCTACCTGCCCGAGCCGCGCGGCGCGGTCTGGGGCGATTTCGACGGCGACGGGCAACAGGATCTCTTCCTTGTCTACGGCGCCGACGATGAGCCCAGCCACTTCGATCTCGAGCGCCGGAACCGGCTCCTGCTCCGGCGCGGCGACGGCTTCGAGGACCACACGCCGCCGGTGCTCACAGATGAAGGCCGAGGCGTTCACTGCGCCGCCGCCGATCTCGACAATGACGGCAACCTGGATCTCGCCGTGCTGCGGACCCGCCGCGACCACCGCGAATCCCGGCTGCTCCTCTACCGGAATCGCGGCGGCGACGCGATCGATTTCGAGGCCGCGCGCGAGTTCGGTCCCTATGCCGGAATCGCCGACGGTCTGCTGGCCAGCGACATCGACGCCGACGGCGATCTCGACCTCGTCGTGCTCAACGGCGCCGTCGACACGGATTCCGCCGATGGCGGCGTCCGGCTCCTGAAGAACACGAGCCGCAGGCACCACACGTTGTTGATCTCGTTCGATACGACCCCGGGCGAACGCCTTCCCTATGGCGCGGTGGTCACCGTGACTGCCGGCGGCCGCACCCAGGTGCGTCAGTTCTGGCCGACCCAGGTCGGCGGCAGCGCCTTCCGCGACCGGATGCACATCGGACTCGGGCCGGCGACCCGGGTCGAGTCGCTGCACGTGGTCTGGCCCGATGGCCGCGAACTCCGCCTCGCCGACATCGCCGCCGATCGCACGATCCACGCCCATCCCGCCCCCTGAACCGCCGGCAGCGATGATTCCTGAACTCGATTATCATGTCTCGACTGAATCCGACCGGTATCGCCTCCTTCCTCACGCTCCGGAGATCCCCATGCCCCTGACACCCGGACAGAAACTCGGCCACTACGAGATCACCGGAGCCATCGGCGCCGGCGGCATGGGCGAGGTCTACAAGGCCACCGATACGCGGCTGGACCGCACCGTGGCCATCAAGATCATGCCCGACCACGTGGCCATGAACGAGGAGCTGCGGAGCCGCTTCCAGCGCGAGGCCAAGGCCATTTCCAGCCTCAACCATCCCAACATCTGCACCCTCCACGATGTGGGACACGAGGACGGCACCGATTTCCTCGTCATGGAGTTCATCGAGGGCGAGTCGCTGGCCCAGCGGCTCAAGCAGGGGCCGCTGTCCACGCAAGAGGCCCTGCAGATCGCCATCCAGATCGCCGACGGCCTGGACTCCGCCCACCGCCAGGGCCTCGTCCACCGCGACCTCAAGCCCGGCAACGTCATGCTCACCCGCGCCGGTGCCAAGATCCTCGACTTCGGCCTGGCCAAGCTGAGCTCGCCCGCCATGCCGGGCGAGAGCTCCGCCTCCCAGGTCACCATCCCGGTCACCGCGCCCTTGACCGTGGACGGCACCATCCTCGGCACCATCCAGTACATGGCGCCCGAGGCGCTCGAAGGCACCGAGGCCGACGCCCGCGCCGACATCTTTGCCTTCGGCGCGCTACTCTATGAAATGGTCACCGGCCAGAAGGCCTTCGTCGGCAAGAGCCAGGCCAGTCTCATCGCCTCGATCCTCAAGGAGACCCCGGCGCCGGTGTCGCAGATCCAGCCCCTGGCGCCGCCCATGCTGGAGCAGGTCATCGACCAGTGCCTGGCCAAGGAGCCCGCCGACCGCTGGCAGACCGCCGGCGATCTCAAGCGCGCCCTGCAGTGGATCGTGGACGGCGGGTCGCAGGCCGGCGTGCCGGTGACGGTGTCGCGGCGGCGGAAGAAACGCGAGGGCGTCCTCGCCGCGGGCATCGCGGTGCTCATGCTGGTGGTGATCGGTCTCGGCTACTCGATCTGGCAGCTGAGCCAGCGTGAGGTGAGGGTGGTCCGGTCGAACATCCAGCTCGTCGAGGGCAGCGAGCTCTGGGGTCTTGCCGGGGGCATGGCCGAGATCTCGCCGGACGGCAAGCAACTGGCCTACGTGGCGCGCGACTCCACCGGTGACGCGCCCCGGATCTGGGTGCGCAATCTCGCCGCGCTCACCGGCATTCCCCTGCCCGGCACCGACGCGGCCATGTTCCCCTTCTGGTCGCCGGACAGCCGTTACATCGCCTACTTCGCCGACGGCAAGCTCAAGAAGGTCCTGGCCAACGGCGGCCCGTCGCTCACCCTCTGCGAGGCGACGAACGGGCGCGGTGGTAGCTGGAACGCCGAGGGAGTGATCCTCTTCACGCCATCGCAGACCGACATGATCCACCGCGTGCCCGCCGCCGGGGGCGACCCCGTGGCCGTCACCGCGCCGGACTCCGCCCGCGGCGACTTCACCCATCGCTGGGTCCATTTCCTACCCGATGGCCGCAAGTTCCTTTTCCACGACCGCACCAGCAGCGACGCCGGCGGCGAAAACGACGCGGTCTGCATCGGCAGTCTCGACTCTCCCGAAACAACCGTCCTGGTCCGCGCCCGTTCCAACGCGGTCTACGCGGACGGACAGGTGTTCTTCGTGCGCGAGAACACCCTCATGGCCCTTCCCTTCGATCCGGAGGCCGGTCGCGCCTCGGGCGACGCCATCCCCGTCGCCGAGGGCGTTTCGACCATGAACAACTGGAGCCGCGGCGTGTTCTCGGTGGCGCCGGGCGGACTGCTCGTCTACCGGGAGGGCGTGGTCGCATCGGGGTCGCAACTCGAGATCATGGGCCTCGACGGCAGTCCGCACGGGCGGATCGGACCGCCAACCACGCAGTACTCGCCCCGGGTCTCGCCCGACGGCACATTGCTGGCCGTGGAGATCGAGGAGGTCTCCACCAGCAGCATGGACATCTGGCTCTGGGATCTGGACCGGGGCATCCGTACGCGGCTCTCCTTCGATACCGGCGTGGACCGGACACCGATCTGGTCGCCGGACGGCCGCGAGGTGGCGTTCTATTCCAATCGAGCGGACGGCCGCGGCATCTACGCGCGGCTTGCCGACGGCACCGGCTCGGCGCGGCTGGTGGTCGCGACCCCCGAGGGGCGCATCTTTCCTGCCGATTGGTCGCCGGACGGTCGGTTCATCTCCTACACGAGCATCGTTGGCGGCAATGCCGACATCATGATCGTCGCGGCCGACGGAAGCGAGCCGCCGCGGCCATTCCTGGAGACGCCGTTTCCCGAATGGGATGCGCGATTCTCGCCGGACGGCCGCTGGCTCGCGGTCACCTCCGAGGAGAGCGGGCGGGAGGAGGTCTACGTCACACCGTTCCCGGGACCGGGGAGCAAGTGGCAGATCTCGAACAAGGAAGGCGACCGGCCGAAATGGAGCGCTGACGGCAAGAGTCTCTACTATCTCGACAACGACGACCATCTCAACGTCGCCGAGGTGGACGGCTCGAGCGAGGCCTTCAAAGTAGGGCAGGTACGCCAGCTGTTCGAACTGAATCCGGCCCGCCCCGGCTCCATCTTCGACCTGTTCCCCGACGGCCAGCGTATGGTGGTCAATCATCGGCTTGGCGGAAGCGAACTCTCGCGGCTGGTGCTGGTGCAGAACTGGCCTGCGGAACTGGAGTAGCCGGCGAGAAATCCTCTCTACAGGATGCGGTTCATTCCCTATACTCCGGCCAGGTCGCCAGGAATCCCCTGGTCATGGAATGAACTGGGCGAGCCCGCTTCTCGTCCGCGCCCCGGCAGGTCCGTCATGAACTCCGTGCGATCGTCGTCCGTCGTCTGTTCACGCCTCGTTGCGATTGTCCTCTGCTTCTCGCTGCTGGCCGCCGCGCCCGGCGCCCTGGCAGCGGACACGCCCGGGAACGAGTTTCCCGGCGCTTCCCACTTTCTGCGCGTCGCCTACCAGTACGGTTCGGTCTTGCAGACCAACGACTTCCTCAAGGGCGACAACCAGTCGGGCGAGCCCATCGAGAACTTCCAGTCGGCCCGCATCGAATTCGGCTGGCAGACCGACGGGTCCAAGGACTGGCACCACGTCTACAACTTCCCGACCTTCGGCCTCGGCCTCTATGGTGCCAACTACAACAACGACGAGGAACTGGGCACGCCCACCTCGCTCTACGGCTTCTTCACCTGGCCTCTGGCCCGGTCGAGCTCGGGCAACTGGAAGTTCAACTTCGAGATGGCCTTCGGCTTCACCAACGACTGGCAGTCCTACGATCCGGTGACCAACCCCAAGAATACGGCCATGGGCCTGGGTCGATCGGTGCACATCGAGGTGGGCGCCAACGTGGAGTACCGTTTCGCTCGTCGCTGGTCGGCGATCGCCGGCGTCACCGGTACCCACTTCTCCAACGGCGGCACCCAGCGCCCCAATCACGGCCTCAACCAGCTGGGCCCCATCATCTACGCCAAGTTCGATACCGACGAGCCGGTGAAGGTCCCCAAGCGGCGCTCCGGCATCACGGCCGAAAAGGCGTGGGACCTCACGATCACCGGCTCCTACGGCAAGCGAAATCTGGACCTGGCCTTCGCCGAGGAAGACTCGAACCTGGCCAAGGAATACGGCAACCAGAGCTACCCCATTCTCAACCTCACCGTGGGCGCGGGGTACCGGATCAGCTACAAGTCACGGCTCGCCTTCGGCCTCGACTTCTGCTACGACGGGTCCGTGGGTGACCTGGAGCGGATCGACGCCTTCTACAAGGGCGAGAACGTCGATCCCGCGTCCAGCGACTATCTCGACCTCGGACTGTTCGCCGGCTATGAGATCTTCGCCCACAATACGAACCTGATCATCCACCTCGGCTACAAGATCATCACCAAGGACGTGGAGGGGCGCCTGCCCGATTTCTACCAGCGGCTGGGTGTGCGGCAGTTCGTGTGGCAGAACTGGTTCGTGGGGCTGAACGTGCGCTTCCACGAGCTCGGCAGCGCGGACAACCTGGAGTGGACCATCGGGTACCGGATGCGGTAACCGCAGGTCGCACTGACGGGGTTCGATGGAGGGGCCGGACGCGGGGAGCGTCCGGCCCTCGCCGTTACTCGGCCGCGAGGATCTCCACGAGTTCGATTTCGAATTCGAGGGTCTGACCGGCCAGCGGGTGGTTGGCGTCGATGAGACCGTGCTCGTCGGTGAGCTCACGCACCCAGACCTGGATCTCCTGCTCGTCCGACTGCGCCCGCAGCGGTTCGCCCACCTTCACCTCTTCGGGAAGGACGTTGCGAGGGACCTTTTGCAGGAGTTCCTCGTTGTGCGGGCCGTACCCTTTTTCCGGGGGCACGGTAACGGTGCGGCTCTCCCCCACG
>PIVY01000838.1 GCA_003353795.1 bacterium
GCCGATCTCCAGGCGGTCCATGATGAGCATGGCGACGCAGGTCTTCAGGTCGGACTCGCCGCACATGGGGAAGCCGGCGGCGGTGAGCAGGGAGTTGCCGACGATCAGGTTAGTGACCAACTGGCGCATCTCGGAACCCTCCTCGGCCTCGTAGTAGTAGGCCAGGCCGTCCAGCTCCTTTTCGGCGACGAACTTATCGAGGGCAATGGCTACCTCGGCGGCTACCTGCAGATCTTCGTCGGTGAGCCTGCGGGTGATCGGGTCGGATTGGGGATCGGGTCTGTCGAACATCTCCAGAATTTCCGCCTTCTTGGCCTCGACTTCTGCAGCGCTGACGGCACGTCTGTGGCGCAGCAGGTCGTGCGGCTCGGTCTGGACGATGTGGCAGCCGAAGGCGGCGGTGAGGGCGGTGGGATCGGAGTGCATGTCGAGCATCGACTCGAGCACGTGGCCGAAGTGGCCGATGCGCGCCCTCTTGAGATCGTGCAGCACTCTGGCGATCCGGCAGTATTCAGCGATCTCGGCGTCGGCGACCGGGTCATCTTCGAGGGTGCCCAGGATCACCTCGGGA
>PIVY01000839.1 GCA_003353795.1 bacterium
TCGGACAAGGCGGCGGCGGCCCGGATTCTGGTCCGTGAGGTTCGTGGAGTCCGCATCGGCTTGTTGGGCGTGGCGGAGCATGAGTTCTCGCTGGCGCTGGGCTCGGCGCCGGGCGCCAACCCACTCGACGCCATCGGATTCCTGGAGGCGATGGACCAGGCGGCAGGATCGTTCGACCATCTCGTGGTGCTCGTCCACGGCGGGCTCGAGCACCTGCCGTATCCGACGCCGGGCCTGCGCCGGTTCTGCCGCTTCCTTGTCGATCGGGGCGCTTCGGCGGTGATTTGCCAGCATACCCACATCATCGGCTGTCGGGAGACCTACCGTGACCGGCCGGTGGTTTACGGCCACGGCAACTTCCTGTTCGACTACCCGACCGACCGAGAGACGTGGTGGACCGGCCTGCTCGTGGAGTTGACCTTCGCTGGCGATGCTGTGTCGGCGACGTACCTGCCACACCGCTCACGACGGGGCGCACCCGGGGTCGCCCTGCTCGCCGACGCCGAGGCCGCCGCGGTGCTCGACGGCTTCGAGCAGCGATCGGCCGTGTTGCAGGATCCCGAGGCGCTA
>PIVY01000840.1 GCA_003353795.1 bacterium
GGCGACCGAAGAAGCGCTGGAACGGGTCGCCCGGCAGGGTCAGGTGTGCCGACTCGATGGTCAGTTCACCGGATTGCGTCGGGAAGAGAGCGTAGCGCAGCTCGGTGATGTCGTAGACCTGGCCGCTAATGGTACGGCGATAGTTGCGCTCGGGCGGCAGATCGAGGCGCCAGAAGCCTTCGGTGCGCGGGGCCGTGTAGCTGGGTTGATCGAAGGAGCTGCGGCGGCGGTGATAACGGAACACAAGCTGGACCTGCTGGCCCACCCAGACCTCCTGGCGGTCGACGTTCAGCGTGATGAAAGCCGCGTCGCCGGGCTCGCCGGCCTGCTTGCCGCCGTCAGTCGGCGACTCGTCTGGGGCCGAAGACGGCGCTTGTCCACGATTGCCCGTCTGGCTCGGCGGCGGTGCCGCCACCACGGCCACGTCGATGGGCTCGGTGGCGCAGGTCTCGCCGCCGACCCGGAAGATCACGGCCGGGATCCGGAAGTCGTCGTTGCCGCGCACATGGAGGTAGTAGGTCACCGAGACCGACATCTCCGCCTTGCCGCCGGAGATGCTGTAGCTCTGGC
>PIVY01000841.1 GCA_003353795.1 bacterium
GAGCGAGGCCCGGGGGCCGGCGGAGATTCATCGTCTGGGCGGCCGGCGCGCCGCGCTGGTGACAGCCGATCTGGCCGGCCGCGACCTGGGGACGGTGAGCCAGGACATCGAGCGCGCCCTGCTCGGCGTCGCGATGCCCGCCGGCGTCACCGCCACTCTCGGCGGCCAGAACCACGAGATGGCCCGGAGCTTCCGCTCCTTGCAGCTCGCGGTGCTCCTGGCGGTCTTCCTCGTCTATCTGGTGATGGCATCGCAGTTCGAGTCGCTGGTCCATCCGCTGATCATCATGACCACCGTGCCGCTGGCCCTGGCCGGCGCGGTCTATGGCCTGGCCATCGTTGGTCGACCGCTCAGTGTCTTCGCCGTCATCGGCGCCATCATGCTGGCTGGTATCGTGGTCAACAACGGCATCGTGCTGGTGGATCGCATGAACCAGTTGCGTCGCGGCGGACGCGAGCCACGCGATGCGGCCCTGCAGGCTGGCCGTGAACGGTTGCGCCCGATCCTGATGACCACCGCGACGACCGTACTCGGACTGTTGCCCATGGCGTTGGGTCTGGGAGAGGGTGC
>PIVY01000842.1 GCA_003353795.1 bacterium
CGTGAAGGAATGATTAAAGGGTTCACTGTACTGTGATCCTAGTGAAGGAATGATTAAAGGGTTCCCTGTACTGTGAACCTAGTGAAGGACTGATTAAAGGGTTCACTGTACTGTGACCCTCGTGAAGGAATGATTAAAGGGTTCACTGTACTGTGATCCTAGTGAAGGAATGATTAAAGGGTTCACTGTACTGTTACCCCAGTGAAGGAATCATTAAAGGGTTCACTGTACTGTGACCATATTGAAGGAATCATTGAAGACTGCAACTGCATGGACTAAATAAATGGTGTTTGTTAATAATTTAAAAAACCTTATGTTTTAATAGTGAAGGAATGATTAAAGGGTTCACTGTACTGTGACCCGAGTGAAAGAATGATTAAAGGGTTCACTGTACTGTGCCCCTATTGAAAGAATCATTAAAGGGTTCACTGTACTGTGACCATATTGAAGGAATGATTATAAATCATTAAAAGGTTCGCTGCACTGTCATCCTAGTGAAGGGATGATTAAAGGGTTCACTGTACTGTTACCCCAGTGAAGGAATCATTAAAGGGTTCACTGTACTGT
>PIVY01000843.1 GCA_003353795.1 bacterium
CACATCTCGGTGGCCGGATCGCCCATGAGGTTGTTCCAGGTCATCCAGGTCCAGACCTTGTTGGCCTCGTTCTGCCAGTAGTTCGTGTAGAAGTTGAGCTTGCCGCTGGTGAGCGCCGGGCCGAAGCGGGCGTCGCCGCTGTCGAGCAACTGCTGGAAGATTCCCAGGAACATGCAGTTGTTGTAGCGGGTGTGGGTGCCGATGGTGGCCGTGCCGATGGACGCGATGCCGCCACCGTTCGACGCTCGCAGCCAGGCCTCGCTGCGCGCGGTGCTGTCGTCCTGAAAGCTGCCGGTATCGCAGGTGAGGATCGCGGCGAAGGGCAGCCGCTGACCGTTGGTGAGCGCCAGGATGTGGCTGTAGCTCATGCCGCTCATGCCGGCCAGGCCGCGATACGTGAACACCGTCTCGCCCTGATTGACAGTGGCCATCATCCGGTTGAGGAAGGGGCTTCCCCAGATGGTGTCGACCTGGGTGTAGCCCAGGCGCAGGAGCTCCTGCTTCACGAACTGGTTGGTGAAGATGCAGCTGTAGCCCGAGGTGCTGGGATCGCCGGTGAGGCCGGCG
>PIVY01000844.1 GCA_003353795.1 bacterium
GAGCTGACCGCTTTGCCAGGGTGACCGATCGGCGGTGGAGCGCCCTCTTCCAACATCGCGAAGTGACTGCGCATGAGCAGGCCGGGAATCCCGTTCGACTCGTACAAAAAGCCCATGACCGAGAACTGTTCCAGCATGCGCTCGTAGTCCGCCTCTGTGCCCGTGACCTGGTAGCGGGCGGCGGCCGCGTGCAGCGCCGTCCCCGTCCAGCCCGATCCATCCCCGAAGCCGTCGTACTCTTGGAAGAAGTCCGTGTTCGACCAGACCTCCTCGGGCGTGCCCGGTGCCATGGCCTGCGTGAAGACCCGGTCCGAATGCTGCCCCTCCATGCGGTGGTAGAGATCGTAGTAGCGGTCGTACATGTAGGCCTGCTCGAGCATCGGCGGCGGCGCCGCGAGCCATTCCTCGGCGACACCGTCGTAGAGGTCACACGTGGCGACCTGACCCGAACGACAGCTGGCCTCACGGAAAATCGCGCAGGGATCCACCGAGACCGGCAGGACGGACGCGGTCGGTCGGTCGGCGGCCGAGCCGAGGGTTGGAACGTCCTTTGGAACGCACTCGGCG
>PIVY01000845.1 GCA_003353795.1 bacterium
GGAATACGTCATAAACCGCGGCGAAGTCCTCGTCCTGCCGTCCGGCCTGGAACAGCCGTGCGTACTGCTCCTTCACCACCCCGGCCAGGTGCTGCGGCCGACCCAGGTCGCGCGCCAGATCCTGCAAGCAGTGGAGGTCCTTGTGGATCATGGCCACCGAGAAGTGGGGTGACCAATCCTCGTCGAGTAGCTTCTGGCGCTTGGCGTCGAGGACCAGCGACTTGCCACCGCCCTCGCTGAGCACCTCGAGGGCCTGCTCGCGCGAGATTCCGGCGGCTTCGGCCGTGGCCACGGCCTCGCCCACGACGGCCATGATGGTGCCCAGGCAGAGGTTGTTGACCAGCTTCATGCGCGTCGCTAGTCCCGGCGCGCCGAGCTCGTGAATGGAGGTCGCCAGCAGTTCGAGGAGCGTGCGTGCGGCGTTGATGTCGCGCGCCTCGCCGCTGGCCATCACGACCAGCTTGCCGGTGCTCGCCGGTATCACGCTGCCGGCCACGGGCGCCTCGACGTAGCGGGCGCCCTTCTGGCGACACAGTTCGTGGAAGAGCAGCACCGGGGCGTGGTGAT
>PIVY01000188.1 GCA_003353795.1 bacterium
ATGCCTGGAGCGGCGAGCGCGCCGGCTCCGCGATCCTGGTGATCGAGGCCGACGAGAGCGACGGCTCGGTGGTGCGCTACCATCCCTGGGCCGGCGTGGTCCTGAACCTCGGGCGCGACCACAAGGAACCGGCCGAGATCGCCGAGATGTTCACCACCTTCCGCCTGAACTGCGCCGGTCCGCTGGTGGTGAGCGAGGACAGCAATCTCGACTTCCTGCGGCCCGGAGCCATCACCGTCGGACTCGAGGACGACGTCGACCTGCGGGCCACCCACCTCGAACTGGGCCCCCGCAGTGTGGCCTTCACCGTCAACAGCGTGAACTTCACCGTGCCCCAGCCTGGCCAGTACACGGTGCTCAACGCCCTGGCCGCCATCGCCGTCTGCCGCGAGGCCGGCATGCCTCTGGTGGACATGGTCGATCCGCTGGCGTCGTTCGCGGGCGTGGCCCGGCGATTCGTGTCCGTGGGCAACGCCGGCGGCGTCGAGGTGATCGACGACTTCGCCCACAATCCCGACAAGATCGCCGCCGCGCTCGGAGCGGCCCGCGATCGCCTGGACGGAGCCGAGGGGCGCATACTGGCCATGTTCCAGCCGCACGGATTCGGCCCCACGCGTTTCCTGCGCGACGATCTCATCGCCACCTTCGCCGAGCATCTGCGCGAGCAGGACGTGTTGTGGCTTCCGGAGATCTTCTACGCCGGCGGTACGGTGGCGCGCGACATCTCCAGCGCCGACCTCACAGCCGCCGTGGCGACGCGGGATCGCGATGCCCGCTTCTGTGCCGAACGCGCCGACCTGCCTGCCGCCATCGCCGCCGAGGCACGACCAGGAGATCTGGTGATGGTGATGGGCGCCCGCGATCCGTCGCTCACCGACCTGGCACGATCGATCCTTGCGCGCATTGGCGAGTCGTCCAGCTAGGACCTCGGGCGATCGTCGGCGTCCCCGTCGATCGTGGCGACCTCGCGCCGCGGATACGGCACGGCGATCCCGGCTTTCTCGAAACCGACCTTGAGGATACCGGGCAACTCCGTGGTCGCGGTCCACCAGTTCTCCGTGCTGGCCCAGGGCCAGACGGCGATCTCCACCCAGGAGTCGTCCAGGTTGGACACGAACACCGTCGGGGCCGGATCCTCCATCACGATGTCCTGGTCCGCAAGGATGTCGCGGATGACCTGACGGGCGGCCTCGAGGTCCTGGCGGTAGCTGATCCGGATCGTCGCCTCGACCCGCCGGTACGATTCGGTCGACCGATTCTCGATGACCTCCTGCCAGATCTTGCGGTTGGGTACGTAGAGCCGCCGGTTGTCGAAGGTCACGATGGTGGTGTTGGCCAGCCCCATGGCCTTGACCACACCGACGACTCCGCCGGCGCTCACGGCATCGTCCACGTCGTAGGGCCGGTAGATGAGGATGAACATGCCCGCGGCGAGGTTGCCCAGCGAGTCCTGCAGCGCGAGACCGACGATGATCGACAGCACGCCCAGACCCGTGAGCAGGGTGGTGGGATTCACTCCCAGGAACCAGAGTCCTAGAATCAGACCGAGCAGTGTCGACATGGGGCCGACCATGCGGCCGACGAGGTCGCTGAGCAGCCGCGAGGCCTGGGTCCGCCGCCAGAACAACTGGGAGACCGCCCAGACGAGGCGAGCGATGAGGCGAGTGGCGAAGATGGTGGCGATGAGGATGAGCATACGGACGATCCAGGTGGGCCCCTGATCGCGCAGCCAGCCGCCGAAATTCTTGACGCCGTCGACCGCGAGCGCACGAAACACCTTGGGATCGAGGATCCGATCGGTGACCTCGCCGGTGGTCTGGATCACGAGCTGCCGGTACCGGGTCGCGTCGCGGCCCCGCCGGGCCAGGAGATCGGCCGTGTGGTCGAGGCTCTCGATGATGCCGGCAATCCGTTGCTCGTTGGCGCCGAGTCGATTGCGCTCGTCGGTCATCTCCTGCTCGGACGAGCCGGCCTTGCGGGCGCTCTCGATACGCCCGCGGATCTGATCGCGCTCCTGGCTGGCCAGCTGGAGGCGGCCGGTCAGCTGTTCGGCCCGCTCGATGAGTACGTGGTCGACGTCGGACGCGAATCGAGGAGCCTCGATCTCGAGGGCCTCCAGGTGCGCGAGCACCGTGACGCCGAGTTGCAGAAGGGTGTTGATGAGTTCCTGCTTCGCGGTGATCTGCGATTCGAGTTCACTCAGGCCGGCCGGCTCGGTCGAGTCGCGCCGGGCGCGCAGGTCAATGAGCTGGTCCTTGATCCCGACCCAGGCGTTGCGATAGAGCGTGATCTGATAGCGAAGGTGTCGGCCGCCCACCTGACGGACGGAGTCGGTGACAGCGGCTTCGGGATCGAGCCGGCCGATGACCGTGGCGAGCCTCGAGTCCAGATCCGCGAACTGCTCGGTGAACGCCAGCGCCTCCACCGTCATGAGCTCCCTCTCGATCCCCGCGACATCGTCCGCCGCTGCCAGCAATACATCCAGATCCTGCTTCGCCGCGTCCAGTTGCCCGAGCAGGTCGCGCGCGATCTCCACGTCCGTGGGTGCCGGTGGCGGTGGGGGCGGTGGGTCCTCGGGCAAGGTCGTCTCGTCCTGAGCGATGCCCGACCCCGGCGCCAGCAACGCAGCAACCAGCAATCCGATCCCGAGAACGGCGGCGGCGCGGCCATGGTCAAGGACGCGGCCGGGCATCCCGGTCGGTCTCGAATGGATCCTGCTCATCTTTACCTCTTTGATGGCAACGCGGCGGCGGCTAGAACGAGCCGGCGCCGAACTCCACGATGTAGCCGATCTGCTCGAAGTCGTCGAAGCCGCGGTAACGGATGCCCAGGCGCAGACCCATGAAATCGCTCAGGAAGCGCAGGAAGCGCAGCGGCGAGTGGCCAATGTTGCCGCGCAGCTTGATCCCGGTCTCCGAAACGAATCCGCTGCGAGACATTTCACCCAGGGGCGTGTCGTAGTGGTCCAGTTCGTAGCCCGCGGAGAAGTAGCCGTCGAACCATCGCGAGGCGCTGGATGTGTACATGATGTTCCAGCCGAAGTCGCGCAAGCCGTGGTCCTTGAGATAGATGCGATTGACGAGCCAGCCGCCGGTGACGGGATCGTTGAAGTTCTTGAAGATGAGCATGGGGAATACGAAGGAGATGCCCCAGTCGCCATCGTAACGGGCGGCGAAGGACAGCGACCGCGCGAACTCCTCGCCGTCGACCCACTTGGTGAGCTCGTCGATGTCCTTGTCCTCGTGGGCGTCGGGCCAGTCGGGATATCCCTTGTCCACGAAACGCTTGATGGTCGGGTCGCCCGCGGCCATGGCCGTCTCGAGATCCGGAAACGGTCGCAGTTCGTACTGCACGTACCCGGGCGCATACACGCCGTCTTCCACGTGGCGGTAGCGCCCGCGGTTGTCGTCCGGTAGCGGTGGGAAGACCCGATCTTGCTTCACGCGGGTCTTGGCGAACCAGCCCTGGAAGCCGCCGGTGAAGAGCGCGCCGGTGCGCATGACGTCGCGCACGCCCCAGGCGTCGTTGACCCGCCGGTTCACGTCGTAGCCGGGGGTGTACTGGCCGTCTCCGTTCTTGTCGGTGCAACTGGCGTGCTTGCCCTCCTCCACGAGGATGTGCATGGGAAAACGGGAGTACATATCCGACTCGAGGGTGTTGTCGTACCAGAGGATGCCGTGGGCCTTGGCGTTCACCAGGCTGATGACGATACCGTAGCGGCAATCGTCGCAGCTGGTCTGCCGGTAGACGGCGATCTTCATCTCCACCGCCTCGACGTCGTGGGTATGGCCGCCCAGGCCTTCCTCGCTGGGGTAGTAGAAGAAGAAGTCCAGGTCGATGGCCGTGACCTCGTCGAAGTTGATCTCCGTGTCGTTGGCTCGCGGCAGCGGCGGGATCTCCGACACATCGTCGCGACCGTAGATGATGTTGCGGTAGCGGTAGTACACCACCGGCCGGCCCTTGCTCTCCTCGAACGGGAAGGCCATGGGCAGATTGATCTCGCCGGGGCGCTCCAGGTTCTCCAGCCCCGGCTCGTCGGGCGAGAACCAGAGGATGGGCGCGCAGTGGGCCGCCAGCGTCTCGAAATCCATGATGGGATCGTCGCCTATCCAGACCACGGCGGGGTGCGAGACGTCGCAGCACTCCTCGTCGCGCTCGATGTCGATCTGGGCCGTGGCGGCGGGGGCCAGCAATGCGACGAGAATCAGGGACGAGAGCAGCAGGCGAGCGGTGAACATGGGCGACCTCCAGAGAGACGAGTTGCGGCACTCGCCCATCTTCGGCGCGACTCCCTGTCGCAGCAAGCGGTTTTAGGGATTCAGACTTCGGTGGGAGCCAGTTCGTCGGTTTGCTCGGCCAGGAGTTCGCCGCGACGGTCCATGAAGAGATTACTGCCGGGGACCAACTTGGCCATGTGCTTGGTCTCTGCGCAGACGTTGGCCAGTTCGAGGTAGCGCGAGAAGTCGTAAGACTGAAGCCGCACCCCGCCCATGCTCAGGGCGGCGATGGGGAAGCGGACCGTCTCGCCCTGGCGATCCTCGGTCTCGATGTATCCTCGTTCGGCGTCGTCGTCGCGATAGAAGGCCGGAGCGCCGATGTCGAACTGCTTGACGATCTCGGCGGCCAGGATCTCGGCTTCCTCGTGATCCACCATGGCCACGAAATCGTCGCCGCCGATGTGGCCGAGGAAGGACTCGCCCTTGCAGATGGTGCGGATCGCGATCTGCAGGGTCTCCGCGGTGAAGAGGAGCAGGTCGTCGCCGTCACTGAAACCGTAGTAGTCGTTGTAGGCCTTGAAATTGTCGAGATCGGCGTAGAGCACGGTCTTGTCCAGCTTCAGGTCGATGGCCTCCTGGATGATGGCCATGATGGTGTTGTTGCCCGGCAGGTGAGTCAGGGGATTGGAGTCGATGGCCACGTCCTCGAGTCGCGCGACTTCCTGGAGCAACTGGTAGAGCCGGATGTGGGTGCGCACGCGGGCCAGGAACTCGCTCAGATGGCAGGGCTTGCTGATGTAGTCGACGCCGCCGGCGGCATAGCCGTGGTCGATGTCGTCGCTGGTAGGATGCTCGGTGACGAAGATCACCGGAACGTTGATGAGCCTGGCATCGTCCTTGAGGCTCTCGCAGAGCTGGAAACCGCTCATTCCCTTCATCTTGGCGGCGATGAGGAAGAGGTCGGGCACGTCGGCCTCGACCCGGAGCAGGGCCTCCTCGCCGTTGCACGCGGTCACGATCTCGTAGCCCTGAGCCTTGAGGGTGGCTGCGTGCACGCGCAGATCCTGGTCTGCGTCGTCCACGATGAAGATGCGGGCGTGCCGTTCGTTCAACGCGACATCCTTGGGCGGGGACACACTGCCCCCCATACGTGAGATGGCTCCTGCATTCATGATCGGCAGGAGCCATCTCACTATTGAGCGTGATTTGTCGAATTTTTACATCGCGGTCGGTTTGTCGTCGCCACGGTCGTACGTCGTGGTCCCCTCATCCCGCGCAGCCTTCTCGGAGCGGGCCTTGTAGATGAGCCAGCCGCCCAGGGCGATCAAGAGCACCGGCCACCAGTCCTCGAGCCAGTCGAGATTCACGTCGAAGCGCGTGTGGGCGACGAGAATGACACCCAGAACCACCAGCAGGGCGCCGCCCACCATGGAACCGTTCTGGCCGGGAAGCTTCAGGTCGTCGGGCACGTCTCCGCTGCCGTAACCGTCGAGAGCCCGGTTGATGGCCTGCGATCGACGCGCGGCGTCGATGATGCCGTACAGGTACACGAATCCGATGGACATCCCCAGCAGGGGCTCCAGACCGTGCATGTTGCTACTGGCCAGGGTGGTGATGATCACCACGAAGATGATCGCGGTGGTGATGCCGTGGATCACGTAGCCCGAGTACACCTGTCCCAGTCCGGGAAAGAGACCCGAGAGTAGGCCGGCCAGCCAGGGCTGCTTGTAAGGCAAATCGCGGCGCCGGGGTTCGGGCGGAGCCTGGTAGCGCGGCGCGTCCTGGTGCGGTGCCGGCGGCGGAGTCTGGGGGATGTTGGTGTCGTTCTGCATGGTTCTCTCCTTCTTCTCGTCCTCCGGCTGCCTGGTCCGGTTTCGGACCGCGGGCGGCCGGATCGCAGCTAGTCGGATTCCGGCTGCGTTTCGTCACCGGCCAGACGCTGCCACAGCGACTGGCCCTCTTGTTTTACCGTCTCGAATCGTCCCGCCAGATCCGTGTAGATCTCGGCGACTTCCTGTTCCAGGCGATCGACCCGGGGGCCGAAGATCTCGCGACCGGTCACGCGGGCCGAGTCGGCGAGTCGTTCCACTTGCGCGATCAGTTCCGGGGCTGCGCTGGCGCCGGCGCGAACCGCGCCCGTGGCCTGGTCGGGTGCGGCGCTCGGCGCCAGGGGGCTCCAGACCAGCAGCGCCGTGAGGGCGGCCGCGGTCCAGGCTGCTTCCAGGGCGAAGCGCGGACGGTTCCAGGCCCCGCGCAGTCGGTTCTCCAGGATTCTGGCCAGCCGGTCGAGCCGTCCGGCGGCCGGCAAGCTGGGAACCGGCTGCACCACGCTGGTCCGGGCCAGGACGCGAGCGGTGAATGCCGGCCCCGGCTCCCGCTCCGCCAGCCCGGGCAGCAGGGGCTGCAGCCGGTCCAGGATCGTTTCCAGTTCGCGGCAGGCGGGACAGCCGTCGACGTGGCCCTGGAGCAGGTGCTGATCCACGTCCTCCACGTCGGCGTCCCAGCGGCCGCCGAGCAGGTCCTCGGCGCGATCGCAGGCCCGGCCGCTGGTGCGGTCGAGGATCCGACGGGTGAGGTCGGCGTCGTCGAACCTTTTTTGCCAGTTGCCGCTCACCGTGCCGCCTCCGCTTCGGGTCCGGGACCGATCATCCCGGAAACCACCTTCGCCAGTTCGACCCGCGCGCGGCTGCAGCGCGATTTCACCGTGCCCAGGGGCAGGTCGAGCATGTTCGCCATCTCCTCCAGGGGCAGTCCCTGGATATCCTTCAGCAGGATCGCCTCGCGATTGATGTCGCTCATCTGCTGCAAGGCTACCTCCAGCACGTGGCGCTGATCGTCCCGTTCGAGGTCCGCGTCGGGGCGATCGCCGCCGTCAGACAGGTCGAACATCTCGTCGGCCGGAAGGTCCTGCGCCGGGGGCCGCGCCTTGCGGCGCCGCAGGTGATCCAGGCAGGCGTTCCGGGCGATGCTCAGCAACCAGGCTGCGAATCGTTCGGGGTCGCGGCAGGTGTCGAGCCGCTTCCATACCCTGACAAAGACTTCCTGCGCCACGTCCAGTGCCTCCTCCTCACTCCCGGTGTAGGTGTAGGCGACCCCGCAGACGCGGGCTTGATAACGCTGGACCAGGTGTTCCCAGGCCAGTTCGTCGCCTTTCCGGCAGCGGTCGATGAGGGTCCGGTCTTCCATCGTCTCAATTCTCGTCTGGGGCCGGCGGGTGCTGGTTCAGCATCCCGTTCGCAACAGAGACGCACCGGATCCGGGCCAGGTTCGGTCCCTTTGCAAAAAACTTGCAACTGGCTGCGGGAAAACCCGTAATTCGCCAGTGCGGGGCCTGCACCAGGCCCCGCTCATCATGAATCAGGACCGGATTCGCATCAACTGTTGAGGTCGAGCCACTCATGCACCGGCGTCGCCACCCGAATTCCGTCGCCCCACTCGCAATCGTGATCCTGGTTCTGCTCTGCGGTTCTGCAGGAGCAGCATTCGAGGAGTGGTTCGCCCCCGAGGGCGCGCCGCCAACCCACCTCGACGCTGCCGACGGGCGCCTGAGCGAACGCCCGAGCCTGGTGGCGTGTCGCCTCGCGCCGGGCGAGACCATCGTGATGGACGGCCGCCTGGACGACGCGGTCTGGGGCCGAGCCAACGCCGGATTCGGCATGCGCCAGGCCGAACCGGTGCGCTTCGCCGAGGTCTCGGTACAGACGGTCTTCAAGATCGCCTACGACGACGACGCCCTCTACCTGGCCGCTGCCTGCTGGGAAGACGACATGTCCAACGTGGCCCGTCGCCTGTCGCGCCGCGACACCATCGAGAGCAGCGACTTCATCAGCTTCTACATCGACCCCTATCACGATCGCCTCACCGGCTACAACTTCCGCATCACCGCCGACGGCGTGAAGGCCGATCACTATCTCTACGACGACGGCAACCGCGACCCCGACTGGAACGCCGTCTGGGAAGCCAAGACCTGGGAAGACGACCGCGGCTGGTATCTCGAGGTCCGCATCCCGTTCCAGGCCATCCGCTTCAAGCCCGCCGACGACATGACCTGGGGCATGCAGTTCTACCGCTGGCTCCATGCCCGCGGCGAGGACACCGGCTGGGTCACCTGGGAACGCCAGCAGTCGGGTTTCGTGAGCCGCTGGGGCACCCTCACCGGGTTGACCGACGTGCAGAACCCCCGCGCGCTGGAGGCCCTGCCCTACATGGCCGGCGGCCTCGTCGACCGCGCCGATCCCAGCGATGACGACGAGGAGTGGGGCCGCTACTTCAATTGGGGCGCCGACTTCAAGTACAACCTCACCAGCGCGCTCACCGCTCAGGCCACCTTCCAGCCGGATTTCGGCCAGGTGGAGGCCGACCCCGCCGTACTCAACCTCTCGCCCTTCGAGACCTTCTTCCAGGAGAAGCGGCCCTTCTTCGTGGAAGGCGCCCGCTTCTTCCAGCACCCGGAATTCAACCTCTTCTACTCGCGGCGCATCGGCACCGGCGACGTCAACAGTCGCATCCGCGCCGCCGGCAAGGTCACCGGCAAGGTGGCCGGATCGACGACCCTGGCCTTCCTGGGCGCCTATACCGACATCGCGCCGGCCGGCCAGACCCACAACCCCACCAAGAGCGGCACCGACGAGACCGGCTACGCCGTGTTCCGACTCGCCCAGGATTTCGACGAGGGCAATCACCGCTTGGGCGTCATGGGCACCGGAGTCTGGCGGCAGGAAACGGGCCAGCGCGACGCCTACAGCGGCGGCGGCGACTGGGAGTTCAACTTCAAGGACAAGGCCTACGGTATCACCGGCAGCGCCGTCGGCACGGTGCTCGTTCCGGACGAGGTGGTCGACGATCCCACCATCGATACCTCCCCCGTCTACGGCACCGCCGGCAACCTGCGCCTGGCCAAGCAGTCCGGCGTCTGGCGCGCCCAACTCCGCGGCGCCTGGGAGAGCGACCGCTACGACCCCAACGACATCGGCTTCCTCTCGGCCAACGACGAGATCAACGCCGCCGCCTGGGTCCAGTACCGTTACGACGACGACGACGACGTCGGCGGAATGAAGCGCTCCCACGCGTTCCTGCAGTACTGGGGCAGCTGGCTCTACGGCGACCAGACCCGGGTCAGCGACGCCACGGGCGATGTCGTCTGGAGTTACGACCAGGGTCACCGCCAGGGTCGCGGCGTCTTCGTCGAGTGGTACAACCAGACCCACTCGTACTGGGACTTCTGGCTCCAGATGGAGCACGGTTTCGAGGGCACCTCCAAGTACAACACGCGCTTCTTCGAGGACCAGCGCGGCCCTCTCATGACCACGCCGGCCTACACCGGTGCGGAACTCCGGATGCAGACCGACTGGCGCAAGAACATCGCCCACGAGGGCCAGGCCGAATAC
>PIVY01000846.1 GCA_003353795.1 bacterium
TGGGGGTCGCCTCGGGCCTCCCAGATGCCCTGGTCCGGCTCCCGCCATACGCCACTCGCACACTCCGCCTGCGACTCGACGATCGGCCAGAGCCGCCGCGGCAGCCGCTGGCTGCGACGCGTGTGGAGCAGGATCGAATCGAGCACCATGCCGTAGACGTCGTTCTGACGCTGGTCGAAGGCGCCGTTCCCGATCCTCACCGGCCGCGCGCCCTCGTAGCCGGAAAGGTCGTCGCGGGTCGACTCGGTGAGATCACGGCGGCCGTCGATCCCGTACATGATCTGCAGCGAGCCGTCCTCGGTCGGCTCGAGATCCGCAATGAACTGGATGAACTCGTCGGCCTCCCAGTCCAGGTTCAGCCAGTGCAGCGCCTGCAGGGTGAAGGTGGTGTCACGCATCCAGGTGTAGCGGTAGTCCCAGTTGCGCTCGCCCCCGGGCGTCTCAGGAAGGGACGTCGTCAGCGCGGCCACCGTCGCGCCGGTCGGCATGTACGTCAGGCCCTTGATCGCAAGGGCCGAACGCTGGATCGCCTCCGAGAAGTGATGGTCCGGCAGGCGCGCCCGCCC
>PIVY01000847.1 GCA_003353795.1 bacterium
TGGCTGAATCAGGATGTGAGCGTTGATGCCGAGCAGTTGCTCCTCGAGTGCTTCCTCGAAGCCGGTGAGGACCGCCAGGACGATGATCAGGGCCGCGACGCCAACGGCGACGCCGAACACGGAGATCAGCGTGATGATCGAGATGAACCTCTCCCGCCCCTTCGTGCGCAGGTAGCGCAGGCCCACGAAACCTTCGTAGCGCATCTAGGTGCGCCGCCGGATGAAGTGCCACACGGCGAGAACGCCTTCGGTACACCACGCCGCCGCGAGCAACGCGAGGCCGCTGAGAGCGGTGTAGGTGCCGACCCTGGGTTGGGCAAAGACAGTCAAGAGGATGACCCAAAAGTACGTGAGGTAGACCAGGCCGACCTGAGAAAGCCAGACCAGCACCTGCGCTCGTGAGCCATGTTCGCGGCGGTGCCAGGCACACAGCCCGAGAGGCCACGTGAACACGGCGAGCCAGAGCCACGATTCCGGCGATCGGGCGTGGACCTGGTCGATGACGTAGGTGCCCCTGGTCTTGGGTGCCTGGTGCACGCTGCGGGTGTTTGGGGGCGGTGGCCGA
>PIVY01000848.1 GCA_003353795.1 bacterium
CACCGCCTTGGCCAGTTGCTTGGATTTCTGGATCACGGCGGCATCGAAACCGTGCTTGGCGGCTTCGACCTGGAGCCGTCGAACCTCGCCACTGTGCCGAGGCAAGAGGCTGAGGACGAGGACCTGGCGCCCTTCATGGCTCAACTTGGCGGCGGCTCCGAGCACCATTTCGGAGCGACCACAGCCGGGGTTACCCAGGAACACATGAGTCCCCCCCAGTTCTTTCCATCCACCACGCCCGGTGGGCAAGCTCCGACCGAGGTAGTTCAACAGAGCCGAACGATCGCTCAGAACCGCTCCGGTCTCGGCCTGGCATCGCTCGGTCAGCCGGACCACGACGCTGGGATCGGCACCGGCAGTCACCAGGGCTTCGGCCACCGGGTTCTGCTTGATCACTTGCTGGCGACCGGCGAGACCGGCCTGGTCAACGGCGATCTGCCGGACCAGCGATTCGATTCGCTCCACCTCGGCAGCGACCTCGGCTGCCACGCCGTCGTTGCGCAGGGGTCGTCGTGGTGTCTCGAGATGAGCGGAACTCGAAGCCTGTCGACGTCCAGTGGATGA
>PIVY01000849.1 GCA_003353795.1 bacterium
GGGCGGTCAGCGCCACCACCGGCAGATGACCGCCGCGCTCCTGTTCCTGCCGACGCAGAGCGGCCGTGGCCGCAAAGCCGTCCATGCCGGGCATCTGCACGTCCATGAGCACCAGATCGAAGGCTTCCTTTCCCAGGACGACCAAAGCCTGTTCGCCGTCGTCGGCCACGGCGACCTGGTGGCCCCACTGGCGCAGCAACTCCACGAGCACCTGCTGGTTGAACAGATTGTCCTCGGCCAGCAGAATGCGCTGCGGCTTCCGCGTCCTGTCGGATCCGGAGGAGGGAGGCGTTGCTTCCTCGTCTGCTGGCGCCACGCCGAGAACGTCCCGCACGACGTCGAGTAGGTCCTGCTGACGGACCGGCTTGATCAGCTGGTGGCTGATGCCCAGTTCCTGGCAGCGGCGAATGTTGGCTTCCGGGTCCGCCGAGTCGATTAAGGCGACGACGCGGTCGATTGGGTGCGGATACGATTTTAGTGCCTGCATCAGGCGGATCCGGTCGCTCTCCGTCTGAGAGAAGTCGAGTAAGAGCAGAGAGAAGGGAGGACCGGTCTCTCTGGTC
>PIVY01000850.1 GCA_003353795.1 bacterium
TGCTGGTGAGTGTGCCGTAGTACTGGCTGACGCCGAGACCGGTGAGGGAGATGTTCGTCACGGTGGCCAGGCCGTCATCGCTGCGGTAGAGGCCGCCGTCGGTGCATGCAAACCAGGTTTCGCTGCTGCCGGAAGTCGGGATGCAATCGAGGCCCGGGAAGTCGGCATGCAGCATGTTCACCGGGTCGTCGTAGTAGTCCCACCAGTTATTGACCTTGTTGAAGCTGCCGCCACCGTTGGTCGAGCGCCAGAGCTCGACACCGGCAAAGGCCACGAGGTAGGGGTTGATGGACGAGGCGCAGAGGGTCTCCCAGAAATCGTCGATGACATACCGATAGGCCCAGCTCTCGCCGGCGTCGAGGGACCAATAGAGACGCCACTGATTGTTGGATTTGGCGGCTGCGTAGAGAGTGGGAGAACCCGCTTCGCTTCCCGTCAGCACGACATTGCTGGCCGATGCGATGGGCAAGCTGCCGACCTCGGTCCAGACCAGCAGCGAGTTGTCGCTCACATACAGGTCGTTGCCGTTCAGGAGATAGACGGCCCCGCCCAGCCGGCGGTC
>PIVY01000851.1 GCA_003353795.1 bacterium
CTTGGGCGCCACGACATTCTGCACCTCGAGGCCGAATCCCAGGGCCTGATGCGGCCGGTAGTGCAGGCCGAGATCGAGGCCGGTGCCGGAGCCGCTGACGCCGCCGATGTTCTGGCGGACCGTCTTGATCGCTCCGCCCACCGACAGGCGACCGAAGCCCTTGGCCCAGCCAAGGGAGAAGATTCCCTCGTCCTCGCTGAAGGTCTCGTCCAGGTCGTTGAAGAGGTCGGTACGTTCGTAGTCGCCGCTGCTGGTGTAGGTGCCGCTCAAGGCGAACGTCCCCCAGGTCGCCGTCGGCATACCCAGCGTGACGAAGGTGTAGCGAGTGTCCATGCCCAGCGAAGCGCCCATGGCCGCCAGTTCCATGGTCCGGAGACTGGCGTACCCGGCCGGGTTCCAGTAACTGGTCGCGGCGTCGTCGGCCAGACCGGCTACCGCGTTGCCCAGGGACAAGCTGCGGGCGCTGGCTCCGTAGCGCAGATAGCCGCCGGCCACCCCACCGTCGTTGCCGGCCATTGCCACGCCGGCGGTCAGCAGGACTACCGCGCAGATCCTCGTCTGC
>PIVY01000852.1 GCA_003353795.1 bacterium
GGTGGTGACGCGAAAACTGTCGGCCATGGCCCGGCCACGGTCCGAATCGAGGTCCAGGCGAATGAGATCGAAGTGATCGAGTTCGGCCTGGCCGGCGATGTTGTCGAAGACCTCACGCTCGAGCAGGCGGCACGGGCCACACCAGTCGGCGGTGAAATAGAGCAGATGCGGCTGGGTCGAAGCCGGCGTCATGAGACCGGAAAGCGGCGGGTCGTCGCGCCAATCGAGGTCGGAGGCCACGGCACCAGTGGTCGCGGCTACCAGGACGATGATGAGGAGGAGGCGCGACATCATCATCAGGCCCCCGGGGCGACCGGCAGTCGCTGAACCAGTTCGCCGAATGCTTTGGCCATGAGACCGATGAGGTCCGCACCGTGCAGGGCGCCGCCATGGCGCTGGATCACGCGGTCGTCGGTCGTATCAGCAAGGTTTTTCTGGATCATCTCCGCATCTGTCGCCGGGGCCTCGTATTCGTAGCTCTGGCGATCCTTGGTCTGCGCCTCGGCGCTCCACACCGAGAAGCCGGTGGAGAGGTCGAAGATCTCCAGGGTGACCTTGATCT
>PIVY01000853.1 GCA_003353795.1 bacterium
CGATCCTGCCGCCGGGATCCGGGTTCGACCCGCGCTCCTTCGTCCTCCAGCTGACCTGCACCGGCACGGTGATCCTGGCGTGCGTCATCGTTTTGTTGCGGGGTCTGCGCGCCGGCATCGAGACCGCTTCCAAGATCCTGATGCCGATCCTCGCCGTCACCCTGCTGGTGCTCATCGCGCGTTCTCTCACCCTCGAAGGCGCCTGGGCCGGCGTCGAATGGTACATCCTCAAAGTCGACTTCAGGACCCTCGACGCCAAAGCGATGGCCGCCGCCCTCGGCCAGGCGGTCTTCAGCCTTTCTCTGGGAGGCACCTTCATGGTGGTCTACGGCTCGTACCTGGATCCCCGCGAGAATCTGGCACCCAACGCCGTGTGGACCGCGGCCGGAGACCTCGGCGCCGGCCTGCTGGCCGGGTTGGCGATCCTGCCGGCGGTTTTCGCCGTCGGTCTCGAGCCGACCGCCGGACCCGGGCTGCTCTTCGAGACCTTGCCCGAGATCTTCGCGCAGATTCCGGTGGGTTGGCTCTTCGGTTTGCTCTTCTACGCCGGCCTGCTCGGCGC
>PIVY01000854.1 GCA_003353795.1 bacterium
CATCCACTCCACCCGTTCGTCCTTCTCGAACCAGGTGAGGGTCATCAGGAGCACCGCGATCCCCGCCAGTCCCGCCAGCCACCACCGGACCTGCCACAGGTCCATGACCCACGAGCGGACGGTCACGACCTCCAGGACGTCGCTCTTGCGGAGATCGAGGTGGTCGCCTTCCCGCGCGCCCGGGGCGGTCTCCTGGACCTGGACCTTGTACTCGTCGGCCGTCTCCTGCAGCACGACGACGCTCAACTCGCGCCCGTCGGCGAGACGCACCACGGCGTCGCCGGGGTTGTACCAGTCGCTGAACACGAGGAACGCGATCATCGTCGCGAGGAACATCGCGTTCTTCCAGAGCGGCCGCGTCGCCGGCTCGTCGGGCATCTGCACGGCCGCCTCGACCCGGGCCGCCTCCTCCCGGCGGAAGACGAAGGCCATGGCGAGGCCGATCACCACGGCGAACACGACGGCCCCCAGGGCGCGCGCCGCACCGATGTCGAACCCGAGGACGCGGGCCGTGAGGAAGATGGCCAGCACGTTGATCGCGGGACCGGCGTAGAGGAAGGC
>PIVY01000319.1 GCA_003353795.1 bacterium
CTCCAGTCTCCGAAGACGTAGGTTCCGATCAGCGACGGCGACTCGAAACCCCGGTAGACGAAGCCGCCGATGATCGAGAGGCCGCCGTCGACGTGCTCGTACTCGGCGATGGGGTCGAGCAGGGGCTCGCCGTGCGGTCCGGTGGTCGCGCAGTCGGCGGGGGGCACGTCCGGGTTGAAGGGATCGAAGCAGTGGAATCCCTCTCGCGTCACCCAGCCGTAGTTGCCTCCGAGGACGACCACGTTGAGTTCCTCGTAGAGATTCTGGCCCACGTCGGCCACGTAGAGCTGACCGTCTCCGCCCAGGCCGTCATCGAAGGAGAACCGGAAGGCGTTGCGCATGCCGTAGGCGTAGATCTCGTCGGCGCCCGGCTGGTCCGCGAAGGGATTGTCGTCCGGAATGGCGTACGGCAAGCCCGGCTCCGGCGTCGAATCGACATCGATGCGCAGCATGCTTCCCAGGGCCGTTTCGATGTTCTGGCCGTTGCCGATGGGGCCGTGGGACGGGGGCACGTCGGCAAGGCCGTCGTTGGCGCCGCCACCGTCGCCGAGGGTGAAGTAGAGGTAGCCGTCGGGACCGAAGGCCACGCCGCCGGCGTTGTGGTTGAACTGCGGCTCGTCCACCTCGAAGAGAACGATCTCCGACAATGGATCAGCCACGTTGGGATCGGCGGTGACCTGGTACTCGGCGAGAACCTCCTTGTGGCAGCCGACGACGAAGCCGTCGGGGTCGTTACAGGGTTCGTCCGGATCGCCGTCGCGTGGTGTGCTGTAACGTACGAAGAAGCGACCGTTGTTCGCATAGTCGGGGTGGAAGGCGAGACCCAGAAGGCCGCGCTCGTCGAAGATGTTGCTCAGTGCGGGCAGGCGGTCGGCGATATCCAGGAACGGGGTGGGCAGGAGTACTCCGCCGTCCATGATCCGGATCTGTCCGGTCTGTTCCCAGATGAAGAGGCGACCCGAACCGTCGCCGGCGTGCGTCACTCCCAGTGGCGCGGTCAGTCCGTCGGCGACCGGCACCAGATCGACGACCAGGTCGCCGGGCGTGATCTGGGCGGTGACGGCGAGCGGTAAGGCTGCGAGTCCCAGGAGAACGACACAGAACATGGTCAGGGATATCCGGGAACGGGAGTATGAACTCGAATGGGTGGTTGATGGATGAGCGATCATGGCGATACCTCTTCCTTGGCTTGGATCTCGATTGGCGAGCGAGGTGCAAGGATGAATCAGTACGAATATAGTCTACTATAGTGATCCCGATGTCTGTGACGTGGGTCACCGTGGCGGCGTGATTTCGGATTGTCGTCGCGGGCTGGAATGTGATCGACCGTTGCGGATCCCCGCGATTTGGTGAAATCCACGGGATTTCATCTCCAAGAAATCGCGGCGCCCGGCCGGAGCCGAACGCCGCTTTCTCCCGGAGTCTCGTTGGCAGCCGGTCTACGCGCCGGCCATCACCGCCGCCACGTCGTCCTCCACCGTCCCGATCCCCTTGATCCCGAACGTCTCCACGAGCACGTTGGCCACGCCCGGCGACAGGAACGCCGGCAGCGTGGGCCCGAGCCGGATGCCCTTGACGCCCAGGTGCAGCAACGCCAGCAGCACGCACACGGCCTTCTGCTCGTACCAGCCGATGTCGAAGCTCAGCGGCAGGTCGTTGACGCTCTCGGCGCCGAAGACCTCGGTGAGCTTGAGCGCGACCACGGCCAGGCTGTAGCTGTCGTTACACTGGCCGGCGTCGAGCACGCGGGGGATGCCTCCGATGTCGCCGAGGTCCAGCTTGTTGTAGCGGAACTTGGCGCAGCCGGCGGTGAGGATCACGGCGTCCTGGGGCAGGTTCTGGGCCAAGTCGGTGAAGTACTGCCGCTCGGTGTGGTGACCGTCGCAGCCGGCCATCACCACGAAGCGCTTGATGGCGCCCTCCTTCACCGCGGCCACGACCTTGTCGGCCACGGCCAGGATCTGGTCGTGACCGAATCCGCAGGTCACGGTGCCGGTCTCGATGTTGGTGGGCGCGGCGCAGGTCTTCGCCTGCTCGATGATGGCCGTGAAGTCCTTGCGGCCGTCGCCGTCGCGGTTCGGCACGTGCTTCAGGCCCGGCCAGGCCACCAGGCCGGTGGTCCAGATGCGGTCGATGTACTGGTCGGTGGGCTTCTTGATGCAGTTGGTGGTCATGAGGATCGGGCCGCCGAACGACGCGAACTCCTTGCGCTGCTCGTACCAGGCGCCGCCGTAGTTACCCACCAGGTTGTCGTACTGCTTGAAGAAGGGGTAGGCGTGGGCGGGGAGCATCTCGCCGTGGGTGTAGACATC
>PIVY01000855.1 GCA_003353795.1 bacterium
CCCCTGCATCCCGTGGCAGATCCAGGGCAACAACGTGGACCAGGTGGTGGTGATGGACTCCATCGGCGACGCCACCAAGATCGTGTCGGGCACCACCCAGATCACCAAGTCGCCCGACCGGCTGCTGATCGCCGAGATGACCGCGAAGTTCTGCGACGCCGTGGGTATCGTGCGCGACGGATTCAGCTTCCAGGCCGGCGCCGGCGGCACCGCGCTGTCGTTCGCCATCTTCCTGCGCGACATGATGCGCGAGCGCAACATCAAGGCCCGCTTCGTACGCGGCGGCTCCAACCAGTACCTCGTAGACATGCTGGAGGAGGGCCTCACCGACTATATCCTCGACGGCCAGACCTTCGACCTCGAGGGCGTGCGCTCCATGCGCGAGAACGGCGGCCACCAGAACACGTCGCCGTTCACCAGTTACAATTGGCACGGCAAGGGCAACTTCGCCTCGTTGCTCGACGTGACGGTGCTCGGCGCCACCGAGGTGGACGTGAACTTCAACGCCAACGTGGTCACCCACTCGGACGGTCGGCTGCTCCACGGCATCGGCGGCTGGA
>PIVY01000856.1 GCA_003353795.1 bacterium
CGGGCCATCTGCCAGGGGTCGCCTGGCAGCAGGCGTGGCTGCGGCAGGCGCACCACGTCGGCGAATCCGCTCATGAATGCGTCGAGGTTGGCGGTGCGGCTGATGGCGACCTCGATGGCGCGGGAATAGTCCGGCCGATCCTCGGCCGAAAGCTGGTCCCGGTAGGCGAGGCACGACTGCAGGAGCGATTGCACCGCGCCACTGGTGTTGTTGACCTCGTGGCTCATCATGCGAATCAGCTTCTCGTAGGCGCGCTTCTCGCTGCGATGCAGCTCATCGGTCATCTCGTCCATCAGCAGGAAATGGCGAGGGAAGCCACGGTCCATGAAGACGAGCTTCTGGCAGCGAATTCGGCGGCGGCCCTGCAGGGTGACCAGTTGCGAGCGACCCACAAGAAGGGCGTCCAGCTCGGCGGCGACGGTCGTGCCGAGGTCGGTCAGGGGACGACCGATCAGATCGTTCGGCGCCACGGTCAACAGGTTCGCAGCCGCGGGGTTGACGCTCGCCACCCGGCCATCGACCTCGAGGGTGATCACGCCGCCCGGCGATTCGGCCATCAC
>PIVY01000857.1 GCA_003353795.1 bacterium
CGGGCCATCTGCCAGGGGTCGCCTGGCAGCAGGCGTGGCTGCGGCAGGCGCACCACGTCGGCGAATCCGCTCATGAATGCGTCGAGGTTGGCGGTGCGGCTGATGGCGACCTCGATGGCTCGGGAGTAGTCCGGCCGATCCTCTTCCGACAGCTGGTCCCGATAGGCGAGACACGACTGCAGCAGCGACTGCACCGCGCCGCTGGTGTTGTTGACCTCGTGGCTCATCATGCGGATCAGCTTCTCGTAGGCGCGCTTCTCGCTGCGGTGCAGCTCGTCGGTCATCTCGTCCATCAGCAGGAAATGGCGGGGGAAGCCGCGGTCCATGAAGACGAGTTTCTGGCAACGGATCCGGCGCCGGCCCTGCAGGGTGACCAGCTGCGAGCGGCCCACCAGGAGAGCGTCCAGTTCGCCGGCCACGTCGGTGCCGAGGTCGGTCAGCGGACGACCGATCAGATCGTTCGGCGCCACGGTCAACAGGTTCGCAGCCGCGGGGTTGACGCTCGCCACCCGGCCATCGACCTCGAGGGTGATCACGCCGCCCGGCGATTCGGCCATCAC
>PIVY01000858.1 GCA_003353795.1 bacterium
GAACGGGTTGGGGAAGTTCTGCTCGAGCGCGTGCACCGTGGGCAGATCCACGCCGGTGGGCTGCTGCAGGTCAGCCACGAGTTCCACGCCGTTGATGTCATGAGCCACGATGGTGATCTCGAGGTTCTCCAGCGGCTGGCTCGTGGTCACGCGGATCAGTTCACCAGAGCCCTCGAGGCCGAGGCCGAAGCCCAGAACCGCGAGGCCGGTGTCGAGGCCGTTGCGATCGATGTTGCGCATGAAGACCGGCGCATCCTGGTCGCTCACCAGCTTGCCGGCGCCCACCGCACAGCTCACGCCGTCGGGCAGGTCGCCGGTGAGGTGCACGCCCTTGAGCCCGGCGCATCCGCCCACCAGGTCGAGAGCCCAGGCGGTCTCGTCCACACGGCTCCAGGCGAACACCGGAGCACCCACGGGGTTGGTGGATTCGAGGGTCGGCGACACGTCGCCGAAGTTCATGGCGAACACGAAGAGATCGTTGTAGCCGACCTCGCTGTCGGGCACCGGCAGACCGAAGCGGGTCCAGTCGTCGGTGGGGCCGACGTCGCACTCGTCGTTGT
>PIVY01000859.1 GCA_003353795.1 bacterium
GCTGCTGGCGGTGTCGACCGTGCGCGACGACCTGGGTGCCTACCCGCCGGAAGAACCGCTGGGCCTGCCGGCGCCGCTGTTCACAGTGGACGGCGGCTTACCACCCGTCCGGTGAGCACCCGCGCGGCCACCGTGCCGAGTCCATGCACGGCGGCATGTCGCAGGAAGAGCGCGACCGCGTCATGAAGAAACTCCGGAGCGGCTCGGTAGACCTGCTGGTGGCCACCGACGTGGCGGCGCGCGGCCTGGACATCTCCCACCTGACCCATGTCGTGAACTACGAGGTGCCCTCGGAGCCCAAGTCCTACGTGCACCGCATCGGACGGGTCGGGCGCGCCGGTCGGGAAGGCGTGGCCATCACGCTCGCCGAACCGCGCGAGCACCGATTGCTCAAGAACATCGAGCGACTCACGCGGCAAAAGATCAAGGTGGAGTCCCTGCCCACCGTGGCCGCGTGGCCCATCTTCACCGCGCCCATGGCGATGTCGAAGAGATCGAACTCGTCGGAGAGCGACTCCACCACCACCCGGAACTGCTCCAGCTCGCCCTCGAGGATGGA
>PIVY01000860.1 GCA_003353795.1 bacterium
ACGCTGTGATGCCCAGTCGCCGGCGCGACAGGCCGTAGAGCACGGCGACCACCACTGGCCCCACGCTGGCGTACTTCGTTTGCATGGCCAGGCCTGCGATCAGGCCACCCGCCACGGCAAGCCCCATGGTCGCCTGCGGTGAACCGTCGCCATTGGTGGCGAGACCGAGGCGTTCACCGCGCTCAACGAACGTGCCGGAACCTTCGTTGACAAAGAGCCGACTCGGCATCGAATCGTTCCCGATGTACACGTCCTGGTCACCGTCGAGATCGAGATCAAGAATGACACAGCCGAGCCCCCACGCCGGCGCGGCGTTGAATCCCCAGTCGGAAGTCACCTCCGCAAACGTGCCGTCACCGCGATTCTCATAGACCCGGTCCGCCTGTGGCGTCATTCCGCGCGGACCGGCCAATACCGGGATTCCTCGGAACGTACTCGGCGCGGGAGGATGCGCCACGTCGAACACGAGGTAGTTCACCACCACCAGATCGAGGTCGCCATCACCATCGAGATCGCCGAACGACGCCGCGGTCGACCAGTCGTCCGGTTTGCCCGCCAC
>PIVY01000861.1 GCA_003353795.1 bacterium
GCATCAATGACCGGTATGCGGGATCCGCAGTAGTTTCAGGATCGGTTCCGCGAGGTCGTCCTGGGACAGGATCAGGATGTGCTGATCGTCCACGAATCGCCACTGGTCGGTCGTGGGGTCGAAGGGGCCGGAGAGGCGGAACTGGACCAGCCAACGATCCGTGCCTTCGTGGACATCGATCCAGGCGATGGTGCCGGGCGTGGGGCCGAGGCCGCCGAGGTCGAGATCGACCCAGAGGCGACCGTTGTCGGCCAGTCGCAGGCTGCGCACCACCGGGGCCGTATCGCGCACCATCACCTCGTCCACAGCCAGTCGCTTCCGCTGCATGTGTTCAAGGGTGAGGCGGCGTCCCAGCTCGTCGCGGCGGATCTGCTGATAGTCGCGTTCGAGGACTTCCTCGAGGTTCCCGTCGGCGTCGTGGTGCTCGATGCGGTAGGTGTTGCGGTCGGTGGCGACCCAGGCGCCGCCGCCATCGCCGGGAGTCCAGCGGGCGGCCCAAAGATCGTAGTAGTCGGCTTCATCCAGGCGACCATCGCCGTCGCGCTGGGGCTGATCGAC
>PIVY01000862.1 GCA_003353795.1 bacterium
TGGCGCGAAATGGGCGCGGCCGGGTTCCGTTCGGTCTTCTATGGAAAGTGGCATATGTCCGCTGCCAGCGTCTGCGACCTGACGCAGACCTACACCGACCTGTGGGCGGCGGGTATCGACGAGAGCCCGGCGTTTATCTACAACAACGTGCTCGAAGATGCGGACTGCTTGGATTACTACGGCGGCGAAGGCGGCTCCGACTGTTGGGCGGGCTGCCGCGGCCATAACTGCTGGATGCAGTCCAGTTTCGTGGGCGCGTCGGCGCCTGAGAACACGGTGGTGGCGGAGTTCAGTTCGAAGACCCTGTTCGACCTTATGATCGCCGACATTACGGAGCTGATCGCGGCCAGCGAGGGCGGCACGATCGGCGGCAAGCACTTCTTCACGAACTGGCTAAACGCCCCGCACATCCCGACCGACCCAGGTTCCATCGCGGGCTCGTGCTTCTTCGGATTGAACCGCAACGACTGGCCGCCCGGATCGTCCGCGACTGGCGACAGCCACGAATGCTACGCGCAGCAGGTTGAATACAACGACCTACGCATCGGCGGGCTCCTG
>PIVY01000320.1 GCA_003353795.1 bacterium
ATCGCCGATCGGCCGCTGGTGGGTTGGGGGCCGGGGAACTTCGGCGTCATGCTGGAGAGCCACGAGGTGCCCGGCTACTACGAATCGCGGGCCCACAGCCACAACGACTTCCTCATGCACGCCGTCAATGCGGGGCTGCTCGGTCTTGGCGCTGCTGTGTGGATGCTGGTGGCGATCGCCCGGGTCTGCTGGGCAGGGTGGCGACGCGGTGGCCCTGGCAGCTGGATGATGCTGGGGGCTGTGGCCGTGCAGATCGGGATCTCGGTGGCCGGCATGTTCCAGGTCTACCAGACGGACGACGAGGTGGAGATCCTGCTCTACCTGGTGCTGGGTTGCTGTCTGGCGCTGGCCGGGGCGACCGGCTCCCGGGCCGCAATCCACCCCAGCGCCAACACCAGCGCCAGCGCCGCCCAGCAGAACCACGACTGACTCGTGGCCAGACGCACGGACCAGCGCCAGATCTTGCCCGCCGAGAACACCAGGTTGATCGCGGCGAATACCATCCACCACCACACGACACTGCGCTCCAGGCACCATCGAAGCAGCGCCGCCAGTGCCAGCGTGGTCAGCGAGAAGTGAACCACCCAGCTGCCCGGTGATACCAGCAGGGCGACCACCAGGAACATGCCCGCGGTGGTGGCCTGCATGAGCCGGCCGCCGCGGGCGACGCGCCAGGCGATCACGGTCGTCCCCAGGCCGAGGGCGGCGCAGCAGGCCAACCAGATGGGCCTGATCTGGCTGATGGAGAGCGATGGCAACGAGCGGACCAGCAACGCCCAGAGCGATTGATTGTCAGGCTGGTCGAGACGATCGACCAGCTTGGCTTCGATGCCGGAATCGACGTAGCTGCGCCATGCGGTGGTCGCCGTGTCGCCCAGCCAGAGGAACGGAAGCACGTTCCACACCACGAGAGCGGCGGCGGTGAAGATCATGGCGCGCCAGCGCTGTCGCGCCAGGAACCAGCCCAGCAGCACAACCGGCGTGAGCTTGATGGTGACCGCCAGCGCCAGCAGCAGGCCGGCGAGCCAGGCGCGGTCGCGCAGATCGGCGGCCACGGCGCCCACGCAAAGCGCCAGGATCACCACGTTGGTGTTTCCGTACTGGAGGTCGGCGACCCAGAAGGTGGCCGTGACCAGGAGTACGCCCGTGGCCAGGGCCCAGCGCTTGCCCACCGTCAGTTCGTCGGGAACGAGCATGGCGAAGATCTGGGCCAGGCAATGCATGATCCACGCCGTCTTCAACGAGAACCAGAGGAGGCTGGCCGCAGTCACGGGTACGGCGAGCAGCGGAGCCAGCAGGGCGGCGAAGGTCGGCGGGTAGAGGTAGGCGCCGCCGGAAACGGCGTAGGGGTCGAGTCCGCCGGTGAGGGCGCGGGCCGCCTCGAGGAAGGTCGTGAAATCGGTGCGACGGGCGAGCACGTTGGCCAGTTCGCTCATGGCGACCACGGCGAGGGCCACGGCCAGTAGCACGAGGCCGACGCGGACGCGCCAGTCGTCGGATCCGCGCGACCGGTCGCGAGGCGCCGCCGCCAGCGAAAAGGCCACGATACCGCTCCCGACGGCGAACCCCGGGCCGACAAACGGGCCGGCTACCGCGAGTTCGAGTACGGGGGAAACGAGGACGCCGGCTGTGATCCAGATGGCGAGGCGTCGGCCGCCCGGCGGCGCGCCGCGGATCAGGTAGCCCGTCAGCAGGATCAGCCCGCCAAACAGTCCCGCCAGGCCGCCCGGACTGAGCGCATCGAAGCCGGCGTCCGTGGCCAGTCCCGCGCCCACGAGCACGCGCCACGCGGCCTGCAACAGCACCGCCATCTCCAGGGCGAGGTGGCGGCGGCCGAGGAACCGGAACTCGAGGCCGGCCCGGGTAGGATCGTGCTGGTCGATGGTCGGTGTCTCCCGGTTCGAGGCGGCTCGCCCGGCATTCTGCCACGAGTCCTGGCGCCCGTCGAGTCCCGCCCGTATCCTGGCGCGAATCGCTCCAGCCGGCCGGATTCGTTGAGAAATCGCCCCCGAACGCTATATTTGCCTGTCTCCTACCACCGCCTGCAAGCAAGGACGAAGACCATGGCCTACGATCCCGCGTCCATCGAGCCCAAGTGGCAGCAGTACTGGGACGAGCACGGCACCTTCAAGACGCCCGATACCAGCGACAAGCCCAAGTACTACGTGCTCGACATGTTCCCCTATCCGTCGGGCCAGGGCCTGCACGTGGGGCATCCCGAGGGCTACACGGCCACGGACATCGTGTCGCGATTAAAGCGCATGCGGGGCTTCAACGTGCTGCACCCCATGGGCTGGG
>PIVY01000863.1 GCA_003353795.1 bacterium
TTGGCTGGGGGCGCCGTGGCGGCCCGTGGAGTCCTGCGCGAAATGGCGGAGGTGGCCGGTCCTAGGATCGTAGAAGTCGAGACCGCCGAGGGAATTGCCGAGCCAGATACGGCCGTCGAGATCTTCCTTGATGACGATCATGCGGTCATTGCTGGGACGGCCGGGATCGTCCGGGTCGGCCAACAGATGCTCGAACTCGCCGGTGCGCGGATCGAATCGGTTCAGGCCGTTCTCGGTGGCGATCCAGACCAGCCCGTCGCGGTCCTCGCACAGCGACCAGACGGTGCTGTTGCTGAGCGAGTTGTGGTCGTCGACCCGATGGCTGAAGTGGTAGATCGGCTTGGCGTTGGTGTCGAGCAGGCTGGCGCCGAGGTCATGACCCACCCAGACGACGCCAGCAGCGTCGACGAGCAGGGCCTGGATCTTGGTCGTCTGAATGTAGTCGGGGGTGGCGAGGTCATTGCCGAAGGCGTAGGCCTGGCGGATTGCCGGTTCGTAGCGCAGCAGGCCGCAGTCCTCACCACCGAGCCACATCTGGCCGGACGAATCGGCGGCGAT
>PIVY01000864.1 GCA_003353795.1 bacterium
TCCAGGAACTCGGCGTGCTGCAGCAGGTCGATGCCGGCTTCCACCGCGCGCTGCATCGATTCTCTGGCGCGGCAGTGGGCTACGGTCAGACGATGGAAGTGGTGGGCTTCGTGCACGGCGGCGTGCAGTTCGGCGACCGAGTAGGAGGCGCGGCCGGGAATGGTGCCTGCGGTGCCGCCGCCGGAGGCCATGATCTTGATGTGGTCGGCTCCCTGGTGCACCAGACGGCGCACAGAGCGGCGGATCTCCTCTTCGCCGTCGGCGATTTCGTTGCACATGTGGAAGTGGCCGCCGGTGCAGGTGATAGACCGTCCGCTGACCAGCGCGCGCGGGCCGGGGATGTAGCCGCGCTGGAGTCCTTCTTCGAGGGCGAAGCCGACCATATTGCGGGCTCCGTGTTCGCGGATGGTGGTGATGCCGGCTGTTAGGTGGCGCCGCAGGTTCAGCGCCCCGGTGAGCACCATCATCTCGTCGGTCTCCGAGAACATCTCGACGTAGGAGCGGCCGTCGCCGGCCAGGCTCAGGTGGGTGTGCGCGTCGATCAGGCCAGGCGTCAGG
>PIVY01000865.1 GCA_003353795.1 bacterium
GAGGGCGTGAAGCTTTCCTTCGCCGGTGACGTGGCGGTCAGCCAGACGTTGATTCAGGCGATCGTCAAGACTCAGACGCGGTCGCTACTGATATCTCTCGTGGGGATTCTGGTGGTGGCTTCCATTCTGGGGCGGTCGGTAGGCTTTGGCTTCCTGGCGGTCGTGCCGTGCGCTCTTGCCGTGCTCGTCAACTTTGCCGTCATGGGCCTGGTCGGCATGCCGCTGGGCGTGGCGACTTCGATGTTCGCCGGCATGACGCTGGGCATCGGTGTCGACTTCGCGATCCATCTTCTCGAGCGGTATCGCCGTGCGCGGTCGAGCGGACTCGACGTGGAGGCGGCGGTGGGTGACGCGGTGGCAGCGACGGGTCCGGCGATCATGATCGATGCCGTGGCGGTGGCGCTCGGTTTCGGCATATTGACGCTGTCGCAGGTGCCGGCGAATGCACGCCTCGGGGGACTGGTCGTACTCAGTATCGTGGGATGCCTGGCTGCGACGTTGCTGCTGTTGCCGGCTCTGCTGCGGGTCCTTCGTTTGCGGGCGTAGGGGCGGCGGC
>PIVY01000866.1 GCA_003353795.1 bacterium
GCGTCATGCTCGAAAAGCAAAAAGACATCGACGCCGTCCTCGTCGCCACCCCCGACGATCATCATGCGCCCGCCGCCGCCCGCGCTCTCCGCGCCGGCTACCACACCTACTGCGAAAAACCACTCGCCCATTCCGTCTACGAATGTCGCACCCTCGAAAATCTCGCCGTTGAAAATAAACTAGCCACCCAGATGGGAACGCAAATCCACGCCGGCGAGAACTATCGCCGCGTTGTCGAACTCGTCCAGAGCGGTGCCATCGGCCCCGTCAAAGAAGTCCACGTCTGGTGTGGCAAGAGCTGGTCCAACGGCCGCTTCGGCGAAACCAAAACACCACCCGCCCACCTCAACTGGGATCTCTGGCAGGGCCCCGCCCAGCCACGACCCTATTGCGACGGCCTCCATCCCGGCAACTGGCGCCGCTTCTGGGATTACGGCACCGGCACCCTCGGCGACATGGCATGCCATTACGTCGACCTCTTCCACTGGGCACTCCAACTCACCCACCCCATCTCCATCCGCTCCGAAGGCCCCGAACCCCACGCCGTCGGCACACC
>PIVY01000867.1 GCA_003353795.1 bacterium
AATGACCGGAAAGCCGGTGGCCTCGAGCACGGTGTTCGAATCGCTCACCGCCCCCAGCTCGGTGATCGCCCCGAGGGCGAAGTTCTCGCCGATCATGGTCTCGTTGTCGAGCACCGGAGGGTTCCGGTATGGATCGTCCGAGAAGATGGCGTAGTCCGAGCGGTACACGTACGGATCGCTGTCGTCGGCCAGGATGTGCGGCACATCGTCGCTCGCCCCGAGCGCGAAGCCGCCGCGGCCGCCGTTCAGCTGGATATCCCAGTGGGTGACGAGCGGATAGTCGTTCTCGAAGATGCCGGTGGACGTGCTCGCGACCACCACGCAATCCTGGATCTGCGCCGTGGCATACACGACCAGCCCCTGGCTCACCGAGACGAAGTCGGGGGCGTCGTAGGTAACCGCGCCACCCGTCGTACAGGCCACCTGCAGGGTGGCGCCGATGCCGGAGAGGTAGGTCAGGAGGTCCGGCCGGACCGGCAGCAGGATGGCGTAGGGCTCGGGGCCGGGGTTCGCCAGGACGAAGCGGCTCAGGGGAACGAAGGCATCGGGCACGAA
>PIVY01000868.1 GCA_003353795.1 bacterium
GCGCCGCCGGCGACTACCGTGAAACCAAACTTGTCCTTGGCGGCTTTGATCTTGTGCATCATCCGCCTGGTCCAGCGGGCGGTGTACAGCTCGCCGCCCCAGAAGGCGGTTGTTGTTGTGTTGCTCATTCCGTGTCCGAGCGGATCGGAGGAGCTCACGCCGACGACTTTCGTCCAGGGACCGAGCAGCTTACCGAGTGCCTCGGGTGTGGTGCAGACCACATCGTCGGGGCCAAGTTCGGTCTGGTCCAGGATGGATGACTGAACTCGCCGCAGGCCCAGCGGTACGGCAAGAGCCCGGCCGGCGGAATCTACAGGCATTTTCGGCGACAGGAGACATCGCATCGCCAACTCGGGCGCCTTTGAGGTCTGCATCGTGGCGAATATGCCCTCGAAAAGGACTTTGTATCGCGCGCTGAGCGTGCGGTCGGCTACGAGGACGACTGCGGGTCGGAGATTTTGCGTATTATTCGGCATTTGCGTCAGGTTCCTCGTTGTCGTTTGTATTCTGGTTGCACGAGCATCCCGGCGCCCTGCATTCTTCGGCGCGGCCGCA
>PIVY01000869.1 GCA_003353795.1 bacterium
CTGAAGCAAGTAGAGATCGAAAGAGAGATGCACATGACGAGAGCAAACCGGACGAGCCAAGAGAGCGGATTCACGCTAATCGAGATCATGGTGGTGGTCGTCATCGCCGGCACGATCCTCGCGCTGGGCATGACCAGCATGCAGGGATGGCTGCGCAACCAACGCGGCCGTGACACCGCCCGCGCCCTCGCGGACATCTTGATGGTCAGCCGGGCCGAGGCCATTCGCAGCCGCGAGACCGTGCTGGTCTTCCTCTCGAAGGACCGCAATGGCGATGCCGTCACCAACTCGCAGGGAATTCCCGTGGCCGCACTCTCGATCCACGACCTCGATGATGACGGCCGGATCGATAACGGAGAGCGCTTCACTCAGGTGAACTATCCGCCCGAGGGCTCGACCTTCTGGGGTCATAGCCTGGCTTCGGACCGCGCCATGGGCGACCCCGGTGGAACAGCCGGCGCGCCCCCCGCGGCGGCCAGCACATTCGAGCAACCCGACGGCAACCTGGCCACCTGGGTGGCCTTCCTGCCCGACGGAACGCCACGCGCCTACACC
>PIVY01000870.1 GCA_003353795.1 bacterium
TCGCTGCCCGGGGCCGCCCGGAACATCGTGATTCCGATTGCCCGTGAAGCCAGTGCAGGGGGAAGCCCGGCAATGCAGGCCAAGGCCTTCTGTGGGTCGCGGATACAGGCGCTCACCGACTCGTGGCGCTCAACGCCGACGGCGCGGTGGTGCGCTCGGTCGGCGGGCGCGGCAACGAGCGCGGGCTCTTCAACTTCCCCACTCACCTGACAGTCGATTCCACGGGACGGCTGTACGTCAGCGACACGCTCAATTTCCGCGTTCAGGTGCTGTCGCCCGAGGGCCGGGTGTTGGCCACCGTCGGCGGGGCGGGCGACGGCCCCGGCGCTCTGACGCGGCCGAAGGGCGTGGCGGTGGACGACGACGGCCACCTGTACGCGGTGGACGCGCTGTTCGGCAACGTGCAGATCTTCGATGAGGAGGGAGGAATCCTGCTGTACTTCGGCCGGCCCGGCGCGGCGCCGGGAGAGTTCTGGCTGCCCGCGGGCATTCACATCACCAGAGGCGGTCGCATCTACGTCGCCGACTCTTACAATCGCCGAGTTCAGGTCTTC
>PIVY01000871.1 GCA_003353795.1 bacterium
ACCTGTTCGAGGAATGGTACCCCTTCGTCTGGCTCGACTGCGGCGAGAGCGACTGCCCGCCCGAGTACGAGGATCTCGTCGGCGAGGTGTCGACGACCGAGACCCTGACGCTGACCCGGCTGCCGCACCTGGTCGCCGTCGGCGATTCGCTGCCCGGGATCGCCAGGCTGGACCAGAATCATCCCAACCCATTCAACCCGTCGACCACCATCAGCTACGACCTCGCGGCGCCGGCCGCGGTCAGCCTGCGTGTCTTCGACGTCACCGGGCGCCTGGTGGCCAGCCTCGTCGTGGTGCAGGAGCAGCCGGCCGGACCGCATGCCGTCGTCTGGAACGGTCGCGGCAAGGGTGGGCTGGAACTACCGTCGGGAACCTACTTCTACCGGCTGGACGCCGGGGGATATGTCGAGACAAGGAGAATGGCGCTGGTGAAGTAGGCGTGACCGGTGCGACTCAGCGCGGAATCGGAGGAACGGCGTACAAGAGTTCCAAAACAAGTCGCCCGGCCCCATCCCCCAAACGCCACATCCCGCCGACAACACTGCCGGCGGTTC
>PIVY01000872.1 GCA_003353795.1 bacterium
GGCGTTCACCCGGCCGGAGTATAGCGAGCTCCACGCCACCGTCCCGGCAGATGAGAACGGACGAAATGACACCGACAAGCTCGGGTTCTTCACGGTGCACATCAGCTCCGGAGGGCACACGGTCGAGCTGGTCCGTGCCGGTCGGCCTACCGGGGCGCCGCCCCGTTGCGCTGTTGGCGTGTGGTTGGACGGGCCCTGGGCACGACGAGTCGACCTGCCGGCGGGTGATCTCGATCCATTCCAGCGCAGGATCGTGCGGGATGACTCGGTGCTGCTCGCCCTCTGGGACCTGGGCATCGAGCAGGTGAGGATCCCACTGGCCGACCTCGAGCTGCCCTGCCACCTCGAACGCGTGGCGGCACTCGCAGCTCGGGGCATGCGCTTCGTCGTCTGTTCTGCCGGCGTACCTGGCCAGGCACACCAGCACTGCATCGCCCACAACCGGGACCTCGTCTCGCTGTGGGAGATCGTCGCGCCAGCAGATCGCCTGGACGAAGCAGCCTCGGCCGCGGGCGCCTCACCGGTGCCGGTGGCGATCTCGACGATGAACATGG
>PIVY01000873.1 GCA_003353795.1 bacterium
TCCTCGACACCGATGACCTCGCCCGGCGCCACCAGATCGCTCTCCTGCCACAGATCGTTGACCGACGAGATGTAATATCCGGAGCGCCAGCCCGGGCGCGCGACGTCCAGGTAAGGATCGTCCGTCGTGAGCGCGATGCGGTTGCCGAAGTCGGGCACGTAGGCGTCGAAGTGACCGGCATAGACCGCCATGTACTCGTGGTCGGTGGCGACGATGTCCCAGGTCAGCACCGGCGTGTCGGCCGAGTAGGTGACGTCGTGGAACACCGGCGCCTCGGGGCCGCCCACGGGCATGTTGAGGATCTCGAAACTGTCGACGTACCAGCCTTCTGCCTGGACGCCATCATTGTAGTCCTTGAGGTGGAATGCGAAGCGGACGTTCTGACCCGCGTAGGCAGCGAGGTTGCTCACGTAAGGCGCCCAGTCGGCCGTGGTGGTGAAGCCGCCGAGTTGCACCCAGTCGCCGCCGTCGACAGAGATCTCGAACAGCGCCGAGTCGTTGGCCGCCAGCTCGAACCACTGGTAGAAGCGCGCCAGGGGGCCGGCGGGCAGGGT
>PIVY01000874.1 GCA_003353795.1 bacterium
TACCGACCTGACGGCCCTCACGACGCGGGCCGATCGCGATCGTGACGATTACGTGCTCAACGGCCAGAAGGTCTTCACCACCCCGGCCAGCGACGCCGACTACATCTGGCTGGCGACCCGCACCGACGCGAACGCCGCCAAACACGCGGCCATCAGCATGTTCGTCATGCCCATGGATACGCCCGGGATCGCGATCGACGAGATGCACCTGCTCTCGGAGCACAACATCTGCACCACCTTCTTCGACAACGTGCGCGTCCCGGCCAGCGCCATGGTCGGCGGCCTGAACAAGGGCTGGAAGTTGATTACCAGTCAGCTCAACCACGAGCGCGTCACCATCTGCTCGCCCGGCATGCTGGAGGGCTCGTTCATCCGCTGTCGCCAGTGGGCCCAGCGGACGAAGGGAGCCGACGGCCGGCGGGTGATCGATCAGGAATGGGTCCAGATCAACCTTGCCCGCGTCTTCGCGGGTCTCGAGTTCCTGCGCCTGATCAACTGGAAGGTGGCCTGGGCCGGCCCGCAGGGCCAGGTCGACGTCGCCCATGCGTCCAGC
>PIVY01000189.1 GCA_003353795.1 bacterium
TCGGCGAACAGGAATCCGCCGGCATCGAGCCAGCGTCGCAGCTCGCCGATCTCGGCGTCGTCGAGGGCGATGCGTCCGTGTCCCGAGACGTAGAGCAGCGGGTAGCGATAGAGATCCTCGCTGTCCAGGGTGACCACGGCCTCGCTTCCGGCCGTCGGGATACCCGTGCGCCTCTGGAACTCGCGAAGCCAGTTGGAAAGGCTGCTCGGATCGCAGTACCAGTCGCCGCCGCCGGCGTAGCGCAGCCGCGCGATGCGGATCTCGGGCGACTCGCCTTCCACGACCGCCGCCGGCGCGACGGACGCCGCGAGACACACGCCCAGCACCAGCATGGCGGAGATGCGCAGGAACCGCGGGCTGCGATGGTGGTCGGCTCGCTTCATGTCGCTCTCATCCGGTCGGGGAAGACTCGCGATCCTGTTGCGCGACCGCATCGGCGCGCGGCAATTCGATGGTGGCCTGGGCGCCGTCGGTGTCGGTGCGGTTGGCCAGGCTGATGGTCCCGCCCATCTTGTCGAGCAAGTTGCGGCAGATGGCGAGTCCGAGGCCCGTTCCCTTGCTCTTGGTGGAAAAATAGGGGTCGAACAGACGACCGGCCACGTCGGCGGTGATCCCCGGCCCATTGTCGACCCATACGAGCACCACTCTTTCGGGTTCCACGACCCAGCCGACGGACACCTCCAGACGCTCCGCCGAACCCGCCGCATCCAGGCTGTTCTGCATCAGATTGCCCAGAACTTTGAGCAGCGAGTCTCGATGAGCCAGCACCGGCGGAACCTCGGCGGTCTCCACCTGAACCCGCGGTCCACCATCCAGTTCCTCGTTGCGGTAGCCGGCGGCCAGGTCGCGAACCAGGGCCGGCAGGTCCAGTGGCTGGCAATCCAGATCTCCCGGACGGCCGAGGAGAGAGAACTCGCCGGCGATGGTGCGCAGCAGCGCCACCTGCTCCAGGATCCGCTGAATGGCGTCAGCCACGATGGAATCGAGCTTGGGGTGCCGGTCGGCATACGCCTGTTGCAAGAGCTGGACCGAGAGCTGGATCGGCGTCAGCGGATTCTTGATCTCGTGAGCGACCTGACGGGCCAGTTCCGCGTTGAGCGCCAGTTTCTTGGCAGCCAGGAAGTCGGTGAGATCCTCGCAGACCAGGAGCTGATGGGGCGTCTCGGCTCCCAGTTCCACCGGGGCGCGACCGACCCGGAGGGTGCGCTTGCCGTCGGCGCTGTGCATCTCGCCGGCAGGGCCGCGGAGCCACCGCGACAGATCGGCCAGCAGGCGCGCGGCCCAGGCTTCGCGGGCGGCGGGAGGATCGCCCCGCTCGGGTAGGTCCGGATAGAATCGAGCCAGGATGTCGGTGGCGGCGGGATTCCAGGCCGCCAACCGACCCTGCGGCTCCCAGACCAGGACACCTACAGGCACCCGGTCCAGCACCGCGCGCAGGAATCGCTCGCGGGCCTCGAGACTGGCCTGGGCGGCGTGGAGCTGATCGCGCATACCACGGAACCCAGCCGAGAGACGGCCCACCTCGTCGCCGCCCGGCGGCGGCAACGGAGCCGAGTAGTCGCCCGCCGCGAGCTGGCGCGTGGCGCCCAACAGCACTCGCAGTGGTTCGAAGATGTTCCAGGTCAGCACCATGGCCAGGCCGAAGGCGGTCAGCAGGAGCAAGGTGATCAGGCCGGCCAGGAAGAGCGCCATGCGCCGGCGCTGCCCCACGTAGTCGCGCTCGCGATCAGGAAAATCCACCGCCAGGACGGCGGGCAGATTGTGCCGAACGAGCCGTCCATCCTCCGCCAAGACCACGGCGGGCAACGCCATGGCGCCGGTGAAGGCCAGACCCGAGGCGCGGGCCTGCAACCGGGGTTGCGTGGGGTGCCGGCGGAACCAGGCCATCATGTCGGGCGGCGCCAGCAACGGGTTCTCGCCACTGAACACCCGACCCGGATGACTCGCGTCGAGGACCTCGCCATTGAGTCGCAGGGTGATCTCGCCGCCGACCACGTCGGCCAGCCCGGGCAACAGCTGGTCGTCCACGCGCTGGCGATAGAAGAAAGCGCCGGCACCGCCGGGAGTCTCGCGACCGGCGTCCAGATCGATGGGGATGAGCACCCCCAGATAGAGCCCGTCCGGCTGCTGGATGGCGACCAGGGGGCCCTCGCGGGCCGCCTCCAGCAACAGGGCCGCCTCCTGGGTGTCGAGATCGCTGAGGGTCTCGTCGAGAAGCAGTTCGCCATCGGCGCCGAAGACCATGCCCTGGCGCACGGCGAACGGCCCCACCGGGCGATCGTCGGAAACCTGTCCGGTGAGCATGTCCGCCAGGTAGTCGCTGCCCGCCAGGGCCCGCGCCTGTTCGGCCAGCAACCCGCGGAGCTGGCCGAGAGCGGTGACCAGACCGTCGCGGGTGCGACCACGGGCTTCACGATCGATACGCTGGAATGTCTGACGATCGGCCAGGCTGCCGGCCACCAGCAACAGGACCACGCCGATGACGAGGTAGCCCAGCAGGAAACGCCCCTGGAAACCGGGCAACCACTGCAGGCGGCGGCGAATGGCCGAGAGTCCCAGAAACCAGGCGCCGACCAGCAGCACGTCCAGGAGCAGCAGTCGGCCAACGTCCAGCATCAGTTCCACGGCGCCGCGCCTTTGCAACCCGAGCAGGAATCCCTCGCCGGGCGAGGTCTGGAACCCCTCGGGTAGCGGAGCCCAGCGGCACAGCCAGCCGTGACCGTCGATGTCGATGACCGCCCATTCCCGCCGACCGTCGCGAAGCTCGGCGATGAGGCGCTCGCCGGCGGGATCGGGCAGGTCGCCGAATCCCGCGTCGAGCCACCGCTCGTCATTGCCGCGCAGCAGCAGCAGGGGTCGGTCGAATTCCAGGCGTGGCCGATAACCTCCGTCCGAGCGCAGATCCTGGACGCCGGCCAGGCGGGTGTACAGGGTCGAGATGCGCAACGATTGGACCGGCAGTTCGAGGCGCAGCCAGCCGCGATCCCGATCGCGAGGAATCTCGCCTCGTAGGATCCGTTCACGACCCGTGGGGTACCGGCGCACCTCGTCCTGCAGCATCACGCCGATCCGGCCGCCGCCTTCCTCGCCGAACTCTGCCAGGCTCCACCAGGGGCTGCGTTCGAGGATCTCGTAGCCGAAATCCCGCAGGAAGCCGGTGGCGAAGAGGCTGGTGGTCTCGCCGTCTGCATCGAGAACCTCGACCAGGGCCGGCAGGCTCAGGTCCCGCACCGCGGACCCGTGCCAGAGTCGGTAGGCCGGCAGATCGCGGCTCAAGGCACCGCGTCCACCACCGGCGGCGGCGGGATCCTCGGTCTCGTGGTCGTTCCGGGCCATCTCCCCCAGCACGTCTTCCAGCAGGAAGCTGATCCAGTCATCCTGTGGCTCCACGATCTGGTCGGCCTTGCGCTGCAACCAGTCGCGCTCCGCTTCCCCGTACGCGCGCGCCAGGACGGCGTAGTTGAACAGCACCGCCAGCAGCAATCCGCCGACCAGCCAGAATGGGCGCGAGGCCGGCACGCGTGCCCAGGGTTCGCTCCCAAGCAGGCGCACGACCAGGAGCAGCAACAGCGTCCCGACGGCCAGCGACAGCATGAGGATCACAGCGTGCAGGGCCCAGAAGGTCCAGGAATCCAGAGGAATCTGCAGACCGATGAGCCGGGCGTTGGCATTGGCGGCGATCTCATGCCAGAGACGTCCCAGCCCGAGGGCCACGGCGACCCCGGCCGGGACCAGATACAACAGGCGCCACCGCGTCGGCGACACGGACGCCGGCACTGCCGCTCGTCGACGCAGGCGGCGCCAGACCCACGTGGCGGTACTCAGGGCCAGCACGGCGGTCAGCAGGGCGTCGGCGCCGGTGGCCAGCCAGCCGCCTCCGAACGACGTGGCGAAGTAGGCGGGATCCAGCAGACTGGCCGGTTCTCCAGGCGCTGCCGGCAGTCGCTCGGCGGGGACCAGGGCGCCCAACCCGCGGAAGAAGTCGACCTGCGCGAAGAACGCTCTCGCGAGCCAGGCCGCACCCCAGAATGCCGGGGCGCCCCCGCACAACCAGGCCCACAGCACGATGGCGGCCCCGAGGGCGAGATTGCGGACCAGCCCGATTCCGGCGCCATGACGATCTTCCTGCAGCGATCGCGGCGGCACCTGCACCTCGAGCCGAAGGCGCGAACGGGCTCCCTGGAAATCGGCCGGACCGAGCAACACGTCCTGCGCTAGACGCAGGCCCCGGCTAGCATCGCCCTGGCTGCGCAGGATGGCCGGACGGGTGTCGCGTACCAAGCTCCGGTGCACACCGCCAGCGGCGGTGCGGCGATCCCCGGGACGGTCATTCACACGCGCCAGACGCAACTGGCATTCCACCCAGCCTCCAGGCTCACCCGGCATGGGCACCAGTTCGCGCAACACCCACCAGTGTTCGTCGTGCACGAGCGGCTGCGCCCGGACGGCCGACGGCTCGCCGGCCGGAATGACCTGGCCGGCCCACGCCAGGCGCTCGCCGCCCCGCCAGAGCACCACGGCCACGCTGTCAGGAGAATCGTTGCCCACACGGTCCGGCCAGCGCGCGGCCCAGAGAGCACAGGTGGCGAAGGGGCCGGTGGTGACCAGGCTGTCGGCACGCGCGGCGGCGGCCAGGTCGGCAGCGAAGGCGGCAAACTCGGTGTGCCGACTCCGGGTGGCCGCAACCTCGGCTTCCAGGAGAGTCCGGGCCGCCGACTCCTGGCGTTGCTGCCACACGGATCCATCTTCACGCCCGGTCGCGATCGGCACCAGTTGAACCACCAGCAGCACGGCGAACAGACCCGCGAGCGCGAGCCACGGTGCGGATCGCGCCGCCCGTCGAGACGCCAGGAATGCCGCGGCCGTACCCACGGCGGCGACGGCCGCAAGCCACGGCGCCATTTCCTCGACGCCGCCCACCATGCGAGCGGTGACCACGGCCGCAGCGACCAGGGTCAGGCCGGTGACCAGAACGGGCCAGCGGGGGATCGCACGCGGCATCGCGCCAGGTCCTTTCGAGGAAGCGGCCGCCACGTGGAATCGTGATCGGCCCCGGGTCGACCGGCGGATTCTAGCGTGATCGGTGAACACTGACCAGAAAAACGCCCCCGGGCCGATGAACCCGGGGGCGTGATGACGGTTCCTCGTCGCTGGCGCGACTTCTCAGCGCTGGAGACTACATCTCGGCGCCGGCCCGCTTCCGCTCGGCGATGAAGCGCTCGTACCAGAACACCAGCACCGGACTGGCGATGAACATGGACGAGTAGGTACCGATGACCACGCCGAAGCTCAGCGCGAACGCGAAGTCGTGAATCACCGGGCCACCGAACAGGTACAGGGTGAAGGCCACGAAGAAGGTCGTCAGCGAGGTCAGCATCGTCCGGCTCAAGCACTCGTTGATCGAGCGGTTGATCACGTCGCGATAGCTCTCCTTGCGGCGCAGCTTCATGTTTTCACGGATGCGGTCGAACACCACGATGGTGTCGTTGAGCGAGTAGCCGATGATGGTCAGGAAGGCCGCGATCACCGACAGCGACACCTCCAGGTCCAGCAGCGAGAACACACCCAGGGTGAGCACCACGTCGTGGACCAGCGCCACGATGGCTGCAATGCCGTAGCGGAACACGAATCGGAACCAGATGTAGATCACGATCAGCACCAGCGAGAGGGCAATGGCATTGGCCGCCGCCGAGCGCAGCTCGCCACCGACCTTGGGCCCCACCGATTCCTCACGCCGCAGCTCGATGTCGTATCCCGGCATGTTGTCGCGCATGGCCGCCAGCAGCACCTGCGAGGCGTTCAGCAGGTCCTCCTCCATCTCCGGCGCACGCACGAGGAACTCGTTGACCGCGCCGAACTCCTGGACCTGGGCGCCTTCGATGCCGGCGGCGGCCAGCACGTCCCGGATCTCGGAGATGTCGGGCGCCGGCTCGAAACGCACCTGGACGTCGGTGCCGCCGGTGAAGTCGATGCTCTGGCGCGGACCGCCGTGAAGGATCAACGACACGGCCGCCGCGAGCAGGAGGACGACCGACAGGGAGAACGCGGGCTTCATGGCCCCCACGAAGTTGATCTTCGAATCGCGAAAGAATTCCATGACCGGCTAAACCTTCCTTAACCAGATAAACGAGTCCTGGACCGGGCGAACGTGCCTCGGGTCAGATCGAAACCTTCTGCTGGCCAGCATTCCGGTGCACCAATTCCGTGATCACCCGGGTCAGGACCAGGGCCGTGAACACAGAGGTGATGATACCGATACAAAGCGTCACGGCGAAGCCCTGGACGGGGCCCGATCCGAAGTTCCAGAGCACCATGCCCACGATGAGCGTGGTGACGTTGGCGTCGATGATGGTGCGCGTGGCGTTGGCGTATCCCGCCTGGATCGCGGCGCGGACCGTCTTGGCCTTGCGCAGCTCCTCGCGAACGCGCTCGTTGATCAGCACGTTGGCGTCCACGGCCATACCCACGGTCAGGATGATGCCCGCGATGCCCGGCAGCGTGAGCACCAGACCGAACTGCGCCAGCACCGCCATGAGGATCAGGATGTTGCTGACCAGAGCGGCCACGGTGATGAGTCCCGTTCCGCGATAGTAGATAATCATGAAGATGGCCACGAGGATCGAACCCCACATGGCGGCCTTCACACCCTGGTTGATGGAGTCCGAGCCGAGGCTCGGTCCGACCGTACGCTCCTCTGCGATGGACACGTCGGCAGGCAGCGCACCGGCTCGCAGCAACAGCGAGAGGTCGCTGGCCTGCGCGATGGTGTGCGGCCCCTCGATGACGCCCGAACCATTGGGGATCCGGCTGTTGATGCGCGGCGCGCTCTTGACCCGGCCGTCGAGGGAGATGGCCAGGAATCGCTCGACGTTTTCGCCGGTTACCTTGGCAAACTGGCGGGCGCCCTTGCGATCGAGGTCGAAGCCGATGTTCCAGTTGCCGGGCTTGTTCTGGTCGGGCCGTTCACGTGAGCCGGTGAGACGGTCGCCGGCCAGGGCCACCCTCGTCTCCAGCGGGTACAGGTAACGACCCATGCGGCCGTCGCCGAGAGGCTCGAGATCCATGCCCAGCTGGAACTCCATGTCGCGGCCGATGACCTTGGCCTCGGGAGCTGTGAGCATCTGCTCCACCGCGGCCACGTCCTTCTCCAGCACCAGGAAGTACGGGAACTGCAGCGGAATCAGGAGCGAGGAGAACGGATACTGCTTGCGCAGTTCTTCTCGCGCGGCGTCCTGGTCGGCGGTCGGCGCCTCACCCTGCTCGGGGAGGTCGGTGTACGGGTCGGCCACCGAGTCGTCCGCAGCCACGGCCACGTCGGTGTCGCCGGAATCCGTCGCCGCCTCGTCGCCGGTCTCGGTGGGCTCGTCGGTATCCACGGGATCGGGCGTCCCGGCCGCACGGAAGGCGGCATCGAGCTTCTCGACCGCCACCTGCGTGGCATCAGGCTCGTGCACGATCCGGAATTCCAGGCGCGCTGTACGGCCGATGAGATTCTTGGCGCGCTCGGGATCCTGCAGGCCGGGCAGCTGGACGATGATCCGGCTCTCGCCCACCAACTGAATCGACGGCTCGCTGACACCGAACTGGTCGACCCGGTTCGAGATGATCTCTCGCACCCGGGCCCTGGCGTCCTCAGCCTGCGCAGGTTCCATGTCGGCCGTGTCGACCTCGAGCACCAGGTACATGCCGCCGAGGAGGTCGAGGCCGCGACGGATAGCCTTGGCATCCGTGGCGTCGATCTGGGCCTTCAAGTCGGGATCCGACTTGGCCGCCTCCCTCTGCTCGGCCCCGTAGCCGATGGCCTTGAACGTGGGCAACAGCAGGTAGACGGACAGCAAGAGGACACCGAGGCAGATGGCCCCCTTGATCTGCATGGATCGATTCATTGCGAGTCTCCTGGCACCGGGCGGACCAGTCCGCTGGCGCCTAATCGGGACGGATTACCGGTCATCGCCGGCGAACCCAGGGCAAAAAAAAACGTCCCGGCGCGGGATACCCGACCGCTAGAGGTCAGGCTACGCCGAAAAAGCCGGATGGAATCATAACACACGGACCCGGCCCATGCCAGCAAGACGTGGCGTCAGGCGCCTTTCCGCTGCTCTGCCTGCTCTTGCAGGGCGATGAGCTCAGAGACCGTGACGAAGACCACGCCGGCCGCCTGCAGCCGGGGTAATTCCTCTTTCAATACCGCCAGGGTCACCGATTTGGGATGTCCGATGCCCACGGCGAACCCCGTGGCCTTGGCCGCCTTGACCAGCGCCCTCAGCCGTTCGCGGACCCGATCGGGGTCCTGGTGGTCGTGATCCAGAAAAACCCGATTCCGTGCTGCGGGGATCCCGGCCTCGCGTGCGGTATCGTAGGCCACGGATCGGGCGGTGGTGAGGCTGTCCAGGAAGATGAGATCGCGCTCACGGAGAACCGCCATGAAGTCGCCCATGGTGGCCGGATCACTGGTGGCGGCGCTGCCCATGTGATTGTTGACCCCGCGGATGGCCGGCATGGCCCGCAGCGCCTCGTCAATCAATTCGGCCATGCGATCCCGAGGCATGCCCACCATCACGGCCTTCGGCCCAGGATCGAGATCGGGATACGACTGGGGCTGCATGGGCAGGTGCAGAAAGATTTCGCGACGACGCGACTCCAGCCGTGCCGGAGCGTTGCCCAGCCCCAGAGTCACCGGACAGCCCGCGGCCCGTCGGCGGCCGGCCGCGGCATCGGCACCGGCGCCGGTGGTCACCGAGGGCAACGCGAGATCGGTGCTCAGGAGGGAGAAATGGCGCGAGTAGGCCAGGCCGGGCATCACCGCCAGGGTCAACGGCACATCCAGGGACAGCAGCCCGTCGGTGGCCTCGTTGCGGCGGTAACCCCAATCGTCGATGACCACGGCCACCACTGGACCGCCGGCGCGGGCACGGAGCTGCTGCCAGGCCCCGGCCGCCGGGTCGCCGCCCCAGCGGACCTCGGGGCGCCGGGTGTCCGCGCGATAGAGCAGCAGCGTGTGGGTGGGATGCGCCGCCACGCCCACGTCGATCCGCATCAGATCCCGATGTTCGCGGGGCTTCTGCTGGTCGGACCGGCCTGTTGACCGGGGCAATCGCTCGGCCCAGAGCACGCGGCCGCCTGCTCCGGCAACGGTCCTGGCGATCCGGTCGTGGATCTGCCACCAGGACGCCTGGCCATCGACCGGAACCACGCGACATCGGATCGCCGCCGTCTCACCGGCCGTGGCCAGGGGCCAGTCGTGAGCATCGGCATCGCCGGCGGCCGGTAGATCGCCGGGAGTGTACGCCGGCAGGCTCGCCGCCAGCGTGGCATCGAGCCTCGCCTGAACGTCGCCGTAGAGATTCTCCGCCC
>PIVY01000875.1 GCA_003353795.1 bacterium
CTACCGCAGCCACAGCGACCGCGACGCCCGGCGCGTCTTCCTGGCCAGCCTGGTCTACCTGCCGCTGGCGCTCATCCTGATGCTGGCCGACCGTGGCCCGGGTCGGGCGGAGGATGTCTGGTTGCAGGCCTCGCCGCGCGCCGACCACGTGGTTGTAGCTCCGGAGACTCCTCGATGACGAGGCTGGATCCCACCGACGTGCCCCGGCGCGGCCTGCGCGGCGCCTGGTGGGTGGCCCTGGTGGTCGGGGCGTTCTTCGTGGTCGTCGCCGTGATGCAGATCGGTGAGGTGCTCAAGAGCCGCCGTCACGAGACGATCGGCGACGGCAAGGACCCCACGACCTACGGCTTCGACCTCGCCTCGCTGACCCTGCCGCGCACCTACCTCGCCGCGGCCATGCCCAAGGACAACCTCGAGCCCCTGGCGATGCCGGCGCTCATCACACCCGGCGAGGTCGACTCGCTCAACCGCGCCGAACGCGGCAAGTACCTCGTGGGTGAGGATCTGGTGATCGGCGTGCTGATCGGTGGTGCGGCCCGGGCCTATCCCGTCC
>PIVY01000876.1 GCA_003353795.1 bacterium
ACTGGTTTGCCTGCCCTTAGAGCACCTCCTTGGCGCGATACTCGTCGATGATCTCGCGGGTCTTCTCGACGTTGAGGTTGCCGTAGGTCATCTCGCCGATCATCAGCACCGGCGCCAGGGAGCAGCAGCCGATGCACGCGACCTCGTCGAGGGTGAAGACCATGTCGGGCGTGGTGACCTCGTCGGCCGCCAGACCAAGGTGGTCGCGGATGGCCGTAGCGATCGTCTCGCTACCCTTCACGTGGCAGGCGGTGCCGTCGCACAGCTTGATGACGTGCTTACCCACCGGTTCCATGCGGAACTGCGCATAGAAGGTCGCCACACCGTAGGCCTTGCTTGCCGGGATCCCGATCTCCTGTTCGATGAGGTCGAACGACTCGGGCGGCAGGTAGCCGATGTTGGTCTGGATGGCCTGAAGAACCGGGATGGTGGCGCCGACCTTGCCCTGGAACGGGCGGATGAGTTCGACGAGGTTACTGGCGGTTGCTTCCATTGTCGTCACTCCGCGAGAAGTGGTTCGGTACGGGACCAGGACGGACCAGTATTCATTGTC
>PIVY01000877.1 GCA_003353795.1 bacterium
CTCGGAGACCAGCGAGTACTGGCTCCAGACGAAGGCCAGGCCGGTCAGCAGCCCCAGGCAGCACCAGGAGGCGATCTCACCGGAAACGTGCCGTCGCAGTCGATAGAGAACGCCGACGCTCACCACGACGGTCAGCGCCTTGTAGGCCGTCAGCCCCAGCCAGGAGCCGGTGATCTCGATGATCCACGCGGCGACCGGATTGGTCTCGCTCATGCCCACGGTGCGCAGATGCATCACCGTGAGGACCAGGTCCGCGATGCTGAGCAGCACCACGCCCATCAGAATGACGGTTACGCGGCGTGCTCGACGGTCGGTTCGTACACGGCTCTCGATGCAGGGTGCGGCGGCGGCAACCGACGGTCGAGTCGCAAGGACCAGTGACATGATCGGACCTCCTCGAGGAAGCATGGTTCGGACGACATCGCCCGCGTATATGATTCGGCTTCCGGGGATGGTCGCTTGACCCCGATCGCGACATGGCGGCATCGAAGCTGCGCCGTGTCGACCTGCTCCATGCAGACGAAGGAGGCGCCGTGCCACACCGAGCCACCGT
>PIVY01000878.1 GCA_003353795.1 bacterium
ATCGTCCTCGATCTTACCGGCCGCGGCTACCTGCAGGGCGGCAATGGTCCCATGATGCTCATCTCCTACAGCCTCGGTTGGCAGGACGACAAGGAAGTGCTCACGCTGGAGTTCGTCGACGAGCACACCAGTCGCCGGCTCTGGACCGCGTCCACCACGCTGGAGGACATGGACGGAACGGGGGCGGAACAAGACGTCGCGATGCAGAAGAACGTGTCGCGGCTGCTTTCCTACTTCCCACCGCCGAAGAAGTAGGCGCGCCGATTCCCGATGAAGCGAAGGCGGCGGGCCGTGAGGTCCGCCGCCGTTGTTTGGCCGGTCCACGAAGCTACCTGATCAGGCCGCAGACACCAGTGCCTCACACATGGCGCCGACATGACGGTGGTCGGTACCGCAGCAGCCGCCAAGCACCGTCAACTGCGGTAACCGCTGCGCCAATTCGCGGTAGCGGACGCCGAGATCATGGGGATCGCCGTCGTCCAGGGACGTAGACTCGTCCAGCTCGGCGTGGCTCTTGTCCGACGCGTTGGCCCGGACGGCGCGGATCCGTGCG